>JAFLTX010000007.1:0-32980 GCA_022509145.1 Muribaculaceae bacterium | reverse complement strand
TCTTTATCTGAACAACCAAGAGATTAAAGAGTTAAAAATCCCCGAATCTATTACTGCAATTAAGAATTATACTTTCCAAGGTTGGACCTGGTTGACGAGCGTGGAAATCCCCAATTCCGTCACTTCAATCGGAAGCTTTGCTTTCTGGTATTGCAGCGGGTTGACAAGCGTGACAATCCCCATTTCCGTCACTGACATCGGATGGTATGTTTTCCAGTATTGCAGCGGGTTAACAAGCGTGGAAATCCCTAATTCCGTCACTTCAATCGGAGGGTTTGCTTTCAGGGGTTGCAGCGGCCTGACAAGCGTGACAATTCCCAATTCCGTCACTTCAATCGGAAGCGATGCTTTCTCAGGTTGCAGCGGGCTGACAAGCGTTACAATCGGCAATTCCGTCACTACAATCGGTGACTATGCTTTCTATGGTTGCAGTGGACTGACAAGCGTGACAATCCCCAATTCCGTCACTGAAATCGGAGGGTTTGCTTTCGCAGGATGCAGAGGACTGACAAGCGTTACAATCGGCAATTCCGTCACTTCAATCAGTAGCTCTGCTTTCTGGGGTTGCAGCGGTCTGAGAAGCGTGACAATTCCCAATTCTCTCACTTCTATCGGTAGCCATGCTTTCCGTGGTTGCAGCGCGTTGACAAGTGTGACAATTCCCAATTCCGTCACTGAAATCGGATGGTATGTTTTCGAAGGTTGCAGCGGGTTGACAAGCGTTACAATCGGGAATTCCGTCACTTCAATCGGAAGCTCTGCTTTCGAAGGTTGCAGCGGACTGACAAGCGTGAACATTTCTGATTTAGAAGCGTGGTGTAATATTGATTTTAGCTCCGCTACTTCAAATCCCGTATATTATGCCCATCATCTTTATCTTAACAACCAAGAGATTAAAGAATTAAAAATTCCCGAATCTATTACTGCAATTAAAAATTATGCTTTCCGTAATTGTAGTTGGTTGACAAGCGTGACAATTCCCACTTCCGTTACTAAAATTGGAAACGAGGCTTTTTCCGGATGTAGCGGATTGTTAAGTGGGACAATCCCAACTTCCGTTACTATAATTGGAGACGAGGCTTTCTACGGATGCAGCGGATTGTTAAGTGTGTCAATCCCAACTTCCATCACTTCAATCGGAAACAATGCCTTTTATGGTTGCAACGGGTTAATAAAGAGCGCTTATCCTGACAATCTGCAAAATCCTTTTAGATATGGGAAAAGCATAAGTTATCCTGCTAAAAATTCTAAAATAGAGAACGGAATTATATATGGAGATGATAGTTCGGCCATTTATTTCGTGCCAATTAATTTGGAGGGTTCCTTTGAGATTCCAACCACAGTAACTTCAATCAGAGAGTGGGCTTTCAGTGATTGCAGCGGGCTCACGAGTGTGACTATACCTACTTCAACAACTACAATCGGATACAATGCTTTCTCCAAATGCAGGGGACTAAAATCAATTACTATCAACTCTAATGGATTATTGAATATAGGAGGGGATGCCTTTGCAGAATGCGATAACATAGAGATAATAAACTGCAACTCTCAACGCCCTCCCGTTGCCACTCAAAATAGCGCGGATATTTTCTCAAGCTCGATTTATTCAAAAGCGATTGTCTATGTGCCGCAGGGCTCACTGTTGTTATATTACGGGACTTCGCCTTGGAACAGATTTTCAAATATTGTTGAAATCGGTGATATCACAGAGGTTGAAATCCATTACACTGGCTCCACTACGTTCAAAGCCGGAGAAACTCTTCAGCTGTCACTTACTCCGAAGAATATGCCAACCAACAGCTTGGCTGCAACCTGGAGCAGCAGCAATCCTGTTGTCGCCACAGTAAGCGACAACGGCCTGGTGACGGGTATGACTGCCGGAACCTGCCGCATAACAGCCACCTATGGCAATCTATCCGCCAGCTGTGAAATCACTGTTACTCCCGCAATTGAAACCTCAGTAACTCTTAACGTTCAGGAAATGACATTGCTCGTGGGTCAGACCGACAAACTGAAGGCCACCGTAAATTCTGGAAATACTACGGGTCAGGAGATAATGTGGAGCAGCAGCAATCCGAGCGTTGCCTTCGTGTCTTCTGATGGTACTGTCTTGGGCGTAGCCGAGGGCACAGCGTTCATAACAGCTACCTACGGCTCTGCGTCGGCCACATGTGTGGTAACGGTTGTAGCCGGCGCCGGCGTCAATGATGTCTTTACAGATTCCGAGAGCTTTACAATATATACCGTAAACGGCGTTCTTGTAAAGAAGGATGCGTCCGCCGAAGATGTAGAGACTCTTAATCCCGGAATCTACATAATCGGAGGCAAGAAAGTCATCGTTAAGTAACGATTATCAGATATCAGATATCAAGGGGGAGCTGTGGCGGGAAGGCCATGGCTCTCCTTTCTGTTTTGAACTGTAGAGCCGGCGGAGGGGTGGGGCGTTTTGGGGCTTTGCGAGTTTTTTGTTAAATTTGCAGTCATGAGCCTGTTTGGAGGTTTTATAAAGCCGGAAGTGATCACGGTGAAAGGTAAATTGGTGACCATCGACCGCCCGTGGGTGATGGGGATAATCAATGTTACCCCGGATTCTTTTTTCGCGGGGAGCCGTTCGCTTACGGCGGCAGAGGCGGTGAAACGTGCCTCGGCGATGATCGAGGCGGGAGCCGACATGATCGATATCGGCGGCTGCAGCACTCGCCCGGGGAGCTGTCCGCCGTCGGCGGAAGAGGAGCTCGAGCGGCTTTCGGAAGCCGTAGGAGAGATTCGCAGGGCCTTCCCGGAGGCAATCCTCTCGATCGACACCTATCGCGCCTCGGTGGCCGCCCATTGCATAGACCGTTTTCAGGCCGACTTCATCAACGACGTCACCGGAGGCTCCGATCCGGAGATGATGGCGACGGTGGGGGAGAGGAACGCCGGGTATATCCTGACCCACAGCCGGGGAAACTCGCTGACGATGGACTCGCTTTGCGACTATCCCGGGGGAGTGGTGGCAGACGTGACAAGCGAACTGGCTTTCAAGGTAGACGAGGCCAGGAGGCACGGGATAGCCAACCTTATCGTAGACCCGGGCTTCGGATTCGCCAAGACATCGGAGCAGAGTTATGAACTGCTGGCAAATCTCGACTGCCTGAGAGTGTTTGATTGCCCCATCTTGGTGGGAATCAGCCGGAAAAGGATGGCCCGCGAGGCAGCGGAGTGTGACGTGGCCGACTCGCTGGTGCCCACAGTGGCGCTGAATGCCGCGGCAATGATGAGAGGGGCCTCCATAATAAGGGTGCACGATGTGAGGGAAGGGGTGCTCACCGCAAGAACGATAGAAAAATTATGGTAAGTTTCGGAATTATAGATGTAATCGACATACTGCTCATTGCCGTCTTGCTTTTCTACGTATACAAGCTGATGCGCAAGAGCGGCACGCTGAGCCTCTTTTTCGGGGTGTTGGCTTTTATCGCCATCTGGGTGTTGGCTTCCGAAATCTTCAATATGAAACTCACGGGGACGGTGCTCGACAAGTTTATGAGCATCGGGTTGATTATCTTCGTGATTCTCTTCCAAGACCAGATAAAGCGCTTCCTCATCGACATCGGATCGCGCAGCCGCTGGAAGAACCTGCGGCGCCTTCTTCTGCACGGGAAACCGGCCGTAGACGAGGGGAACCATGAAGTGGCGCTGGCCATAGTGAGGGCCTGCCAGTCGATGAGCCGCACCAAGACCGGGGCGCTGATAGTGATGCAGAGGCGCATGCCGCTCAACGACTATGAGAACACCGGCGAACGCCTGAACGCCCCCGTGAACGCGCGCCTGATAGAGAGCATATTCTTCAAAAACTCGCCGCTGCACGACGGAGCCCTCATCATTGCAGGCGACATAATAAAGGCGGCCGGATGCATCCTCCCCGTGAGCCACGACATGGACATCCCGAAGGAGCTCGGCCTGCGCCACCGCTCCGCTCTGGGGATGAGCCAGACCACCGACGCGCTCTGCATCGTGGTGAGCGAAGAGACGGGGGGTATATCAGTGGCCCGAGGCGGAGAACTCCAGCTCAAGATCACTGGTCAGGAACTCGAGAAGATTCTCACCGAGAGTTAGAGCATCCGTGCACAAAGCGCAGACTTTTTGAAACCTTTCATCACACCCCAGCAAGAGGGTGAAGCAGTAAATTTTTTTGAAACCTTAGAAGGGATAGCCGATTGCGAGGTGAAACGCAAAGGCTTTCTTGAAGGGGATGTTGAAATAGTGCGGCCCGGCGTCGGCATACGGCACGTGAAGGCCGTATCCAAGGTCGCCGCGAATCACCATCACCCCGATGTCGACACGCAGACCCACGCCCGTGCCGAGAGCTATGTCGCGCAGGAAGGTCTTGCCGGTGAGCAGACCGCCGGGGCGCAGAGGATCCTTCTTGAGGAGCCAGATGTTGCCGGCGTCGACAAATGCCGCGCCATGGAGGATGCTCACGATCGGGAAGCGGTATTCCACGTTCATTTCAAGTTTGAATGTACCGGTCTGGTCGAAGTAGGAATCGCGCTGCGACTTCGGAGGCCGGTAGCTGCCCGGGCCGATGGAGCGCACCGTGAAGGCGCGGATGGAGTTGGCGCCGCCGATATAGAATTGCTCGGAATAAGGCACTTCCCTTGAATTGCCGTAGGCATGCTCGGCGCCGATGAGCACACGGCTCACGATCCATTGGTTGAGATGCGGGAAGAGCCGCCGGTTGTAGACGAGCTGCACCTGGCCTTTTATAAACTGGGAGAAAGGCGTGCCGAACATTTTCTTCTCACCGTGGCGCTGGAAGATAGACCAGATGCCGTCGAAAATATTGCCGGCCTCTGTAAACTGGCCCGTGAAGGTAATCCCGTTGATCTGCTCTTTCTCAAGGAATTTGTCGAGGGTATACGTGTAGCTCAGCTGCGGGATAAACTGGCTCTGGAAACTCAAGGCCACCGACGGATTGAGGTTCATGATCGAGTCGAACTCTTCGGTGGTCGACATCAATTTGTTGTAGGTGAGCTTGAAGAGAGTCAGTGTGCTTGAGGTGTTGCGCGTGGGTTTCCAGTCGTAAGAGAACCCAGCGTTAAGCTCGGCCATTTTGAAATAGTGGGGCCTGTTGAGGAGGTCGGCGCCGAGCGAAACGGTGGTCCAGTTGAGGTCGCGCTGGCGGCGCTTGATGAAGTTGGGAGCCAGGAGCCTCGGGAAAGCAAGCGAGGCGGTAAGGCCGAATTCATAGGAGTTGAAGATGCTCCGGTTGGCTCCCCGGCCCGTTTGCCACTCATAACTGCCGGTGAGCTGGAGCGAGAGCCTTTCGGCGCCACCGAACACGTTATTGTGGGTAAGACCGAAGATCACTCCCGGGCCGATGTAACTGTTTGATTTTGAAGTGGCGTTCACTTCCACAGAGGCTTCCATGGGGCGGTCGAAGCGGCAATTGATAAGCACGTCCATCTCTTCGGCGCCGCCGGCCGTGGTGTCGGCAGGGAACGGCTGTATCTGGACGCTCCCGAAGATGCCGAGGCGCGAGAGCCGCTCTTGGGTGCGGTCCATGTCTCTGACGGAGAAGAGGCGCCCTTCGCGGAATGTGATGCAGCCGGGGATTATGCTTTTGCGGAGGTGGGCCGGCTCGTAGACCACGAGCTCGCCTCGGTTTGTCATAGTGGTGTCGGGAGTGCCGGGGTCGCGGGTGCTGCGCCGCTCGATTGTGGTGATCACCCTTCCCACCTTGAATTGACGCATCGCTATCTCGGGCGTGGCCTGGTCAAGGTCGAGCTTGATGGTGATGTGGTGGGGGGTGATGAGACTGTCGGCCAGGAATTCGATGTATTCCGGGCGGAAGTAGTAGTAGCCGCGGTTTCGCAGGCGGTTTGTGATCTTGATTCTCACGTCGCTGAGCGAGTCTACGCAGAAGATGCTTCCGGGCTGCAGATACTTGTCGAGGCGCGCCAGGGAGTCGATGAAATGAGTCAGCGAGTTCTCCGGGCGGTCGATGTATATTATGGAGTCGATGGGATACGGCTCGCTTACGTTCACCGAGTAGCTGATGCGGGCCATCTTGGGGTTCTTCTTGTCGTAAAGGAGCTCGTAATGGGCGGTGGAGCCGAAGTAGCCGTTGTCGTCGAGGATTTTCTCCATCATGTCGTTGCGGATTGCCGGGCGTACGTCGCTGATGAGCACCGGTTTGGCCACCAGATTGCGGTAGAGCCATCCCTTGAGGCCTTTTGAGTCGGGATTCCAATTGTTGTAGACCCAAAGCCCTATGGGGAAGGGGGTCCTGACGTAAGGCGAGAGGAACGGCATGGGGTTGTTGGGCTTCACGTCGATGGTCTTCTTCAGCTCGCCCACAAGCGCGTCGGGGAGTTTCTCGCCGGGTTGCGGCGTGATGGTCACCTTCTTGACACCTGTATAGAGCACCTCGCCTTCGCCGAGACGTTTGGTGGTAGAGCATCCTACTCCTGCCAGAAGAAGGAGAATCACCGAGAGCCTTATGAGTATGCTTTTTGCTTTCATGGGCAGGAATCAGGGATTATCTGAAGATTTGACGGTTGTGGCTTCCTCCGGAGCGGGAGCCGCGGTGGAGTCGGCGCGTGTTGTGGCGGCAGGAAGGAGAGGCGATGTGCTCTTTTTGTGAGATCCGGAGCGGAAGAACGATCTGAAGTCGCCGAGCTTGCGCTTGTAGACGAAGCCGGCGCCCATCTCTACGATCTCGCCCTCGAGGATGCTCTCATAGCCGTTGTGACGGAAGAGTTTCACCAGCATGGTCTGTGTCTGAGTCTGCTTGATGAGATACTCGAAAGAGATGTCACTGATGAGGTTTTGCGTCAGGTTGTCGTCGGTGGAGTCTTCAGTGGAGTAATTGCCTCCGACGCTTATCTTGAATTTGTTGTTGAAGAGCGATTTGGAGAGCTGGTAGCTGTAGCTGGTGGCGGTGGAAGACTGGCCGTCGTTTGTCATGTCGTATTGGTTGACGCCGAACGAGAGGTCGACCCCGCGGATGTTTTTGGCCGCCCATGAGTTGAGCTGGGAAGCGAGGAAATTATAGACGTTGCCGGTAAGCGGTCCGACGTTGGAGGAGATGTCGCCGGCGGAATACATGCCCGTGATGAGCATGTTCATTGCCGCGGAATTACGCTGGTCGGCACTCATCCCCTGGAGCTGGTTCTGAATGGCCATGTCGTCGTCGGTAGAAAGGTCGAAGAGCACGTTGGGGCTCGAGAGGGTGCCCGTGGCCGAAAGATGCACCAGGAAGTTGACGAGGCGGCTGTTGCCTCCCGACTGCGACACGCTCACCTTCATCGTGTCGGTGGCCTTGATGTTGAGCACGGGGTTCATCATCGGGCCGTTCCACAGGATGAAGCTCGAGGGGTCGAACACGAATTCCTTGTCGCCGAGCACGGGGATGTTGTAACGCGCAAAGCCGTTGCCGGTGTTGAGCTGTCCGTTGAGGGTGATGTCGCCCATGAAGTTGCGGTAGAGCGTGATTGTGCCGGAGGGAGAGAGCTGCACGCGGTCAGTGCCGTTGTTCGAGAGGTTTACGGTCACCATGGCGCCGGGTGTGATGCTCACCGTGGCGTTGACCCTCATGTAGACGGTTTCCTGCTCTTTCTCTTTGATCGTAAGGGTGTCGGCAAGGTTCACGAAGCGTACCACGTCGTTGGTCTTGCGCGCTTCGATGGCTGTGTTGGCATCCGGAATCGAGTAGTAGACGTCGGTGGAATTCAGGATGTTGAGGTTGGCCGTGGCGGTGAAGTGCGTCATCGGGCCTTTTGCTGTGGCGTTGAGGTTGAGGAAGAGCTTGCCGTAAAGGTCGCTTCCTGCGCGGCGGTCGTTCCCCACGAGCTGGAAATTGTTGGCGTTGGCGCTCACATCGAGCAGGATGTCGTTGAGCTTGGTGGCGTCGATGGTACCGTCGATGGTGAGAGGATTGTTGTTGGCGCCGTAGATGTCGAAATTATTGAAGCGCACCACGTTGTTTGTTACCGTGAGCGGCTCGTTGTCAAACTTCAGGGAAGATCCCATGATGGGGAGATACACGGCCACGGAATCGCAGGTGAGCGAGCCGTTGAGGATCGGTTTTGTGAGACCGCCGCTGAGGTCCATGTCGCCCGACATGGTGCCTTGGAGCTGCGCCACGTCGTTCCCAAGGAAGGCGTTAGCCACAGAGAGCGGGAATTTGTCGAGGTTCAGCTTCACATATTCCGGCTCGAGGCCTTCTTCGCCGGTGACGAGCTTGCTGGAGACGGTAAGGGCACGCTGCTGCTTGGCCACGGCCAGCGAGAGGGCCACGTCGTAGGTGCCGTCGTTGCCCATCGCGGCCTGCAACGAGAGGTTGAGGTCTTGGATGGGGGTACGGTCATAGCTCAGATTGGTGAGGCCGAGACGACCGACGCCCACGAGTTCCTTCCCGTCGTAACGGGCTCTTATGTCAGAGTTTATGGTGGCGGTGAGCGGAGGCGCGTTTACCGACATCTGCAGGAATTCCTGCAGGTTGATGTTGGTGAGTTTCAGGTGAAGTTCCTGCAGGTCGTCGGCACCGGCGCGGGTTTCAAGGAGCACGGCGCTCTCGTTGCTCTCGGCCTCGAGATTGGCCTCTATCTTATAGTTTTTGAGGTTTACGTCGATGTAGTTGTCGGGGTTGAGAGTCCATTGCCTGTAGCCGATCATCGACTTGAGAGGCGTGAAGTGCAGGGAAACGATATCGTCGGAAATGGCGGCTGTAAAACCGAGCTTATAGCCGTTTTCACCTTTGGAGTTCACCTGGTTGAAGAAAGCTGAGAGACGGTTGCCGCCAACGTAGCCGGAGAGATTGACGTCGGCAAACTCGTCGAGCGTGCCGGGCTTGTTGCCTACGTGCAGGCGATAGTCGAGCAGGTAGTTTCTCTGGCTCAGGCCGAGGGAGATGGTGTCGATGGTGAAGGAACCGGTCTGGAGTCCGAGCACTTTGGCGCCTCCCGTAATTATCGAATCGTTTTTGAGGTTTACGTTGAGCGAATCGATGTAGAGGCCCGAAGAAGAGAGCATCTGGTCAACTATTCCGGCGCCGGGGGTTGCGAGCGAGAGGTCGAATTTCGGGAGGAGGGTCTGCAGGGTGTCTACCTTCAGTTCGCGGTTGTCCAACTGCTTCACTGCTACGTCGGCCGCATTGCTGAATTTATCCACCACTTCCTTCAGATTCTCCTGGCTGAAGAAGTCTAGCTGGGCCTGCTGGCAATCCACCTTGAGCGACACTTCGTCGGCAGTGGCCAGAAGGTCGGCTTGGATACCCTCGGGGAGATGGATTATCTGGTCGGGGAGCGTCCAGTCGAGATTTGCGATGGAGAGGTCTACGTCGTAGAGCCATTTCTCGGGAGAGGCCGTTCCGTCGATGTAGATGTCGAAGGAGCCGCCGTTTGGGAGCGA
This sequence comes from Muribaculaceae bacterium, assembly GCA_022509145.1. Classification (GTDB taxonomy): domain Bacteria; phylum Bacteroidota; class Bacteroidia; order Bacteroidales; family Muribaculaceae; genus Lepagella. The sequence goes on along the minus strand of JAFLTX010000007.1, from coordinate 23,587 downwards.
ATCCAGCCCGAGCGCCTGCAGATTGAGATTGCGGCAATGGAGATACCCTTTGGCCGAATAGTCGTCAGGAAGGATTTCTCCGGCGAGCGACAGATTGATGTCGGCCACTGAGTTGGGCGAATTCAGGGTCACGTCATACTGATGGTTGCCGAGGGTTGCCTTCAGTGTTATGTCTCTGAGGGTGTTTTTGTTATACTCAATCTCGTCTATATTGAGAAGGACATCGGTGTCGGCCGAGGGTTTGGTTGGGTTGAAGCCGTCGCCCTTGGCGTCGAGAGAGGCAGTAACCATCCCTACGCCTATGTCAGGCACGAAATAGGCAGCGTCGAAGTCGTTGACGACGAGATTGACGTTGTAGGTTTCTGAGTTGAGATTGACTTTCCCGACGGCGGAGATGTCGCCTTTAGGCGAAAGCAGCTTAAGGTCAGCAGTATATGCATTATGGTTGGCCCCGGCCTTACCGGTGATTTTGAGCGAGGGCACCTTGAAGCCCATATCTCCGGTAAAGTGCTGCACGAGTTCGGGGTCGGTGAGTTGGCCGTCGATGTTAAGCGACGCCACCATCTGCTTGATATTCATCGGGTTGCTCGCAAATCCGGAGGCGTTGAGGCTCAGCGCGCCGGGAAGCGCAACATCGAACACGGGAACCGAGATGTCGGTAAGAATGCCGTGCGCTTCCATCCTCAGATTCAACGGCTTGTTGATATTAAGCAGTTTGGTGTATTGCTTCAGCGAGGGCATGAAGCTGTTGATGTCGGGGATGCCGAGGCTCATGTTGGCATTCACATTGACATCGGCTTCCGGCTTTAGCTCCATCAGAGCGAAGGGAAGGCCGGCAGTAAGGTGGATGCGGGAATAGGGGGTGTAGACCTGGAGCGTGTCGAGGTAAAGACCCGTGGAGTCGATGCCTACGAAGCCGTGACCCTCGGTTATTTTCAGGCCGCAGCGCTCCGTGGCCTGGAGGGAAACGATGGGGAGCTTGAGAGTGGAGGCTTCGTTGTAGAAGTCGTCTATCTGCACGTTGATACCCGCGAGTTGCAGGTAGCTCGCGTCAAACCCTGGCTGGGGCTTCGCTCCCGCCACTCCGTAGAGCCCGTCGAAATTGGTGAGCTTCACCATCTTACCCATGATCTGCATTGGGGGAGTCTCCTTGGAGACGGTGTCGATGGGCTCGGGGTGCGTCTTTATATATTCTTCCGTGGGAGTGAGGAAGGTGAAGTTGCCGCTGTTGGCCACGAGTTGGTCGGCTGTGATTTTTGAAGCAGGAAGGTCGATAAGCCCGTTGGTCAACTGTATGTTTTGCGTGAATATGGCGAGAGTGTCGATGGAGGGGAGGCTCGACATTCCGAATCTCACATTCTGGCCGTCAAGGTTTCCGATCCTGATTTTAAACGGGGAGGGAACGGTGTCGTCTGGATTCGGTTTCTTCTTCCATACGTCGATGTACATTCCGATGTCGGCGTCGCGCAATTTGGCTTCGTTGAGGTCGATGTAGCTCGTCTTGATATTTACGGAGCTTTTGTCGTCAACCTCGAGAAGGCCCGCTTTGATCGTCATTATCATCGAGGTGTCGGAGGAGACGAGACGATAATAAGCGTCGTTGAGCGCCAGTTTCTTTACCTGGACATCGAGTTTGAGCAGCGGAAGGAGCTTGACGTCGACCACGGCTTCGCGCGCGCTCACCATCGTGTCGCCGCTGGCCTCGAGAATAAGGAGGTCTTGCAGGCTGACGTCGAGAGGGAATTTGAGCCGGAATTTATTGATGGAGACGTCCATCCCCGTAGACTTCTTCAGCTCCTTGCGGGCTATGTCGATGGCAAGGTCCTGGATCGGCGGGATGTAGAGAAGGAACGGCAGGATCACCACCACGATGACAATCCACATGAGCGTCTTGAGCGTGCGGCGCAGCCACGTGGGATGAATCCAATGCTTCTTCTGCTTTGGATTTTCCCCTTCAGGCGCGGGTTGCTCGGCGGCATCCACGGGATTGACGGGATCGGCGGGAAGGTCCGGGTTCTTCTCTGTCATCTGTTTTTTATAGGCAGCTCAGTCGTCGGGGGAGGCGAAGATGTTCTGAATCATGGCCCAGACGGCGGCTCCTATCATGGCTCCGGCGCTGTCTGCCAAAATGTCGAGAATCTCAAAAGACCGTCCCAGCCCCATGGCTCTCTGCAGAATTTCAACAATCACCCCGATGCCCGCGCAGATAAAAGCCACAACACCGATCCCGCTCAACGGGACAGTCCTCCACTTGAGATACTTCATGGTCTCGACGAGCACCACGAAGGTGAGGAAGCCAAACATTATGGCGTGTATTATCTTGTCGGCACCCGGAAAGAGCGGAATCTCAAGCTCTCCCGTGGGGTGAGGAGCGAGGGTGAACCATAGAATCAGGGCCAGGGTGATGCCCGAGAGCAACCCCGTCGGCACCTTCGCTATCAGGTTCCTAAATCGCTCCATGGTGCAAAGTTAATAAAAATTATCTGTAATTGCAGTTCAGGCGACCAACTTTATCGCATAGTTGTTGCGATTGGGGCGCCTTTCCTGGCGATTGCCGGCGTTATCGCGGCTCCGCTACAGACGGTTGTTGTCGTTGTAGGAATAGTAGCCGTCTTGGGTGACGATGACGTGGTCGAGCATTTTGATGCCTAAATATTGGCATCCGTCTTTCAGCTGGCGTGTGATCTGGTCGTCTTGCGGACTCGGGTTGAGAGAACCGGAGGGGTGGTTGTGGACCATCGCAACAGATTCGATGTTGGGAGTGAGAATGACGTTGCGAAGAATCGTCTTGAGGTCGAATACAGTGGCCGACGAGCCGCCCTGAGAGATGGTGCGGCATTCGATGAGAGCGTTCTTGCGGTTGAGCATCAGCAGCCAGATGTTCTCCACAGAGAGGGGCGCTGCCTTGGGGTGCATGTAGCGGAAGATGTCGGCGGCGGAGCGGATTGTAAACCTGTCGCCCAAGGTCTCGAGGTTGTACCGCCGCATTATCTCGAGCACGGCCTCAATCTGGAAAGCCTTTACCCTACCTATCCCGGGAGTTAGCATGAGCTCCTGGCGCGAACGCCTTTCCAGCACCTTGAGCCGCCCGTCGTTGGCTGCCATAAGGTTGGCCGTCATCATGGTCACGGGGATTCCCGTCTGGCCGGTGCGCAGAATGATGGCGAGCAGTTCGGAAGTGGAAAGCGATTCGAAGCCATACTTTTCGGCCTTCTCCATCGGCAAAAGATTCTCCATAGGGCGGGGGTTTGATGAGGGTGATTTATAAATTGAGGCGTATGTCTGTCGGAGTGAATGATTATAGTTCGGCTGTGTGGAATTGTGGAGGCGTGGAATTCACGGAGATTGAATTCAGGTTGCTTTTATTATCCAACCCTGAGGCGTCGCTCCTCATCTTCATCGCGACCGCGGCGCATAAGGATTTTCCAGAAGAAAGCGCGCAGGAAGCCGGTGCCGTAGCCGTAGAGTTGGGTCAAGGAGGCCACTACCGCCAGACATCCGATTTTCAGACTTCTGTATTTGACTGATGCGGCTATGAACAGGGCCAGGATGTAGAGGCCCAGCGGGATGAGGAGTATCGGCAGGAATACCGCGCCCAAAATCAAAGCCACCGAGAAGATCACGAAGAGAGCCGGAAGGGTGTGCACCAGCTTGAGCGAGCCGGGATAGAGAAGGTGGAGCGTGATGCGCGACATACCGAAAATGTGGACTTGTTTCCAAAACTTTTTCAGGTTGACCCTTCGCTTGTGAAATACCTTTACGTCAGGGAAAAGCGTGGTTTCAAACCCTGCGTTTCGGATGCGGGTGCTCATGTCGATATCCTCGCTGAACATTTCGCGAAATCCACCGACCTTCTCATATACCTCTCTGGTGAAGCCCATATTGAAAGTACGCGGCACGAACTTTTCCAGTTTCACCTTCCCTCCGCGGATGCCGCCCGTGGTCAGGAAAGAGGTCATGGCAAAGCTGATGGCCTTCTGCAGGGGTGAGAAATTGTCGGCTGCCGCGTCAGGGCCTCCGAAGCAGTCGGTCGGATTGTCGTCGAGAGCCGCGGAGAGCCGGGAAAAGTAATCTGGAGGGAGTATGCAGTCAGAGTCGACGAAGACGAAAAAGTCTCCGTCGGCTCTTTGCATTCCGTAATTCCGGGCTATGGAGCGCCCTTCGTTTTCCTTGAAAAAGTATCTTAGGTTCAGGCGGTCTTCGAAGCGGCTGCAGACATCGCCGCAAGGGAGGGGAGAGCCGTCTTCAACGATGATGCATTCAAAGTCTTTGAAGTCTTGCTGCGCCAGGCTTTCGAGCAGGGCGAGCACTTCGTCGGCACGGTTGTAGACGGGTACTATAAGCGAAAACCGCACGGCACCCATTGCCAAAGATCGTCTAAGAAATCAAGCTTTCACGCGGCCAACGTAGCTGCCGTCGCGGGTGTCGATTTCAATAGATTCGCCTGTGTTGATGAAGAGGGGCACTTTCACCGTTGCGCCTGTCTCTACGGTGGCGGGTTTCAGGGTGTTGGTGGCGGTGTCGCCTTTGAGGCCCGGTTCGGTGTAGGTAACCTTCAGGACAGTCTTCATAGGCATCTCGGCGAAGAGCACAGTGTTGGTGCTGGCGTCGCTTACAACCTCCACGGTGTCGCCTTCCTTCATGAAGGCAGCGCCCGTAACGAGCTCCTTGCTGATGGGCACCTGGTCGAAGGTCTCATTGTTCATGAAGATATCGTCTTCTCCATCTGCATAGAGATATTGGAACGGCCTGCGCTCCACTCTTACGTCTTCAAGCTTCTCGCCGATGTTGAAGCGGCGTTCGATTACGCGACCGTCAACTACGTCTTTCAGTTTGGTACGCATGAAAGTGTTACCCTTGCCGGGCTTAACGTGAAGAAATTCAACGCAGAAATAGAGGCGTCCGTCGAGGCGGATACAGGTGCCGTTTTTGATATCCTGTGCGTTCATCATATCTTTATAACTGTTAAAATTTGAAGTTTTTTGCTATTTCTTTGGCAAAGTTAATATTTTTTCGGGAAAAAATGCTTACCTTTGCGTGCTTTTTGAAGAAAGGGGAGCCTCCGGGAGAGAGCCCCGCGGCTGCAAAACCCCTTTTGAAGAAAAGTAATCTACTTTTTAATTAACCAATTAACTCTCAAACAAAATGCATCTTACATCAGAACAGAAGCAAGAGATTTTCAAGACGTATGGCGAAAGCGCAACCGACACCGGGAGCCCCGAAAGCCAGATCGCGCTCTTCTCGGTAAGAATCAAACACCTCACCGAGCACCTTAAGAACAACCACAAAGACTACGCTACAGCCCGCGCTCTGAAGGCGCTGGTAGGTCGTCGCCGTCGTCTGCTTGATTATCTCATCCGCAAAGACATCAACAGATACCGCGCCATCATCGCAAAGAAAGAACTCGGTATCAGAAAGTAATCGAGATTATCAGAATCTCAAAAAGCCCGGCTTCAATCGAAGCGCGGGCTTTTTCTATGTTATGAATATTCGTCCAAAATATTAGAAATTCTCTGACGAAATTTTAAGGATTTTCAGTCATTGAAGGATGTCAATCGCAGGCACGAGGGTCAGAAGGGGACATCGGGCTCGTCGTCGTCGCGCATGATTTCGGCCACATTGGAGTCGGGCATCATTCCTACGGCGAAGTGCGGGCCGCTCTTCTCTTTCTCGGGGGCGCCGGCTCCGAGTTTTGAATCCATCTGCACATATTCGAGGCTCTCCTTGGCGGCGCGATAACCGGCATCCCAGTTTTCAAACCGCGCAAGACTGCCGGTGAAACGCAGCTTCACATCACCCACGGCGCCGTTGCGGTGCTTGGCCACTATGAGTTCTGCAAGACCCCTGATGTCGTTACCTTCGGCATCTACAGCCGCCTTGGTGTAATATTCCGGGCGATGGATGAAGCAGACGATGTCGGCGTCCTGCTCGATTGCTCCGGATTCACGAAGGTCGGAGAGCACGGGGCGCTTGTCTTCGCGGCTCTCGTTGCCGCGGTTGAGCTGCGAAAGGGCGATGATCGGGATGTTGAGCTCCTTGGCAAGACCCTTGAGCGAGCGGCTAATCATGCTCACTTCCTGCTCACGGCTGCCAAACTTGGAGCCGCCGGCCGTCATGAGCTGAAGATAGTCGATGATGATGAGCTTCACGCCTTTCTCTCTCACGAGGCGGCGAGCCTTGGTGCGCATTTCGGTGATGGAGAGCGACGGCGTCTCGTCAAGATAGAGCGGGGCGCTGTAGGCCAGGCGGATGCGCTGGTTGAGGCGTTCTTTCTCCTCTTCGTTCAGACGGCCGCTTTTGATTTTGGTGGCGTCGAGGTCGGCGATGTTGGAGATAAGACGCTTCACGAGCTGCACGTTCGCCATCTCGAGCGAGAAGACGGCCACGGGAATCGCATAGTCTATCGCCATGTTTTTCGCCATCGAGAGCACGAGGGCGGTCTTCCCCATGGCGGGACGCGCGGCTATGATCACAAGGTCGGAGTTTTGCCAGCCGGATGTCATGCGGTCGAGGTCGTCGTAGCCCGAAGGGAGTCCGGAGATACCCGTCTCGGAGTTTTGAGCCGCCTGAATCTCCTCAAGAGCCTGGTTGATAACGGAGTCGATTTGTGTAACCTCGCGCTTCAGCTGCATCTGGGAGATATCGAAGAGGGCACCTTCGGCCGACTGCAGCAGGTCGAAAGCGTCGTTGCTCTCGTCGTAAGCCTGCTCCTCCACCTCCACGGCATAGGTTATGAGGCGGCGTGCAAGATATTTCTGCGCCACGATTTTTGCGTGGTATTCCAAGTGTGCTGCTGAGTAGATGCGCGCCGTCAGATCCATTATATGTGCGGTGCCGCCTGCTTTCTCCAAGGTGCCGTTGCGGCGAAGCTGGTCCACCACCGTCATCATATCGATGGGGCGCTGGCTGAGGCCAAGGTCCTGGATGGCCTCGTAGATGATCTTGTTGACGGGATCGTAGAAACATTCGGGCACCAGGGTGTCGCAGACGTTCATATACGCGTCTTTCTCGAGCATGAGGGCTCCGATCACGGCCTCTTCGAGTTCGAGATCGCGAGGGGGAACTTTCCCCATTCTTTCCAATATCTGAGGAGTCTTCTTTTTGTTATCTTGTGGCATTTGGCAATTGAGTAACGGGGTTGATTATGTAGCTGCTGCCGTTATCATCGCAGCGCAGACGGCGAGCATCAGCAGTGCTGTGAGACGGAGCATGCCGTTGAGGGCGCTCCCTCGCAGAGTGGCGAGTTTAAGCCATACAAAGATATAAAAAATTTCTGATACCGCCCAACAAATTATCCAAAGCGGATTGCGGCTGATAATAAAGAATATAGCGATTACGGCGAGAGCCAGAGTGCTGTTGAGCAGATAGATAAATCGCATCACCTTGCGCCCGAAAATTACCACCGTTGTGAGCTTCCCCACCTTGGTGTCGTCTTCCATATCGCGGTAGTTGTTGATGATAAGGACGTTGTCGGCGAGCAGCCCCAAAGCCACACCGACGGGTAAGGTAAGGGAGAGGTTTTCCCAGTTGCCCGTCTGCAGGAAGCAGGTGAAAATCACAGGAACTATGCCATAGAAAATGATTACGGCGAAGTCGCCCATCCCGATCTTTGAAAGCGGAAGCGGCCCGGCGCTGTACGCGATTGCGAAAAACGCGATCAGGAGCCCCACGAAAATAAGCTGCCACCCACCCCAGATTATCAGAGAGGCGCCTACGGCACACGTTATCGCCAGCAGAATGTAAGTGGCGCGTTTCATGGCCTTCGGAGTGATGTCGCCCTCGGTAACGCCGCGCCTGAACCCTTCCCGGCCCTTACGGTCGAGCCCATGCTTGAAGTCGTAATATTCATTGGCAAAGTTGCTCACTATCTGTGCCATGACGGCAAAGACGAGGCAAACAATCATCGGGAGCAGACGGAAAGAGCCGTAAGTGAGGGCACATGCCACACCACCCGCAACCCCGGCCACGCTCACGGGAAGGGTGCGGAGGCGCAGGGCTTCAATCCAGGCTTTACAGTTTCTCGACATACAGGAAGAACGGTTTTGGGAAATCTTGGGAAAATTCTAATGAAAAGGGATTTAATCGAAATCGCTGGGAGTGAGGACGATAGGAAAAAGGCCAACAGCCAAGGATGTCAGCGGAGCCGTTGAAAGAAATCTTTCATCAGGGCGGCTGCCTCATCGGCCAAGACTCCTTGCGTAATCTGTGTTGCGGGGTGGAAGGGCGCCATCTCCGACCCGTAGACCTTGCGATAGCCTCGCTTGCTGTCTTCAGCGCCGTAGACGAGCCTGCCGACGCGCGCCCAGCCGATTGCGCCGGCACACATCGCGCAGGGCTCAACCGTGACATAAAGCGTGCATTCGTCAAGATATTTCCCTCCGAGGGTCTCGGAGGCCGCAGTGATGGCTATCATCTCTGCGTGGGCCGTGACGTCTGTCATCGTCTCTACCAGATTGTGGCCGCGGCCAACGATCCTGTCGTTGCAGACCACGACGGCCCCCACCGGCACCTCGCCGTTCTTCGCCGCCGCTTCGGCTTCCGCAAGAGCCAGGCGCATATAATGTTCGTCTGTCATAGATCGACGTATTGTTAAAAAATTTCGTTTATAAGGATCAAAAGTATCTGCAAAATTAGGAAATTTTGTAAATTTGCAGAATAGATTACAAATATTAAGGTATGAAAAAGTTAATTCTTTTAGCCGCCGTGATGGTAGCGACAATCGCAACACCTTCAAAAGCATTAGACCTCAAGTCGCTGCTTGGGAAAGCAGCCCCGGCCGTTTCGGGAGTTGTGGACGGACTTTTAACCCAATCAGACATCACCGTTAGCCAGATGGTGGGAACATGGAGCGCCACAGGCTCGGCCGTGGCTTTCCAGAGCGACAATGCTCTCAAGAAGGCCGGCGGCGCAGCCGTAGCCTCGACCATCGAGAGCAAGCTGAATCCCTACTACAACAAGCTGGGACTCAACAACTCCACGCTGACAGTGGAAAGCGACGGTTCTTTCGTATTGAAAGTGAAAGGGATATCTCTGAAGGGGAAAATCGAGAAACGCTCCGACGGCAATTTCGATTTCAATTTCACCCCCTTCGGCACGTTCAAGGTAGGAAAGATAAAAGCATACGTGGAGAAGCCTCTCAAAGGTCTCAACGTGATGTTTGACGCCTCGAAATTGCAGACGCTTCTTTCATCCATCGCGAAACTCAGCGGCAATTCGCTGGCGAGCACGGTGGGGAACCTCCTGGGAAGCTACGACGGACTGCTCGTAGGTTTTGCTTATAAGTAAAATATTAACATATCTCCTCCTTATTATGGAGGATCTAAACGATAGGAATAGAAATGTTTAGCGGAATAGTTGAAGCCACGGCAGAAGTGGTGGGGATAACTCGCGAAGGGGGGAATGTACACCTCCGGCTGCGTGCGCCTTTCACCGACGAACTGCATATCGACCAGAGCGTGGCGCATAATGGTGTGTGTCTGACCGTTGTAGGTCTCCACGGCGACGGCACCTACACCGTAACGGCGATTCAGGAAACCCTCGACCGCTCCAACCTCGGTGACCTTCGCGAGGGGAGTCTGGTAAACCTCGAGCGCTCGATGAAGATTGACGGAAGACTCGACGGGCACATCGTCCAGGGTCATGTAGACACCACGGCCGTCTGCACCGACGTGGCCGAAGCCGACGGGAGCAAGTATTTCAAATTTGAATATAAGGCAGACCCCGCGTTGATAAAGAAAGGTTATGTAACGGTGGAGAAAGGATCGGTAACGGTCAACGGCGTAAGCCTCACCGTATGCGACTCGGAGAGAGAATCCTTCCGTGTGGCCATAATCCCCTATACGTTCGAGCATACCAACTTCTGCCAGATAGAAGTGGGGACCAAGGTAAACCTTGAGTTCGACATAGTGGGGAAATACATAGCCCGAATCACCACCCTGGCATAGCCCGGGAGAAGACTGCTTTTTAACAATCACCTAAACCAAACCTGAAGGATGCTTGAGATATTGAAAAACGATCCATGGCTTAAGCCCTACGCAAAGGCCATAGAAGGGCGCCATCAAGATGCCGAGCGCACCCTCATGCGCCTCACCGCCGAATGCGGAGGGCGCCTCACCAACTTTGCCAACGCCTATAAATATTTCGGGCTTCACAAAGAAGGAAACAATTGGGTGATCAGGGAATATGCCCCGGGTGCGGATGCAATCTATCTCACCGGCACGTTCAACGACTGGCGCCGCGAGGAGCGATATGCCCTCAAGCGTCAGCCCGATGGAAATTGGGAACTCACGCTGCCGGGCGACCTGCTCCATGACGGCGACCTTTTCAAGCTCTATGTGGAATGGCCCGGCGGAGGCGGAGAGCGCATTCCGGCTTATGCCACAAGAGTGGTGCAAGACGAGAATACCAAAATCTTCAGCGCGCAGGTCTACGACCCCGAGCATCCGTATGAATTCAAGGTGAAGAACTTCCGTCCGGACACCAAACCGTTGCTGATATACGAGTGCCATATCGGTATGGCACAGCAGGAGGAGAAGGTGGGGACGTATGAGGAATTCCGTGTCAACGTATTGCCAAGAATAGCCGCCGACGGGTATAACGCCATCCAGATAATGGCTATTCAGGAACACCCTTATTACGGGTCGTTCGGCTATCACGTAAGCAGTTTTTATGCGGCTTCAAGCCGTTTCGGAACTCCCGACGACCTCAAGCGACTCATCGACGACGCCCACGGCCGCGGCATAGCCGTGATTATGGATATCGTGCACAGCCATGCCGTGAAGAACGAGCAGGAAGGGCTGGGTCTCTTCGACGGGACTCCTTATCTATATTTCCACTCCGGCGCCCGCAGGGAACACCCGGCATGGGATTCGCTGCTCTTTGACTACGGGAAGGATGCTGTGCTCCATTTCTTGCTATCCAACTGCAAGTTCTGGCTCGAGGAATATCATTTCGACGGGTTCAGATTCGACGGCGTTACCTCCATGCTCTACCACGACCACGGTCTCGGTAAGGCTTTCGGAAGCTATTCGGATTATTACGACGGCAATCAAGACACCGACGCCATCACATATCTCACTCTGGCCAATCTTCTGATTCATGAGGTGAACCCGTTTGCGATAACCATAGCCGAGGAGATGAGCGGGATGCCCGGGCTGGCCGTAAGTTTTCACGACGGCGGCATAGGCTTCGACTACAGGTTGGCGATGGGAATCCCCGATTATTGGATCAAGATGATAAAGGAGAAGAAGGATGAAGACTGGCATCCCTCTTCCATCTGGTGGGAACTCACGAACCGACGCGACGACGAGAAGACCATCTCTTATTGCGAGAGCCACGACCAGGCACTTGTGGGCGACAAGACCATCATCTTCCGTCTGATAGACAAGGAGATGTATTGGCATATGATGACGGGCGACGAAGATTTCACCGTGTCGCGCGGCATGGCGCTGCACAAGATGATAAGGCTGGTGACCCTGGCCACAATCAACGGCGGCTATCTCAACTTCATGGGTAACGAATTCGGCCACCCGGAATGGATCGACTTCCCGCGCGAAGGGAACGGCTGGAGCCACAAGTATGCACGCCGCCAGTGGGACCTGGTAGACCGCGAAGACCTGAAGTATAAGTTTCTTAACCGTTTCGACAACGAGATGATTCGCGTGGTGTCAGGCGTTTACAATTTCCAGCAGCTACCCCTCGAGGAGATCTGGAAGAAAGACAACGATCAGTTGCTCGCCTTCAAGAGGGGAGACCTTCTGTTCGTCTTCAACTGGAATCCGGTGAAGAGCTTCGAAGGGTACGGTATGCTTGCCCCGGAAGGGAATTACACCGAGCTGCTCGACTCTGACAGCAAGGAGTTTGGCGGCAACGGACTGATTGACTCTTCGGTGGTGCATTTCACCATTGAAGACCCCCTCTTCAGCCCGACAGGGAAGGGATGGCTGAAATTATATCTGCCGGCCCGCACTGCATTAGTCTTAAAATACAAGCCATAATGGATAAGAAAATAATAGTGGCCATCGACGGCTTTTCGTCGAGCGGAAAAAGCACAATGGCGAAGGCCTTGGCTCGCCATACAGGTTACATCTACGTGGACAGCGGCGCAATGTATCGGGCCGTCACCCTCTATGGGATGCGCAAGGGAGTGGTGTCGAAAGAGAACGGTGTTGACGCCGAGGCATTATGTGCCCTGCTGCCTGAGATCGACATCACTTTTGTGAAAGACGCCGCCGGCAACCAGCGCACCATAATGAACGGCGAAGACGTGGAGCATGAGATCCGCGACCTTGAAGTGAGCGAACTGGTGAGCCCCGTGGCTGAAATTCATGGTGTAAGGCAGTATCTTGTCGAGATGCAGCAAGGTTACGGCAAAGAACGCGGCATCGTGATGGACGGGCGTGACATCGGCACCACCGTATTCCCAGACGCCGAGATGAAGGTGTTTGTGGAGGCTTCTGCCGAAATCCGTGCGCATCGCCGTCTCAAGGAGATGCTCGAGGAGGGTAACCACGCCACCTATGAGGAAGTGCTTCACAACATCATGGAGCGCGACCGCATCGACAGCACCCGCAAGGAATCGCCGCTGAGAAAGGCTGAGGATGCCATCACATTCTACAATAATGAAGTGCCTATTGAGGAGCAGATGATGGTGCTCATTAAAATTTTTAATGAACGCGTCAAAGGTTGAAATCGACTCGAAGTCAGGGTTTTGCTTCGGAGTGACCGCCGCCATCAAGAAGGCGGAGGAGGTGCTTGACCGAGAAGGGATTCTCTATTGCCTGGGCGATATAGTGCACAACACCGCCGAGGTGGAGCGCCTGCGCCGCAAGGGGTTGATTACCATCACCCACGAGGAGATGGAGCGCCTTCACGACGTGAAGATGCTTCTTCGTGCCCACGGCGAGCCGCCCTCGACCTATCAACTGGCCAAGAGAAACAATATCGAGATCATCGACGCCACTTGCCCTGTGGTGCTTCAGCTTCAACGGCGCATAAAGACCGCCTGGGAGAACGACTCTTCCAAGAATTCGCAAATCGTCATTTACGGGAAGAAAGGCCACGCCGAAGTAAACGGCCTTGTGGGTCAGACGGCAGGGGAGGCCCATGTGGTGCAAAACATCGCGGAACTCCAACGTCTCGATCCGTCGAAAAAGATCGATCTTTACTCGCAGACCACAAGCAGCCTCGAGGGTTTCCGCGAGATGGTGGCCGAGCTGGAGAAACGTTTCGGGTCGGAAAATCTGAATTGGAGCGACACCATCTGCAGGCAGGTGGCCAACCGGCTTACAGCCATCAAAGAGTTTGCCTCGAGCCATGAGATTGTAATCTTCGTTTGCGGCGCGAAAAGCAGTAACGGGAAGGTGCTTTACGATGCCTGCCTTGAGGTGAATCCCCGCTCTTATTTCATCTCGTCGCCCGAAGAGCTGCAGCCGGAATGGACCGCCGGGGCGAGCTCCATAGGAATCTGCGGAGCCACTTCCACACCCGCATGGCTGATGCAGGAAACTTTCAGACGTCTGGAGGAAAATTAACCGGGTTAGGTTGCTACTCATTCAAACAGCAGCACTACAAACTTAACTGTATCAAGTGCTTCAATGCGCGCCGCCATACAGATTCCCAAAAAAGAGCGGCGGAATTAGGTGCAACCCTTTCAAAGCTTCCCGATTTCCATCTTTTTAGGGTGGCAAAATTGTTCTTTTTGGTATATTTGTACCCTAAACAGCCCGTTTTTTAGGCTGTTTTGATTTCTTTTTTCTACCTTTGTGGCTGTTTTGTAAAAATAAATACTTATGATGAAAAAATTATGTAGTGCCGCGGCCGTGGCTCTCCTTTTGGGGCTTACCTCCTGCAACGAGGATAATCCCTGGATGGGCGATGCGGGGACGGGCGCTATTAAATTGACCGTGTCGGCCGACGGAACGGTGGAAACAGCCGCTCCCTCAACCCGTGCCACCGACCTCTTCGAAGTGCCCGGGGCGTCCGACTTCAGCGTAAGACTCGAAAAACATGACGGCTCTTTCAGCAAAGAATATGAACTGCTTGAGCATTTCACCGCCGAGCCGAGTTTCGCAACCGGAACCTACACACTGACGGCTTTCTACGGACGCCTCGAAGACGAAGGTTTCGATAAACCTCACTTCTCCGGCGCCGCCGTAGTGAACGTTCTCGAAGCGCGCACCACGGAAGTGTCGGTCAATGCAAAACTGGCCAACTCGGTGGTAAGCATCAACTATACCGATAATTTCAAGAACTATCTTTCGGACTACTCCACCGTGATCCAATCCAAGGGCCACACTCCGGTGAAGTTCGAGACGCAGGAGACCAGGCCGGCGTTCATCGTTCCGGGCGAGGTAGACCTTACCGTCACATTCTCCAACCCTCAGGGGCAGAGCGTTACCGTGCAGCCCGCTTCCTTCACAGCCGAAGCGGGGCACCATTACAACGTGAAGTTTGACGTCGATGCAGCCGGCCAAGACATGGCCCTCTCGATTGTTTTCGACGACGAACTCACCCGCGAGACGGTGACCATCGATCTTTCAGACGAACTCTTCTCAACTCCCGGTCCGTCGGTTGTTCCCGTCGGGTTCAATGCCGACGAAGTAATAGAATTCCTGAGCGGCACCTCGACAGGAGAGAAAATGAGATACAACGTAATCTCGCACGGTGGTCTGGGAAAAGTAAACCTCACTTTGAGCTCGGCCCGCTACACACCTCCGTTCGGCAGCGAAATTGAGCTGATTGCCGCAGACGGCACCAAGCAGCAACAGCTGGCCGATCTCGGGTTCGACATAAAAGGCCTCTTCAAGAACCCAGACAGGATGGCGCTGGTAGATTTCACCAATCTCCCCGTGCATCTTGCTCCGGGTGAATACACCCTCTCTTTGCAGGCAGTGGATAAATTCACTCGTGCCTCCGAACCGGTGGCCGTAAAACTCGTCTGCGTGGCTCCCTCGATCGAGGTGACGCCTATGAGCGCAATCTTCGGTCTTAACCAGGGCTCGCTCGAGGTCTACTACACAGGTTCGCATCCGGAAACCGACCTGGCTTTCCAGGCTAAGAATAAAAACGGCATCTATAAGGATTGCGAGATCATCGACGTGAAAGATGCCACCAGAACACGCTCGGTAGAAACGAACCGATATATCGTCACCATCTCTCTCCCCGACACTGAAAGAGATAAAATACCCGTAAGAGTGTATCTATTCGGCAAACTCGTTACCGAGGAGAACCAGGTGCTTCTGCCGGTGGAGATGCCGAGCTACTCCATCACTGCCGATCCCTTCGCCACGAAGGTTCTTCTGAAGGTAAACGCCGACGACGACCAGATTCCGGTGCTCCTTGAGAATCTGAGCTTCGACGGCATCGATTCGCAGGGAACTCTCTCAACCGACGTAAACACGGGAATCATCACAATAAGCGGGTTGAAACCCTCCACTCCGTATGAGCTCACGCCCAGACTTCTTTCTTCTGCGGGCGATCCCGTTTCATTCACGACCGAGGCGAACACTCCCGTTCCCAACGGCAATTTCTCGAGTGTGGAAGAAGACGTGAATTTAGGCCTCATAGATTGCGGCGGTCCGTATACCTATCTCGGTGTCGACTATGGGAATAAAATCAATATGAAAGCCGACAGACCTGCTGAAGGTTGGGCCACAATCAACGCCAAGACGTGCTATGCCGAGGCAAGTCCGCTCAACTCTTGGTTCTGCGTACCTTCCACGTTGGTAGCCAACGGGGTGGCAACTGTAAGAAGCGTGGCTTATGACCATTCCGGCACTCTCCCGGCAACTGACGCCCATGGAATATTTGTATTGAACAAGTCATCGAGAAACAAACCGTCGTCCGTGAAGGAAAGGGCGGCCGGTGAGTTGTTCCTCGGCAGCTATTCCTACACCGGCGGCGTGGAGACGAGAAAGGACGGAATCGAATTCGGTTCACGACCGTCGTCAGTGACGTTTACGTACTCCTACTCTCCTATAAATGATGAGAAAGGCGAAGCCTACATAAAGGTTATGAACGGTACCAAGGTGTTGGCTTCCAACTCGATGGATCTTACCCAAGGTTCGAATCAGACAGTGACATTGCAGCTCTCGGGCTATGAATTCAGAACAAAGGCCACCACTCTCGTCCTCGGATTCCGCTCTACCAAAGGTGTAGTGGCTGAAATTCCGATTCCGAGCAGTGTGCAGGATGCACCCGGTTCCACTCCGAGGTCTTCTTCGTGGGGTTGGGGATACGAGATAAGCATGGATTCCTACCTGTCGAAGTGTGTAGGCTCGGAACTTAAGGTGAGCAACGTAGGATTAAACTATTAAACAGAATTGAATCATGAAAAAATATATTAGTCTTGTAGTTTCGGTTGTCATGGCGCTGGCTTTCGGCTCGTGCTCGAAGGATAACCCGTTTGGAGATGAGCCAGCCGCTCAGACCGGCCGACTTCTTACCACGTCGCTCTCCGTATCGCTTGAAACAAACGGCGGGCCGCGCGACCTGCGCACCGGCTTGCGTAAGGCTGCTCCCGCTCCCGCCGAGTTTACGGTAGATTTCATCAAAGACGGTGAAGTGGTCAGCACTTACAAGTATGCCGATATGCCGGAAATCGTGGTTCTCCCGGTAGGGAATTACGTTGCGAAGGCATATCATGGCGAGAATTTAGACGCTGCCTGGGAAGCTCCTTATTACGAGGGCGTTTCGCAAGAGTTTGAAATCATTGCCGATGATATCACCGATGACGTTCAGCCCATCGTGTGCAAATTGCAGAATGTCAGAGTATCTGTAAACTTTGAGCAGAAGTTGCGCGACGTGATGGGCGACGACTGCAAGGTTACGGTAGTGGTGGGCGACAAAGGCACGCTCGACTTTACTGTTGCCGACGTTGACCGCTCCGGTTATTTCGCTTTCGTGGAAGATTCCCACACTCTGGCCGCAACGTTCAACGGCACAGTCGACGGCGCTTACACCACTGAGACCAAGACCTACGACAACGTGCAGCCGGCCACCCACTACAGCATCACTTTCCGCCTCCATGACGCAGGCGAGGAAGATCCCGGCCAGATCGGGGGCGACGACATAATCATCGTGGATGCAGAAGTGGAAAGCACCGACATGAACCGCGACGTGACTACGGGCGATGTGACGCTCACCGACGACCGCCGTCCGCAGGAAGGCGAGGAGAAACCGGATCCCACTCCCTCGGAGCCTGACGATCCGTCTGCTCCCGCTCCGGTAATCGCAGTGGAATCTCCCTACACTCTTGATAAAGAGAACGACCTGATCGACGGCACCCCGCTCGTGATCACCGTTTCGAGCTCGGCCCAGGGCGGCATCACCGGCTTCCTGGTGCAGATTATCTCCGACACCCTCACTCCCGAGGTGCTCGAAGACGTGAATCTCACCGACAAATTGGATTTGGTGAATCCGGGCCAATATGAGCAGGGCCTCACAGAGCTCTCGCTCCCCGTGAAAGATCAGGTGGAAGGGGCAAGCAAGGTTAATTTCGTCATCTCCGACGACTTCATTACGCTGATGAAGCTTCTCGGCGAAGGACGCCACCAGTTCGTCTTGACAGTTACCGACGCCAACGGCACCACGGTAAAGACTGTTAAAGCTCACACTATAATTTAAGGATATCCGATATGAAAAAGTGTAGATTTAATTTATCGCTCATAGCGTCAGCCCTTCTGTTGGCCTCCATGGCGCAGTCTTGCGTTTCGGATATGCCTTTCAACGATGGTGAAGGGGAGGGCACTCTGCGCCTGCAGCTTACTGTGAACTCGGAGCTTACACGCGCTGAGGTGAACGACGAAGACCTGCGCTCCAAATGCGTGGTATATGTGTCAGGCCAGGCCGGACTCCTCTATAAGTATGAAGGTCTGGGCGAAGTGCCAGAAGCCATAAAGCTTAAAAGCGGCCGCTATGTGGCCGAGGCGTGGACCGGCGACTCTGTAACAGCCTCTTTCAACGACAGGTTCTTCCGCGGCTACAAGTCTTTCAATGTGGAGAGCATGGGGAGCACTTCCGTGGTGCTTACTTGCCGCATCGCAAATGTCGTGGTTTCGATAAATCCGGAATCTCTGGCAGGCGTGCCTTTGGAAGACTGGACACTCACCGTAGGAAACTCCCGCGGCACCCTCGATTTCACCGAGGCCAACATGGACTATGCCAAGGGTTATTATATGATGCCCAACGCCGACATCGCAACAGATGCACAGGGCGCACGCATCCCCGACGACGAGGGCTTCTATTGCTACAAGCCGTTGAGCTATACGCTTGAAGGTGTTTCGGATACGGGCGTACCTATCAAGACCCAAGGCACGATAGCCGGCTCCGACAATCTGACGCATCATGCGCATGAATATGTGCTCAACTTCAAATATGACCCCACAGCCGAGGCAATCGGCGGTCGCGTGGTGACAATTGAGGTCGACGATAAGGAAATCCTCGTAGAGGAGGAGATAGGTCTCTATTCCCGCCCGGCCATAAAGGGCGTAACCTTTGAAATCGACAAGCAGCTCGTAGGCAGCGAGAAGCTGTTTGACGACAATATTATCAAGGTGTCAGCCTTCAAATCGATCACCGAGCTCGTGCTTACATCTCCCGACTATCAGGCTTTCGGCCTGGATGCCGACGGCGTGAACCTTATCGATGCTGTTGACGGTGTGCAGCAGGGTCTCAAAACTCTGGGGTATGACTGGGATTACCTCTACAACAATGAGAGAAACCTGGCGACTTCGTTTATCACTCTGAAGAAGGAACTTCTGAACACGCTGCCCGAGCGAAATGAGGAATACAGGCTCAATATCTTCGTGAAAGACGGTTATGGCCGCACCAACGAGGCGGTAGTCAGAATTGCCGTGGGTGAAGGAGCCGTGATAGAAGATGACCCGATAACTGTAACTGATATCCCGCGCAACGACCTCTTCCTCGTGGCTGCCCGTCATGCCACAGTCTCCGGCACAATCGTCGACGGCGATGCCACCGGTCTCAAGGTGCTCTATCGTCCGGCGGGAACTTCGGAAGCCTGGAATGAAGTGGCCGTAACTCCGACTCGCGGCACCTCCTTCAGTGTGCAGCTCACAGGCCTGCAGCCCGGCACGCGCTATGAATATAAGGCGGCTACCGATGCTTGGACAGGAACTGACGTGCATTATTTCACAACGGAGGAACCGTTCCTCATCCCTGAGGCAGATATGGAAACCTGGGGAGTCTACAACAAGGCGAATTTCCCCGGCTCGGACTACAGCAATAATTTCTGGGATTCCGGCAACCATGGCGGTGCAGGCTTCGGAATAGTTCTTACCGAGAAATCTACCGACATGCACGCCAGCGGAAGCTATTCAGCCAAACTTAGATCGCAATTTGCCGGCCTCGGCAACACGCTGGGAAAATTTGCGGCGGGGAATCTCTTCGTGGGTAAATTCGGCAAGACGGTGGGAGGAACCAAGGGTGCCGCGCTCGACTTCGGCCAGCCTTACAACGGTTCTCACCCGGATGCACTCCAGGTGTATGCATACTATAGGCCGGCCCAAGTGGGATACACCAGCACGAGCGTGCCAAACATGAGCAAGAACGATATGGACTGGGGTCAGATTTTCGTGGCGTTTGCCACCAAGGCCCAGGCCATCAATACGGCTGAAGGCATTTACTTCAACCCTGACGACGAGTCTATCCTCGGATATGGCGAGGCGCCGTGGGGAAAAGGCGAATCGTTCGGTGCCGACGGCCTTGAGAAACTCACCATCCCCATCAACTGGTATGACAGAGCCAAGACCACCGAGGCAAAATATCTTATCATTGTTTGTTCGGCCTCAAAATATGGCGACTACTTTGTGGGTGGTGCAGGGTCGATTATGTATGTTGATGATTTCGAGTTAGTTTATAATGAAAAATAAGCTGATAGCTCTAAGTTTACTCCTCCTCAGCTTCGTTCCGGCGAAGGCTCTGGAGGAGTTTGAACATGAGATAGAGTCTACCGTCTTCGTGCCAAAGGGTGTTTGGGTGGGCGGTGTCTCCGTATCATATTCTCAATCCACGCAAAACAACTACCAGTTTTTTGTGCTTGAGCATCTCAAGGGAGACACTTATTCGTTCAAGGTGTCGCCGATGGTGTGCTATATCTTTAAAGACGATATGGGCGCCGGCGGCCGCTTTGCCTACACGCGCTCCCTCACAAAGCTCGAGACGGCCGATATCGTGCTTGATGCCGAGACGGAAGTAAATATGGAAAATCTCTACCGGCTCTCCCACGACTACTATTTCACCGGCATCTTCCGAAATTATTTCTCGCTCAACAGCTCCAAGCGGTTTGGCTTCTTCAACGAGCTGCAGCTTCAGCTTGGCGGCGGCCAAAGCAAATTGATGCAGGGGAAAGGCACGAGCCTTACGGGGAATTATGAGAGAAACTTCAGTTTCGACGTGGGTATCGCCCCGGGTCTGGCTGTTTTCCTCAACAATTATTCCGCAGTGGAGGTGCAGGTAGGTGTGCTCGGTTTCTCCTTGCGCGACACCAAGACCATAACCGATCAGGTGTATGTGGCGCGCAGAAAGGCCATGGCCGCCAATTTCTACATCAATCTCTTCTCCATCAATTTCGGTGTTTCATTCTATCTATAAAGTGCTATGACAATGCGACGTATACTCTTTGCAATTATGCTTGCTGTCGTGGCACTGCAGGCTCCGGCCTTCGCGGCGCAAGCTCCTTCGGATATCCTCCCGAAAGGGGAGAATCCGGCAGTAGCGGATGTGGATTCCGTAGATGCCGAGATGCCGACGGCAGATAAGTATGTGATAATGACCATCCCCGACTCGTTGGCCTCTGAAGTGAGAAGCCTTCTCCGAGGCGGCAGAAAGGTGGTGAGAGACAATTCCGTGGTCGACCTCAACGAGAAGGTGCTCTATAAGGGCGACACCATCCCGATGGTGCTCAAAGACCTCAAGCTGGGTCGTTACGACCGCGGGCTCTTCAATTTCCTCTTCATCCCCAAAGGGATGTGGACTCTGGGCCTGACCGCCAGCTACGGGAAGTTTTCAACCCAAGACCTCCAGATGTTTGACGTCATCTCTGATGTAGACATCTCGGCCCACGGTTTCTCGATAAAGCCGTATTTCAGTTATGCCTTCCGCAACAACATCACCGCCGGTCTGCGTCTGGAATACAGCAATATTCGCGGCGACATCAACAGTTTCGGCCTCGACATCGACGAAGATATGAGTTTCAATATTGCGGACGTGATGTATCGAAACGAATCGTATGCCGCTTCGATTCTGCTGACACAATATATCGGCCTGACGCGAAAGGGACGTTTCGGGGTCTTCAACGAAGCGCAGCTCAAGTTTGCCTCCGGTTCGTCGGATTTCAACCGGCCTTACAACGGAGAGCTCAAGCAGACTCATTCGCGAAATTTTGAAACCAGCCTTACATATTCTCCGGGTCTTTGCGTCTTCGTGATGCCCGAGGTTTCGATCAATCTCTCTTTCGGCGTCTTCGGTTTCTATATCAATAAGACCACCCAGTGGGAAGACGGCGTTCGCTCCGGCAGCCGCCTCACCTCCGGTGCAAACTTCAGATTCAACATCTTTAATATCTCGCTCGGGCTCGCCGTGCATATTTAGCATCTGACTTATGAAGAATTTTCTATTTTCTGCTTTGGTCTTGGCGTTGGGCTTGTCGTCTTGCATAAAGAATGATCTGCCTTACCCCCGAATCGAGCAATATATCACAGCCATAGCCGCCGAAGGTGAAATCAAGGAGGCTGTAATCGACGATGCCAACTTCACCGCCACAGTTTACCTTGACGAGACGGTAGACATCCAGAGCGTGGTCTTTACGGAATTCAGAATCTCCGAGGGTGCCACGGCAGATCCCGATCTGGCTCAAGGCGCCTATGACCTCTCTTCGCCCATCGTGGTTACCCTTTCTCTGTATCAGGATTACGATTGGATTGTCTCGGCGCAACAGGATATAGAGCGGTATTTCACCATAGCCGGGCAGATAGGGGAGTCGGCCATCGATGTGGTGGGACGCCGAATCATAGTGAAAGTGCCTGAAACGGCAGATCTCTCCAACCTTACTCTTACCTCTATAAAACTGGGCCCGGAAGGCCTGACCACTCTTTCTCCCGACCTTGTGCCGGGTCCCATCGATTTGTCGCGGCCTCTTTCTGTCGCTGTAACGGCTTGGGGGCGCACTCAGGATTGGACCATTTATGCCGAGAAGACCGAGCTTACGGTTCAGACCACCTCGCTCGACGCTTGGAGCGAAGTGATTTGGGCCTACGGGAATTGTCTCGACACGATGAAAGGTGGCTTCCGCTATCGCCAGGAAGGCTCCGATGTATGGACCGACGTGCCCGATTCTGAAATTACCCAGACTGGCGGTGCGTTCTCGGCGCGTATCGCTCACCTTACTCCGCTCACTACGTATTATGTGCAGGCTCTCGGCACCAACTCCGACGGCTCCGTGGATGAAGGGAACGAGATGTCGGCTACAACACAGCCCACCGAGGTGCTTCCCGACGGTTCTTTCGACCAATGGTGGCTCAACGGTAGGATATGGTGCCCGTGGAATGAGGGTGGCGTGCGCTTCTGGGATACCGGCAACACCGGCGCCGCTACTTTAGGCCAGAGCAACGTGCAGCCTTCCGACGATACCCCGACAGGCACCGGAAAGTCGGCCAAACTTGAAACGAGATTCATCGGTATAGGAAGCCTTGGGAAACTCGGAGCGGGATCGATTTATACCGGAACGTTTGCAAAGGTAGACGGCACGAACGGCATCCTTGATTTCGGCAGACCGTGGACTGTGCGGCCCACCAAGCTGAAAGGTTATTTCAAATACACCACAGCTCCTATCAACTACGCCTCTACTGAGTATAAATATCTGCTTGACCGTCCTGATTCATGCCATATCTATGTGGCCATGACCGATTGGACCGAGCCTTATCAGATACGCACCAATCCTAACAACCGTCATCTCTTTGATGCCTCGTCGCCCGAAATCATCGCTTACGGGGAGCTGATACGTGGCTCCAACACCGACGGCTGGCAGGAGTTTGAGATTGAATTGCAATATCGGTCTACAACGAGAGTGCCCCGCTATATCCAGATCACCTGTGCGGCCTCAAAATACGGCGACTTCTTCACCGGCGGTGCCGGCGCCACCCTCTACGTAGACGATTTCACCCTCCACTACGACTACTGACCCTCCCGCCCTCCCAATCCCTGATATCCCTCGGCGCCCTATCTCCCAAAAAATAAAGGATAGGGCGCCGCATTGCGCCTGGAAGCTTCGCGCCCCCGGCCCCTTGAAAATCCCTTCTCCTCGCCAGAGAGGCGTCCGGCCCGAAAGGCTCGCTGCCCGTTGAGGCTCCCAGCCCAGGAGGCTTCGCGCCTTCAATATGTGTTTCCGGAGCGGGTCTCCGGCCCGTTCCATGCGTCCCCCGCGCCGGAAGCCCTCCCTTTTTCATCCTTTCAATCCTTTCGCCCCTCCCTTCTCCCTCCCTTTTCCGCTGCTTACTCTGTCTTGTCCTGAAATTGTCTTGTCCTGAAATAGGTTTACAGAAAAAAGGTTAAAAATGTAAACTTAAAA
>JAFLTX010000069.1:6157-8497 GCA_022509145.1 Muribaculaceae bacterium | reverse complement strand
CAGCCGCAGGTGGGACGCACGCTGAGGATGGAGGCCTCTGAGTCAGACACGTTTTTCACGTAAACGCGTTTCGTCACCGGCCCGTCGGCTTCGCGGATGAGGCCGAAGCTGACCGTGTCGGAAAGCGAAACGAATTGCGCCGAGGCGCAGATGCACCCCAACGCGCCGAGCAGACTCAGGAGGAATCCTCTAATCATCGCCGATATTTTGAAATTGGAATTCTGGCGCCGGAGGTCAATTGGGCAACACCACGCCGCGGATCTTCACCCGCGCTTTCTTGGGCGAGCCGTTGGTCTTCACCGTAATCGTCTTTTCGAAGCTGCCCGGGCGTCCGATGGGGTTGTAAGACACTTTGATTTTCCCTTTCTTCCCGGGTGCAATCGGTTTTTCAGGCCATTCGGGGCGGGTGCAGCCACATTCGGCGGTCGCCTCCACGATGTAGAGGTTGCCATCGCCCTGGTTGATGAATTCGAAATCGTGGGTAGCCGGGCGGTCGTTCTTTATATTGCCGAAATCCCAGACGGTTTCGGTAAATTTAATCGAGGGAGTGCCTTCTGCTTTCTTCTTTTTCGCAGGGAGCGTGATTGCCGCGGCGACGAGGCAGAGAAGCGTAAGGAAGAGAATCTTTTTCATAATTACACAATTATTCTAATGATTAAACGGAATTCCGCGCGCCAATATTATACAGCCGCCCCACACCGACAGAGGGAGGTAGAGATGAATGATCCCGGCTGGGAGGAGCCGGGATCAGGTATGAGGGTTATGAATGTGCGGGTCAGGACACCTCCGCGGGGTTAGTGGAGGATGATTTTCTTGCCGTTGTGGATGTAGATGCCGGCGGGGAGGGTGGCGCCTTCAAGGGAGTCGGCTACGCGGATGCCCTGGAGGTTATAGACGCCGCCGGGGAGCCGGTCGCTGTCGCCGAGAAGAGTTTCGACTCCCGCCGCTGCCGTTACCTTGACGGCCGAGATCTTGATGCCGCTCGGTCTGCCGGGATTGGCATCCTTGAGCCGGAGCTTGACGTTGCCGGCCGGCAGAGTGGCGCGCATTGCCAGCTGAGAGTACTCGGTGTCGCTGTTGGGGAGCTGTGGCGTAACGGCATCGGTGAGAGGTGTTTCGGTGTCGCCGTCAACGAGCACCCACTGCAGCACGGGGTCGTAGCGTTTCGGTTCGCCGTAGCCCGACACGGTGAGCGCAAGATCGTAGTCGCCGCTTTGGGGGATCTCAAACTGCCAAGTAGCCCACGAACCACCGTTAAACTTGTTGATTTCGATGGCGGATCCGCAATTTGCATCCTGGGTTGAGCCGAGCTGCACACCGTTGGATTCAACGTAGTTGGCGGCCGGATGGGTATCTTCCACCTTGAGCCATTTCGAAGTGTCGAAGTCTGACATATAGAGGTATACATACCCCTGCTCCGAAAGCCCCCAGGGATCTGTGATTTTCCCTTCTTGCTTGATAAGCCCGTAGTTGGGGCCCGTCTCGGCGTCATATTTCCCGTAAGCCTTAAACCACGCGTAGCGGAAAATCCAGGGAGTGGTCTCGAGCCATTCCACGCTCTCCACCATGCTTAGGATCTGCTGCTGGGGCGTAACCTTGGCTGTCGAGCCTTCCCCGGGCCAGAAGCAGAATTCCGTTACCCATACGTCTTTGCCGTAGCGATCGTGGAAGTTGCCGGCGATGGTTTTCATCACGCCGAGACCGCCGTAGTTGTGCACGGCCACATAGTCGAATGCGTCTTTCCCCACGAGGGCCACGAACTCATCCATCCACTTCAGAGGGTCGGTGTAGGGAGGATAAGGGCTGTAGTTGAGCGCCGGAGCCACGAGCTTGAGGCCGAGCTCTTTGGCGAGGGCCTGCACGCCGGGCCACGCGTCGGCAGCCTGCTGCGGGGTGAGGTTGGCCTGATCTTTGAAGTTGGGCTCGTTGAAGCCGAGCAGGTATTTGGTGTTGGGATGGTTCTTGCACCACTGGCGGATCGCGTCGGCGTTGTAGCTGGCGGTCCAGCACATCGGCACGAACTCAATGTCTTCTACCTCATCAACACCGTCCATACCGTAGCCCACGGAAGGGCCCCAGTTGTAAAACCAGGTGATGCCCGGAACGACGGCTTTCAGAGACTCCTTGGTGGAAAACGAGTTTTCGCTCACGCCGCGTTTCTCCGACTTTGCGAAGGCCGCGAGGCTCACCAGGGCGATGCTTGCCAAAATCAAATATCTTTTCATATATCTTTTCTCCTTCTGAAAAATGAGTTTATCTTGTTGAAATTCAGCGCTTACTTGATAGCGAAGCTTACGGGAGTGCCCGAAGCGCTGTCGCCGGCCACCCAGAGGTTGAAGT
>JAFLTX010000069.1:0-6057 GCA_022509145.1 Muribaculaceae bacterium | reverse complement strand
GCGAAGCTTACGGGAGTGCCCGAAGCGCTGTCGCCGGCCACCCAGAGGTTGAAGTCGCCTTCCTCCACGAGGGTAGAGAGGTCGGGCATCGTAAACCCGAGGGCAGAAGCCGGCAGGGTGAAGACCACGGTCTTGGTCTCGCCGGGCTTGAGCGAAATCTTCTGGAAATCCTTAAGCTCCTTCACGGGGCGTGCGAGCGAGCCCACGAGGTCGCGCACATAGAGCTGTGCCACTTCTTTGGCCTCGCGGCTGCCGGTGTTGGTGACGTCGCAGGTCACCACGATGCTGCCGTCCTTGGCCATCTCGGCCGACGAAAGTCTCGGCTCGGAGTAGCTGAACGTGGAGTAGCTCAGGCCGTAGCCGAAGGGGTAGGCAGGGCCGTCGCCGGCATCGAGATAGAACGAGGTGCAGCCCGTGGAGGTCTGTCCGGCCTCGAGGTCGATGTCGTCGATATACGTGATACCCTCGGCGGGGCGTCCGGTGTTCTTATGATTGTAGTAGAGGGGGAGCTGGCCTACCATTCTGGGGAACGAGACGGGGAGCTTGCCGCTGGGCGAAACGGTGCCGTCGAGCAGGTTTACCACTCCGGGGCCGGCCATCGTGC
Organism: Muribaculaceae bacterium; assembly: GCA_022509145.1. Taxonomy (GTDB): domain Bacteria; phylum Bacteroidota; class Bacteroidia; order Bacteroidales; family Muribaculaceae; genus Lepagella. Next base: position 5,453 of record JAFLTX010000069.1, on the reverse strand, counting down.
CGCCATGGAAGAGGTAAAGCACGGCGTCGCAGAGCTCGGCATCGTCGGCGATGGTGAGCGGGCGTCCGGCCTGCACGATCATCACCACGGGCTTGCCGGCTTTCTTGAGCTCGCGCAGCAATTCCTTCTGGGCGCCGGGGAGATTGAGGTCGGCGCGGGAGTGAGCCTCGCCCGAGAGCACGGCTTCCTCGCCGGCGAAATAGAGCACCACGTCGGCCTGGCGCGCTGCCTTCACGGCGGCGTCAAACCCGTCGTGGGTGCGCTGGCGGCTGTAAGTGAGCCCCGGGGTGTAGACCACCTTCGAGCCGCACTTCTCCGTGAGGGCGGCAAGGGGAGTGACGCAATGCTCCTTCTCGAGGTCGAACACCCAAGTGCCGGCCTGGTCGTGCTGTGCGTCGGCCATCGGGCCTACCACGGCTATCTTTTTCACATTCTTCATGTCTATGGGGAGCACGCCGTCGTTTTTGAGCAGCACGGCGCTCTCCTCCACGGCTGTGCGGGCGGCATCGAGGCTCGCAGGAGCGTAGAAGGCCACGGCGCTCTCGTCGACATAAGGATTCTCGAAGAGGCCGAGGTTGAATTTGAGGCGCAATACGTTTGCCACCATCGCGTCGAGCTCGTCCATCGTCACCTCGCCGGCCTCCACGAGCTCGGCAAGATGGTTGGTATAGGCGTAATTTTCCATATCCACGTCTACTGTGGCCTTGGCGCCCTGCAGCGCGGCCTGGCGCAGGTCTTTGCTGAAGCCGTGGTTTCTCATCTGCTCGATCGAGCCCCAGTCGCTCACGATAAGGCCTTTCCAGCCCCATTCGTCGCGCAGGATGTCGTGGAGAAGATAGCGGTTGCCCGAGGAGGGAACGCCGTTGATGTCGTTGAAGGAGCACATAAAAGTGGCAGCTCCGGCGTCGGCACAGGCCTTGAACGGCGGCAGATAGACGTCGCGCAGCAGCACTTCGGGAATCCAGGTGGTGTTGTAGTCTTTACCGCTCTCGGCAGCGCCGTAACCTGCGAAGTGCTTCACACAGGCTGCCATGGAGCGCGGGTTGGAGAGGTCGTCGCCCTGATATCCGCGAACCATTGCGGCTCCGAGACGGGAGGCCAGAACGGGGTCTTCGCCAAACCCTTCGGCTATGCGGCCCCAGCGGGCGTCGCGGGCTATATCGACCATCGGCGAGAATGTCCAGCGCACACCCACACTCGAGGCCTCGTCGGCGGCGATGCGGGCGCCTTCATTCACCAGCGCCTCATTCCAGGTAGCTGCCTGCCCCAGCGGAATGGGGAAGATGGTCTTGAAGCCGTGGATCACGTCACGGGCTATCACCAGAGGTATCCCGAGGCGCGATTCCTCCACGGCGATGCGCTGAAGGGCGTTGACCGTGGCGGGGTCCACCTCATTGAGGATGCTCCCTACCTTCCCGGCTCTGACCTGGTCGGTCATCTGCGGGGAGAGGCCCATCCCTGAGAGCTGATTGAGCTGGCCCACCTTCTCCTCCACGGTCATGCGGGAGATGAGGTCGGCGATGGCGGCGTCGGTCTCGGCGGGAGTGCGCGGCGCCGCAAAGGATGCGATGGCAGTGCAGGCGATGGCTGCCAAAGTGAGTATCTTCTTCATAGAGAGCAATTTGTCGATGAGGTGTTATGTAAAAATCTTTTATCGTTTGATTATCTTCTTGGTGGCGGAGCCTTCCTTCACGATGTAGACACCGGCGGGCAAGGAGTTTAGAAGATTTTCGGCGGAGATTCCCTTGGCCACGATAAGTCCGCCGGCATTAAAAACCACAACGGGAACAGGCTGCAGGTCGGCAGTGAGATTCTCGACGGCGCCCGTGGGATCGTCGGGATTTTCGGGTTCATCGCCGATCGTTGGTTCGTCCGGGAGCACGGGCGATTCCGTGTCGCCGTCTACAGCCGCGAAGAGGGTCTCGTCGGGAGTGCCTTTCTGATAGATCTTGACGTAGTTGATATACATCGAAGCTTCCTGGCCGTTGGCGTCGTTGAGGGCGGTGATCTTGGCGGGATCGTGGATGCCGGTGAAGTCGCCGCCGATGGCGAGGTTGAAAATCAGGAAGTTGTCTTTATGGAAGTAATTGCCGGCACACCAGTCGTCGGAGGGGTCCACGTTGGAGATGTCGATGATGTAGTAGGGGCTCTGGCTGGGATACTTGTCGAGGTCGGCATACATGCGGATCTCCTTGGTGTCCCAGATGCAGGTGATGAGGTGATATTCGCCGTCCTGCATCGAATAGGGGCGCGTAGTGTCGAGGGCGTATGAAGCCGCGGGCCATCCCTGACCCCAGTGGCATGCGCCGTTGAAGTATCTGTCTTGGGTGCCGCGGGCTATGCCGTTGGAGTTGCCCATCTCGATGAAGTCTGTTTCGCCGCAGCGGGGCCAGCCCACCGAGCTATAGTCGTTGCCCATCATCCAGAAAGCGGGCCAGAGGCCGTTGGCCGTGGATGGGAACTTGATGGAAGCCTCCACCTTGCCGTGGGTGAACGTTACGAAGTTGCTGGAGTTGAGGCGTCCTGATGTAAAGCTTTTGTTTTTATAGTTTTCGCGTCGGGCTGTGAGGATGAGGCAGCCGTTGCCGTCGCCGTCGTCGCCTACGCGCACATTGTTTTCAGTGTAATATTGCAACTCGTTGTTGCCTCCGCCGTCGCCGTTCACTTCAATGTGCCAGCGCAGGGGGTTGAGCTCTCCGGAGTCGAAGAGGTCTTGCCACACGAGTTTGTAGCCGTTTGTTTCTCCCGACCCTTCCTGGGGAAGAGCGGCGAATATGGTTGCAGCCGGGGCTGCGAGCATGAGGAAAGAAAGAAATCTTTTCATGATTGATGAAGCTTTATTAGTTGTAATGAAGGGCGGACGCAAGCTGACGCCCGCCCTGCATAAGAGAAACTGAGACTAAATGTCTTCTATCTGAGATTAAGTACGTCGCCCGACCCCCTGACTCTTCAGCGATACGCCGGGCGATGTGGAATTTCAACCGATATTACTTAACGATTTTCTTAACGGCGTTGCCGGCTTTCACGAGGTAAGCACCCTTGAGCTCACCGATGCCGAGAACAGAACCGTTGGCTTTCTTTACAAGACGGCCGGCGAGGTCGTAAAGTTCGATTGATTCGGCACCTGCAACGTTTACAGTTTCGTTGGTAACAACGAAGAGAGCGTCGTTGGCAACGGCGTGAACTGCGTCGTCGGGATCAGCGATAACTACATCTTCGTCGGTAAGAGTGTAGAAATAGAGAGCGTCGAGGCTGATGCCTTTACCTTCCACGCCACCTGCCGAGAAAGCAAGGAGGTTGCCGGTCCAAGCTTCAGATGATACATAGGTGAAACCTTCGCAAAGTTTCTTAACATCGCCCAGCGAGAGGTCGATTGCAAACCAGTCGTCGCCGATCTGGGGAGCTACCACGGGATTGCCTTCAGCAGCGGCGCCTACGCAGAATACGGCTTTACCTGAACCTTCGAGGTCACCGTCGAGAAGAGTGAGGGTTACGGTTTCGGGAGGATTCTGGTTGGGGCAACGGAGTGCAAGGTGGAAGCGGGTGTCGTCTGTCCAATGAGTGGTGTTGTAGTTGGCTTCAGGCTTTACGAAGAAACCTGCGCCACTCCAAAAAGCGTCGGCAACAGCCAGGTTTACGTAACCACCGCCCATATCGAGCTCGTCGTAACCTACTGAAGGATAAGCGCTTTCAACGCTTCTGAAAGTTTCGCCGCTAGACCAGATGTAAAGGCAGATAGTGGCGGGGCCACCTTCGCTGTCGTTCAGTCTGTAGTCGTTGGTGGTCTGACCGTGGGCCTGGAGAGCTTCGAATACTGACTCGTTGCCGAGAGTGATGTCGAAGATGCTCACCTTACCGGCTGTTACGCTCTGGTCGAAATAGGGAGTTTCAGCCACGAACTGAGCGTTGGCGCTGATTGCGAAAGCAGCGGCTGCTGCAAGAAGAGTAAATTTTTTCATTTGTAGAAATTTTAATTGGTTTATAATAGATTGTTTAGTTTCCTTTTAATCTGTTTTTGCTTTTAAGTGTGAGGAGAGAGGAGGGGAGTAAGGTTAATAACCCGGGTTTTGCTGCATCGGGTTGAGGTTGATCTCTTCAGAGGGGATGGGGAAGAGCTCGTGCTTACCTTCCACGAAGGTAGCCATTTCGGCGCGCACTGCGTCAGATTCCTTGCTGCCGTAAGAGCCGGTGTCTTTATCCATCACCTGCTTGGCGATGCCCCAGCGCACGAGGTCGAACCAGCGGTGGCCTTCCATGCCGAGCTCTACGCGGCGTTCGTGGCGGATGGCAGCGCGAAGCGATTCGGTGTTGTCGGAGTATCCGAGGTATCCCGGGAAAGAGGGAAGGGCTGCGGGGTCGGAGGCCATGGCGCGAGCGCGGCTTCTTACGTTTTCGAGCATCGTCTTGGCCGCATTGAGGTCTTTACCGCTCTCGAGAGCCGCCTCGGCATAGAGGAGCATTACGTCGGAGAGGCGCATGAGCCTGTAGTTGAGCGGGCCGCGTGAGTGGTGGTCGATGGCCGGGAATGTACCGCCTTCGTAGAGGGAGGTCTTGATGTTGTAGTAGGGGTTGCCGAGATAGTTCACCTCGTTTTCCTGGAGTCCTTCCTCGTCGGGGATGCCGACGGTCTCTTCCCTGCGGGGGTCGCCGGCTTCAAATTCGTCGTAGAGGTTCTGCGTGGGGTGGTTCCATCCCCAACCGGAGTTGGCGCCCAGCGAGCTCATGCGGGGGCGAGTCTGGATGATGGAGAATGTGCCGCGCGAGAAGCCGTTCCCTTGGCCGTAGTCGGAGGTGGGGTCGGCCATATATTGGATTTCAAACACACTTTCAGCGCCGTTTTCGCCGGCCAGGTTGAAGTTGTCGGCATAGTCGGGGAAGAGGGAGTAGATGCCGGTGGAGAACTGCTCGTCCATAAACTTCTTGCCCCAACGGTAGGCTTCGTCGTAGTTGTGGTTGTAGAGGTTGGCCTTCAGCAGATACGCTTGGGCTGCGCCCCTGGTGGCACGTCCGGCGTCTTCGTCGGCATATTTGTTCTTGTCCCAGAGCATACCTTCGGCCTTCTCGAAGTCGGAGATTATATGCTCGTATACGGCCTGGGCAGTGGCGCGGGGCTGCTGCCAATTTTCGGCTGATTCGATCACGTCGTCGATCACGGGCACACCGCCGTAGACTCTGACGAGCTGGAAGTAATAGAGGCCGCGCAGGAAGTAAGCTTCGCCCAGGAGGCGGTCTTTGAGCTCCTGCGAGAGGGTTTCGTCGGGTTCATACTCCGAAACGTAGCGCAGGGCGACGTTGCAGCGGATGATTCCCTGGTATTTGGCGCGGTAGTATTCACGCACGATGGCGTTGTTGGCTTCGATCTTGAAGTTGTCGATGTCGTAGGCGTCTTTGCCGTCGGCCACATTCTGGCCGCCCTTGAGGGCGTCGTCGCTGGCGATGTCGCCGATCATCCA
>JAFLTX010000068.1 GCA_022509145.1 Muribaculaceae bacterium | reverse complement strand
TGGATAGAGCAACAGCCTTCTAAGCTGTGGGTCTTGGGTTCGAATCCCAACGGAATCACCATTAAAAGCCGCTTTTTCAGGCGGCTTTTAAATTAGCCAAATCGGCTTATAATCTGACAAATGATTGGAGCCTCCCGCTCCAATCTTGAACAAACATTGAGAGCGACTGCTCAGCCTCTGAGCTCAAGAGGGCGGTAAAGGCTGGAGCTGCAAGGTTTGTTTCGGAATTGAGCAGAAGGCTCAATTCATTTGTCGTCCATTAGCTCACACCTCTGAGCATAACACCCATGATTAGCTATGAAAGCCTACCATAAAACTCGCTGCCCCTTGCATGACTATCGCTCCAAATGCACTTATCTGGTCACGCTCATGAAAGCGCCGGGCGTTGAGCCTTTCTCATTTCTGTTTGGCACCAAAGAGGCTTCCTATCGCGATGCGGGAGTTAGATATTCGGCCATCGGCCGTCTTGTCAAAGATATCCTCAGGTCTCTTCCTGAACGTTTCCCCGGCATCCGTATCAACCATTATATAGTGATGCCTGACCATCTGCATTTCATCATCGAGATTCTTGAAAAAGACCGCTATCATCTCGGGGATATCATCAGCCATTTTACCCGCGAATGCAGTGTAGCCAATCTCAAATATGAGCGTCTTTTCGAACCTGGATATCACGACCGCATCTTGCGGCGCCGCGGCCAGCTCCAAAACATGCGTGAGTATCTGAAAGAGAATCCCCGCAGGTGCCTCATAAAGGAATCGATGCCCCGGTATTTCAAAGCTCCGCATATTCTGAATCTTTTCGGCAAAGATTATATTATTTTCGGTAATTTCTTCCTCTTGAAGGATCCCGAGTTAACGGCCGTCAGGATAAGCAGTAAATTCACTGAGAACGAGCTTAACGCTTCTCTTTCCAAATATGAAGAAACGATTCGTGGAGGCGGCGTATTGGTATCTCCTTTTATTAGTCCCAAAGAGAAGAAATATAGAGATCTGGCAATCGCCGACGGTGCCAATTTAATCTACATCACCAGGAATCCCATCGGAGAGCGCTTCAAACCTGCCGGTTGGCTATACAATCTTTGGAGCGAAGGCCGGCTGTTGCTTATCTCCACCTTCCAAAGCTCTCAACCTGAGAAAATCACGCGCTCGGAATCTTTAGCAATGAATACCCTCGCCGAAAAAATTGCAACCGAAGATCTCGGTCAGCTCTGCCTGCAACCCCTCTACAAAACTCCTTAACCTCTCCTTACTTTAAGCCCTATGACTCACCGTTCACTTACAGTTAGAAAGTCTTTAGTTAGCAGAAGATACTACCTAGGTGGCGCAAGAGGGGGGTGAGGGTGGTTTGGAGCTGGGAGGGGGTGGGGATGGTGAGGGAATATGAGAGGGAGGGTAATTCGGCTGCGTAGCGGGGTGAGAGTTCTTTCCAGACTGCTTTGAAATCTGTGAGCAATGGCGACTCGTAAAACGGTTTGTTTCGCCATCCCAGGGGATGGTCAAACAATTCCTTGTCGTGTTGCAACAGGGCCGCAAAGTTCTTTTTAAACTCTCCGCTGTGCAAATATTCCACACATTCAGCATCTTCCATCAGATAATAGAGATCATAGAAATGGCGAATCTTCGCCTCGAGTTCGGGAATCGGATTCTGCGCCAACGAGAAGCGCACCAGCGCCACCAACTTCTCGGTCATTGTAGTCCGTTTGTCGAGCACGTTGATCTCAAAAGGCGAAAGGCCGAATTCCTTTATCAAATCGTGCCGGATCACCATCGTAAGGAAATCATACACAAAGCTGCGTATCTGCATCTTATGATACGGAAACGGATTTGACGCAGTATCTATCCTTAAGCACATTTGATCTTTCGAGATAGCTTTCTCCGTTGCCCGTATAATGGTTTTTAATTTAGCATCGCTAAATTTCTCTCGGTCGATTATTGCAATATCGATATCTTCAGAGAATCTCATCCCGATGTGGTACGCCTTCGACAAACTAGTGCCTCCCTTAAACACGGCCAACTCACCATACTGACTTTCAGCCAGATTTTGCAGGGCGTTGGTGATCCAATAATCCTTCTCTATGAATTGCGGAGGAATCCCCAAGCCGCCTTGACTGGGGTGTTCGGCAGCGCGGGCTATGATATCCGCAAAAAGAATTTTATCTTCGTGCAGCTTCATTCTAAGTTCCAGTTTGATTTTTCAAACGTTCAGACGCTTACTTTGGCTTTGATGGCCGGGTGAGGGTCGTAGCCTTCGAGGGTGAAGTCTCCGTAGGTGAAATCGAAGATTGATTTCACTTCGGGATTGAGCTTCATTGTAGGGAGGGCCTTGGGCGAGCGCTGCAGCTGCGTCTGCACCTGCTCGAGATGGTCGAGATAGATATGGACATCGCCGAACGTATGGATAAACTCGCCAGGCTCTAGGCCGCATACCTGCGCCATCATCATCAGCAGCAGGGAATAGCTGGCGATGTTGAACGGCACGCCCAGGAAGCTGTCCGCGCTGCGCTGGTAGAGCTGCAGCGAGAGACGACCTTCCGACACATAAAACTGGAAAAAGGCGTGACAAGGCGGCAGGTTCATGTTGCCCAGATCGGCCACATTCCATGCGCTCACAATGATACGCCGCGAGTCGGGGTTGTTCTTGATCGTTTCCACGGCCTCGGCAATCTGGTCGATCGCGCCTCCGGAGTAATCTGGCCACGAACGCCATTGATACCCGTAGATATGCCCCAGATCCCCGTCGGCGTCGGCCCATTCGTTCCAGATGCGCACCCCGTTGTCCTGCAGGTATTTCACGTTGGTATCGCCTTTGAGAAACCACAGCAGCTCGTGAATCACGCTCTTGAGATGAATCTTCTTGGTTGTGAGCAGCGGGAAGCCGTCGGCGAGGTTGTGGCGCAGCTGATAGCCGAAAGTGGAGATGGTGCCCGTGCCGGTGCGGTCTTCTTTCTTCACTCCGTTGGCGAGCACGTGGGAAAGCAGGTCGAGGTAAGATTTCATATCATTAGGGATTTGAGGGCTGATATAGAGGGCTCAATCCGGGGTTTTCTCGAGCATGGGGGTAGCGGCGCGGTTGCGCGTCGACTGGAGCCTGATGGCGCCGGTGGGGCATTTTGCGATGCAGTCGAAGCATCTTACACACCGGCTGTTGTCTACCAGCCGTTCCGATACCTTGATGCAGCTGCTGCGGCATACTTCTTCGCAACGCATGCAGGAGATGCACTTGTCGGGATCGAATTCTATATGCAGAAGCGCGAAATGGTCGATCAGCGCGTATGCCTGCCCGAGGGGGCACACCGTGTTGCAATAGTCGCGTCCGCTGACGAAGCCCCACACAGCCACGAGGAGGAGCATCACGAACCCGGCCACGATTCCTACCAGCAATCCCGCGCCCAGCACACTCCAAGTGCCGGCTACGGCGTCGGGATCAAAGATGGAGGCGGCGTTGCGCACTATGTTCCACGGCTCAACCACAAACGGGACCGCCATGATCCCTATCACCAGGCAGATGAAGTAGATGGCCATGATATGATAGCGCCACCGGCTCGCTTTCTTAAACCGGAACCGCAGCCCGAAGCGACGCGGAAAGAGCTTCCCCACCTCCCTGCGAAGACGCATGAAGAGGTCGGAGAAAGTGCCTATTGGGCACACTGTGGAGCAATACAGGCGCCCCATGAAGAAAGTGACGCAGAGCCAAAACAATAAAGCCCCCATGCAGAGGGCCACTGAAGACGGTATCACCTGGGTTGCCGGAACGGCCGAGAGCGCGTTGTGCACCCTCAGTTCCTCCAGGCTTTCCGAATGTGCGTAGTCGGCGGTAAGGAAATAAGCGACGGTAGCCGCAAGAAAGAGTGCGGCTATCGTCATTCTTATTATCCTTATAGATTTCATCTGCCTCGGCGTTGCTGTTGCTGCTGCTCGCGGAGCATCTGCTGCTGCTTGCGCTGCATCTCCTCGAGGCGTGCCATGAATCCGCTCTTCTTGCGCGGCTTCTTGGCGTTTTCGGCCATCGCCTTCCTTACGTCTTCCTCCTTGATGATGAAGTGGCGGATCACGTAGGTCTGGATGATGGTGATCAGAAGGCTGAGGAAGTAGTAATAGCTCAAGCCCGCTGCGTAATTATTGAAGAACACCAGGAAGAAGACGGGCATCAGATACATCATCCATTTCATGCCCGGCATCGTCTGGGGAGAATTCTGCATGTTGATGTAGGTATAGACGATGTTGGTGGCCGTCATCAAGAGGCAGAAGAGCGAGATATGGTTGCCGAAATAATTGGTGATCAACGGAATGTTGCCGCTCCACGAGATGATGGCGTCGGGAGCCGCGAGGTCGTGGGCCCAGAGGAAGCTCTCGCCGCGCAGCTGGATGCAGCTGGGGAAGAACTGGAAGACGGCAAAGAGGATGGGAATCTGCAGCAGCATCGGCAGGCAGCCCGACATCGGGTTGGCGCCGGCCTTGCGATAGAGCTCCATCGTCTTTTGATTGAGAATCAGCGCATTCTCCTTCCCGGGATACTTCTCGCGCAGCGCCTTGATGTCGGGCTGCAGGAATTTCATCTTCGCCTGGCTTACGTAGCTCTTATACGTAAGCGGGAAGAGGATGAGCTTGATGAGAAGCGTCAGCAGGAGGATGATGATGCCGTAGTTTGAGATGAATTTCCCGAGGAAATTGAACACCGGGATCACGATGCCTGTGTTGATCCAGCGGAAGATGCTCCATCCGAGCGGAATAAGGCGGGTGAAGCTGAGGTCTTCGTCGGGGATTATCTCGTCTTGCAGCCTCGAGAGGAGCGGATACGAGTTCGGGCCGATGAAGTAGGTGAAAGTCACCGGGTTGGCGCTCGACCAGTCGTAGTCGTTCACGGCGGCGTCGGCCTGGAGGTTTTTAAGATAGTCGTTCCCTTTCAGCACATTGCTCGAGAAGTCGGCCGTGGCAAACGGGCGCGAGGGGACCACGATAGTCGAGAAGAATTGATTCTTGAACGCAATCCAGCTCAGCTTCTGCTGGCGGTCTTCGCGGTCGTTTTTGTTATCGGAAAGGTGTTCCACCGAACCCCCGGCAAACTTATAGTAAAGACCGCTCTGGCGCTCTTCGAACATTCGGCCCTGTTCCTGGCGGCGCATCTCCTGGCGCCAGTTCAAGCCGAGGTAATGGTTGTTGCTCTCAAGCACCTGGGTCATATTCTTCTGGATCACCTTTGCCGTCACAAGATACGACTCTCCCTTCGGCAGAGTGTATTCAAAACCCCAGTACGCGCCCGGGGCCGGCTCGAGAATCATCCTCACGGTGGTGTCGTTGACCACGGTCGGGGTGAAATAGAGCTCCGAAGTCTCCAGTGGCTGGAGCGTGGGGAGGTTGAAGCAGAAGGAGTTGGACCCGTCTTCGAATATCACCACCTTATGCTTTTCGCGCTTGGTTTCGTCGGCGTTGTATTCCGAATCGTATTTCTTAAGCTCGGCGCGCGTGATGGTGCCCGACTTGCTGTTGAGCTGCAGGCTAAGCACGTCGTTCTCCATCGTCACGATCTCCTGCTTCCCTTCGAGAAACTGAGCGAAGCGGCCATATTTGCCGAGGCGCTGCGAGATCTCCCTCACCTTCTGCACCCCTGCGTTCTGCTCCTTGAGAGTCATGGCATAGGGGTCGGCGGAGGCGAGCTGCTTCCAGGTAACGGTCTTCCCGTCGGCCACCTCCACGGTGCCGAAGATAGAATCGCCCACTATGGTGAGGTTCACACCGTTTTCCTGAATCTTTACGGCATTGCGTCCGTCTTCGAGCTTCACTGCCGAGCCGGCCGAGGCCATGTTCTGGCGCAGCCAGGTGAGCTCCTGGGCCGAAAGCGTGTCGGCCGCCACGGGAGCCTGCTCCGGAGCCTGCACGGCCGCGGAGTTCTCGGTCTGTGTGTCTTTTTTATCGTTCTGCTTCGGACTCAGCCACATAAACCCAAAGAAGACTAAGGCCATGAGGATGATGCCGGTGATGGTATTTCTGTCCATGTTGTGTCGTTACTTAATAGCGGCTTGGATAGTTTTGTCGTTACTTGATGGCGGCTTTGATGAAGGATAGGAAGAGAGGGTTGGGATTGAGCACAGTGCTCTGATATTCAGGATGGAACTGCGTGCCCACAAACCATTTCTTGTCGGGGAGTTCCACCACTTCCACCAGATGTGTCAGCGGATTTTCTCCCACACACTTCATCCCTGCCTCCTCGAAAGCCTGGCGGTAGTCACCGTTGAACTCATAGCGGTGGCGGTGGCGCTCCGAGATGAGTTCCGAGCCATAGGCGCGGGCAGCCTTCGAGCCCGGTTTCAGCTGGCAGTCGTAGGCGCCCAGACGCATCGTGCCGCCCATATTGGAGACGTTCTTCTGCTCTTCCATAAGATCTATCACGTTGTGGGGTGTGCCGTGCTCCATCTCCGTGGAATTGGCGTCTGACAACCCGAGCACATTGCGGGCAAACTCTATCACCATACACTGCATGCCGAGGCAGATGCCGAAGGTGGGCACGTCGTGCTCCCTGCACCATTTCAGCGCCACGAGCTTACCTTCGATACCTCTTGAGCCGAACCCGGGGGCGATGATCACACCGTCGAAACCTTTGAGTTTCTCCTCCACATTCTCGTCGGTGAGTTTCTCCGAGTGGATGAAGGTGAGGTCGAGCTTGCGGTCGTTGTATGTGGCTGCCTGGATGAGGCTTTCGTGGATGCTCTTGTAAGCGTCGGGGAGTTCCACGTATTTCCCCACCAGTCCTATCTTCACCATCTTTCGGGAGCTCTGCATCTTCTCGAGGAAGCTGTTCCACCCGGCCAGGTTGATTTCCGGGGCGTCTTTGATGCCGAATAGCTCGAGCACGGTGGTGTCGAGATTCTGCTCGTGCATCATCAGGGGCACCTGATAGATGGTGGGCACGTCGATGCTCTGAATCACGGCCTCGGGCTTAACGTTGCAGAATTGGGCCACTTTCTTCCGCATCCCCGCCGGGATGTCGCGGTCGGCGCGAAGCACCAGGATATCCGGCTGGATACCCATCTGCTGCAGCTGCTTCACGCTGTGCTGCGTCGGTTTGGTCTTGAGCTCCTTGGCTGCGGAAAGATAAGGCACGTATGTAAGATGGATGCTGATGGCGTCTTTACCCATCTCCCACCTCAGCTGCCTTACGGCCTCCAGGAATGGGGTAGACTCGATGTCGCCCACAGTGCCACCGATCTCGGTGATCACGAAGTCGTAGTCGCCGGTCTGGCCGAGCTTCTTCATAAATCGCTTGAGCTCGTCGGTGATGTGGGGGATGATCTGCACGGTTTTCCCCAGGAAGTCGCCGCGGCGCTCTTTCTCTATCACGCTCTGATAGACACGGCCGGTGGTCACGTTGTTGGCCTCCGTGGTGCGGATGTTGGTGAAGCGTTCATAGTGGCCGAGGTCAAGGTCGGTCTCTTTCCCGTCTACGGTCACGTAGCATTCGCCGTGCTCGTAGGGGTTGAGCGTGCCGGGGTCCACATTGATGTAGGGGTCGAATTTCTGTATCGTCACCCTGTAGCCTCTCGAGAGGAGCAGCCTCGCCAGCGACGAGGCGATGATTCCCTTCCCCAGCGAGCTTACCACTCCGCCGGTAACGAAGATATACTTGGTATTGTTGTTCATTATGTTGTTTATGGAACTTTCTGCAAAGTTAGGAAATTTTTCCAATATAGGGAAAGAGTTGTCAGTTGCCAGTTGTCAGTTGTCAGAGCAACTTACCGTATGGATGTAGACTCGCAATCTCCTTTTTGGTAAAACAGATGCTTCGGCTTATCCGGCCGAAGCATCATATTTTCAGGGATCCGGCTTAGAGCTTGGATCTTTTCAGAGCTTGGGACCGGCCTTGGCCATCTCCTTGCCGGCTTCGTTTCCTTCAAACTTATGGAAGTTGTCGATAAACTTCTGTGCCAGGTCGCGGGCTTTGGCATCCCATTCAGCCGGGTCGGCGTAAGTGTCGCGCGGGTCGAGGATGTTGGGGTCAACGCCCGGAAGCTCCGTGGGCACTGTAAAGTCGAAGTAAGGTATTTGCTTGGTGGGAGCGGTGTCAATCGAGCCGTCGAGGATGGCGTCGATGATGCCGCGGGTGTCCTTGATCGAGATACGCTTCCCGGTGCCGTTCCAGCCTGTGTTGACCAGATAGGCCTTGGCGCCTGTCTTGTTCATACGCTTGCCGAGCTCTTCGGCATATTTTGTGGGATGGAGCGAGAGGAATGCAAGGCCGAAGCAAGCCGAGAATGTGGGTTGCGGTTCAGTTACGCCACGCTCTGTGCCGGCGAGCTTGGCGGTGAAGCCGCTCAGGAAGTAATACTTGGCCTGCTCGTCGCTCAGGATCGATACCGGAGGAAGCACTCCGAAGGCGTCGGCGCTGAGGAAGATCACGCGGGTGGCGTGCGGGCCCTTCGAGATGGGCTTCACGATGTTTTCGATATGGTCGATCGGATAGGAAACGCGGGTGTTTTCCGTCACGCTCTTGTCGTTGAAGTCGGGGGTGCCGTCTTCGCGCACCGTCACGTTTTCAAGCAGGGCGTTGCGGCGGATGGCGTTGAAGATGTCGGGTTCAGATTCCTTGTCGAGGTTGATCACCTTGGCGTAGCAGCCGCCTTCGTAGTTGAATACGCCGTCGTCGTCCCAGCCGTGCTCGTCGTCGCCGATGAGCTTGCG
>JAFLTX010000067.1:2035-9014 GCA_022509145.1 Muribaculaceae bacterium | reverse complement strand
AGAGTTTGAACACCAAAACTCTGCATGCTTACTTACCGCTTCTACACGCTGTCAAAGCCAATCAGCCCCTTTTTCGTGCATTTAGCCTGCAAATTTAATCAAATTTCCCCATTCCTGCAACCCCTTTCTCCGCTTTTCTCCTAAAAAATTCATATTTTATAGGTGCGGCTGCGGGGGAAAGCTTCCTTTGAGAGAGTCGGCGAGACGTCCCCGCAATGAAAAAAGACGAACTTGAGTTTCATCTCAAATTCGCCTTGAGTGGAGCATACCGGACTCGAACCGGTCACCTCTTGACTGCCAGTCAAACGCTCTAGCCAGATGAGCTAATGCCCCGGTGATGGGTCGCTTTTTATTTCGACGATGCAAAATTAATCATTTATTTTGATTCTTCAATATTTTCTGTAATTTTTTTTATTTTCCTCTACACTTTTCACATTTTTTTCTTAAATTTGCAACGTAAGCAAGCGCAGATTATACACCTGCTCCCTTGCTTTTAAGTTATTTTCGATTCACGCTGACTATGGCTAAAAGAGTGCTTCTTTGCCTGGCCCATATGAGCGGCAAAGAGATAGAATTTATAAATCAGGCATTTGCCGACAACTGGGTTGTCCCCCTGGGGCCGAACGTTGACGGCTTTGAGAAAGACCTCGCCAATTATCTTGGCGCCACCGACTGCCCGGCCGACCGGTGCAGCGGCTTCAAGCGTGAAAACGACGAGCTCTTCTCCCCTCTCGATCCCCACGTAGCCGCCCTCAGTTCAGGCACAGCCGCCGTTCACCTGGCCCTAGCCGCCTGCGGCGTCGGCCCTGGCAACGACGTAATGGTGCAGAGTTTCACTTTCTGCGCCTCGAGCCACCCCGTTACATATCTTGGTGCCACACCCGTGTTCGTTGACTCCGAACCAGACACCTGGAACATGGACCCCGCTCTTCTCGACATGGCCATAGCCGACCGTGTTGATTCCACAGGGCGCAAACCGAAAGCAATCGTGGTGGTTCACCTGTATGGTATGCCGGCAAAGCTCGAACAGCTGGCCCGTGTGGCGGCAAAATGGGATATACCCATCGTAGAAGACGCAGCCGAAGCTTTCGGCAGTGAATACCGCTGCCGCCGTTGCGGCACTTTCGGTCGCTACGGAGTGCTCAGTTTCAACGGCAACAAGATGATCACCACTTCCGGAGGCGGCGCCCTCGTCTGCCCCGACACCGAGAAGCAGAAAGAGATTATGTTTCTGGCCACTCAGGCGCGCGAGAATTATCCTTACTATCAGCACGAAGAGATTGGCTACAACTATAGAATGAGCAACATCTGCGCCGGCATAGGACGCGGCCAGATGTTTGTGCTCGACGAGCATGTGGCCCACCATCGCCACGTGCACCGGCTTTACGCCGAGCTCTTCGAAGGTATGGAGGGGATTTCGCTCCTCGACAACCCTTCGCCTGAGTTTGATTCCAATTTCTGGCTTTGCAACATCCTCATCTCGCCCGATCTCAAAGTGAAAGGCGAGGAGAAAGCCTATGCAGTGAAGGGAGACAGCCCTGTTGGCGGCGTGGCGGCCGTTACCAAAGCCACTACGCAACTTCGCTCGGAATGTGAGCCCAACGCCAACGTAGAGGCCCTGCGTCTCGCTCTCGATGCCGAAGGTATCGAGAGCCGCCCCCTTTGGAAACCGATGCATCTCCAGCCCGTATATGCCGGGAAGCCGGCTTACGTAAACGGCACCTCGGAGTCGCTCTTCCGCCGCGGGCTCTGCCTGCCTGCCGGCCCCTGGGTGACCGACGACGATGTGCGCCGAATTGCAGAGATCATCAAATCCTCAATTATTTGATACGAACCTTAATAATAAACCTTAAATATCTTAACTAAAACACAAAACCTTAATTTTCTATATATTATGCATTTTACTCCTAAAGAACAAGACAAACTTACTCTTCTCACAGTGGGCTTAATTGCAGAGAGAAGACTGAACAAGGGGTTGAAACTTAACTATCCCGAGGCTGTGGCCTACATCACAAGCGCTGCCCTTGAAGGCGCTCGCGAAGGAAAGACAGTTGAGGAAGTTATGAACCTCGCTGCCAACGTATTGACCAAAGACCAGGTGATGGAGGGAGTGGCCGACATGATCAACCTCCTACAGGTGGAAGCCGTATTTACCGATGGCTCCCGTCTCGTTTCTATCCATCATCCCATTAAGTAATCCTTTAATCTTTCTAAGACTATGGCAAACAACATCGTTCCGGGTTTCACCCCGCAGGAATACGTACCGGTTGGCGGCGTTATCCTCGCTTCCGACCCCATTGAGTACAACAACGACAGAAACACCGTCACCTTGAAGGTGCGCAACACTGGCGACCGTCCCGTGCAGATTGGTAGCCACTACCACTTCTTTGAAGTTAACCGCTACATGGAATTCGACCGTCCCAAGGCATTCGGTATGCACCTGAATATCCCCGCCACCACCGCTCTTCGTTTCGAGCCGGGCGAGGAAAAGGAAGTGGAACTCGTTTCCTACGCAGGCAAGCAGCGCGTAATCGGCTTCGACGACCTCACAAACGGCTATGCCGGCTATGAAGACACCCCCACTTACTTCCCCAAACAGATCCGCGCCATCAGCCGCATGAAAAAATACGGCTACAAGAGCGTGAGCGAAGACGAGGCAGACGCCGAATACACACAAAACGAAAAATAAAATTCAGAATAACATGGCTACTATATCAAGAAGTGAAAATAATATGCTGTTCGGCCCGACAGTGGGTGATAAGATCCGCCTGGCCAACACAGACCTCTATGTAGAAATAGAAAAAGACCTCCGCACTTTCGGCGACGAGGTGGTTTACGGCGGCGGCAAAACCCTGCGCGACGGCATGGGCCTTGCCAACGAGGCCACTTCCAAAGGCGGCAGCGTTGACCTCGTGATCACAAACGTCACTATCCTCGACCCCATATTGGGCGTGATCAAGGCCGACGTAGGTATCAAAGACGGCAAGATCTCCGGTATCGGTAAGGCCGGTAACCCCAACGTGATGAAGGGCGTTACCCAGGGCTGTGTTACGGGTCCATCCACCGACGCCATCTCAGGCGAGCACATGATTCTTACGGCTGCCGGCATCGACGGCCACGTTCACATGGTGTCTCCCCAGCAGGCCATCAACTGTCTCAGCAACGGTATCACTACCCTCATCGGCGGCGGCGTTGGCCCGACCGACGGCTCCAACGGAACCACAATCACTTCCGGCCCGTGGAACCTCGCCCGCATGCTCCGCGCCGTTGACTCACTCCCCATCAACATCGGTCTGCTCGCAAAGGGCAACGTTACAAACCACGAGATTCTCGAAGAGCAACTCCGCGCCGGTGCCTGCGGCTTCAAGATTCACGAAGACTGGGGAACTACTCCTGCTGCCATCCGCTCTTGTATGCAGGTTTGCGACAAGTTTGACGTGCAGGCTGCAATCCACACCGATACTCTCAACGAGAGCGGCTTCGTAGAAGACTCTATCGCAGCTATTGATGGTCGAACAATCCACACGTACCATACAGAGGGCGCCGGTGGCGGCCACGCTCCCGACCTTCTGAAGGTGGCTTCACTGCAGAACGTGCTTCCTTCTTCCACCAACCCGACTCTCCCCTTCGGTATCAACTCGCAGGCTGAGCTGTTCGACATGATTATGGTTTGCCACAACCTCAATCCCAATATCCCCTCCGATGTTGCATTCGCAGAAAGCCGCGTGCGTCCCGAGACACAGAGTGCAGAGAACATCCTTCACGATATGGGCGTGATCTCAATGGTTTCTTCCGACTCTCAGGCGATGGGCCGTGTAGGCGAATCTTTCATGCGTACTTTCCAGATGGCAAGCTACATGAAGAGTGTTCGAGGCAAACTCCCCGAAGATTCCGACCAGAACGACAACTTCCGTGTGCTCCGTTACTTGGCTCAGATCACACTCAACCCCGCAATCACTTACGGTATCAGCGACATCCTCGGCAGCATCGCCGTTGGCAAGGTGGCCGACCTCGTGCTTTGGGAACCCGCATTCTTCGGAACCAAGCCCAAACTCGTCCTCAAGGGCGGTTTCATCAACTGGGCAAACATGGGCGACCCCAACTCATCGCTCCCCACTCCCCAGCCCAAGATCATGCGTCCGATGTATGGAGCCCTCGACGAAACAAAACACGACACACGCTTCACCTTCGTTTCTCAGGCATCCTTCAACGACGGCATCAAGGAACGTCTCGGTCTTACCTCCAACATCTACCCCGTTCACAATGTGCGCTCCCTCAAGAAGGAAGACATGGTGCGCAACACCGGCACGCCGCGCATCGAGGTTGATCCCGAAACATTCCAGGTTACTGTAGACGGCGTGCTCGCTTACGTAGAACCCGCCAAGAGCCTCCCGCTCGCTCAGCTCTACTGGTTCAGCTAATAATTTAGGCTATGGCGGGACGGTATCCACTAGATATCGCCCGAACAAGCTTGTTTAAATTTGACCTTAACTTTTGGCGGGTGATTGTTATTTTTCGGTCACCCGCCATTCTTACGGAAATAAAATGAAAGTTTACACAGAAATCCTCGGCAACCAGCTGCGCGACCCCGAATGGGAAGAGAAGCTGAAAGGCTTTGAGGTAGACATACTCCCCCTTGACCAATGGACGGCGCAAAAGAGCCGCTTCCTGGCCAAAGGAGCCTCCGGAAAAGAATACCCCGTGGCTCTGGCACGCCACACCCAGGTGGCCGACGGCGACATAATCGAATACATCCCAGAAGAGAAGAAGGCTGCCGTGCTCAGAATCGAGCTCAGCCCTGTAATGGTGGTTGACCTTTCCGGCATCGCTTCGCGCTCGCCCGAAGACATCATCCGTGTGGCCCTTGAGCTCGGCCATGCCGTAGGAAACCAGCACTGGCCCGCGGTAATCAAAGGCACCACAGTATATGTGCCTCTCACCGTAGATAAGAAAGTGATGGCAAGCGTGATGGACACCCATCATATCGAGGGAATCACCTATCGCTTCGAGAAGGGCTTCGACGTAATCCCCTTCCTGCAGCCTTCGGAGATTCGCCGCCTCTTCGGCGGGGCGGGCCATGAAAGCCATTCCCACGAGCATCACCACCATCACCACCACGATCACGAACACGAACATCATCACCACCACGATGAGTGACCACAGACCGGCCGTAATGCAGCTCCTACAGTTTACCGACAGCGCGTTTCCTGTAGGCACTTTCTCGTTCTCCAACGGTCTTGAGACGGCCGCCTACGAGAAGATTGTGCGCGATCGGAAGTCACTCCAGGAGTTCGCACGCTCCCAAGCTTGGCAGGCGGCCTTCACCGACGGTATAGCCGCTCTCCACGCCTTCAGGGCAGCCCGCAAAGGCGACCTGAGGGCCGTGATGCTCGCCGACAGCGAACTGATGCTCTCCAAGATGAACGACGAGGCCCGCACCATGCTTACAAGGATGGGGAAGAAACTCGCCGAACTGGGCGCACGCCTCTTCCCTGAGGTGAGCCTCATCAAGGAGGTGCTCCAGAAAATAGAGAACGGCTCTACGCCCGGTATGTATCCGGTGATGCAAGGGCTCGTCTTCGCCACCGCCGGCCTCGACGAGAAGGAGCTCTTCTATTCGCACCAGTACGGGGTGATCAACATGGTTCTTTCCGCCGCGCTGAGATGTGTGAGGGTGAGCCATTACGACACACAGGAGATTCTCTTCGAGCTCAGCGCCGAGACGGAACGCCTCTACGATATGGTGAAGGATATGCGTCTCGACGAGATGAACGCGTTCTTCCCCGAACTCGACATCCTCGCATCCCTCCACGAGAAGGGTAATCAGAGAATGTTTATGTCGTAACTCACAGATTAACAGAGAATTGCAACGATAACAGGAAATTTGGTTTAGGCAACAAATTCAGAAAGAAAAGATATGTCAACTTGCAGAATAGGAATCGGAGGCCCTGTGGGCTCCGGAAAAACAGCAATCATCGAGGCCATCACTCCGAAACTTTTGGAGAAAGGCCATAAGGTGCTTATCATCACCAACGATATCGTAACTACCGAAGACGCCAAGCATGTGCGCAAGACTCTTAAGGGCGTGCTCGTGGAAGATAAAATCATAGGCGTCGAGACCGGCGCGTGCCCCCACACCGCGGTAAGGGAAGACCCCTCCATGAACATCGCCGCCGTTGAGGAGATGGAAGCCAAGTTTCCCGACACCGACATCGTGCTCATCGAGTCGGGCGGCGACAACCTTACCCTCACTTTCTCGCCGGCTCTCGTAGACTTCTTCATCTACGTGATCGACGTGGCCGCGGGCGACAAGATTCCGCGCAAAGACGGTCCCGGCATCTCGCAGAGCGACATCCTGGTCATCAACAAGACCGACCTGGCGCCCTACGTCAACGCTTCTCTTGAAGTGATGGACCACGACTCCAAGCTCATGCGTCCCGGCAAGCCGTTCGTCTTCACCAACGCCATGACGGGCGAAGGAATCGACGAGCTGGTAAACCTCATCTCTAAAATGGCTCTTTTCCAAGAAAATGTTTGATTATCAATTTGGCGAGAAGACGGCCGGTGTCCCTGAAGTGGATTTCTCCGACGCCCGTGAGATGCAACCCTATCTGGCAGCCCCCGACGGCATGTATGTCGGCGCTCCGGGGAAGCACGGTTATCTCCGAATGGGCTTCGAGATCGACCCTCACGGAAAATGCATCATGCGCGACCTTGAACGCCGCGTGCCGCTTATCGTGCAGCAAGAACTCTATTTCGACCGCGAGTGGAAGGAACTCCCCTGTGTCTACATCCTCTCCTCCGGAGGTCCGAACCTCGACGGCGACCGTTACCAGCAAGACATCTACCTCAAGAAAGATGCCTTCGCTTGGGTGAGCACCGGAGCGGCAACCAAACTCTCAGAGATGCACCGCAACTATTCCGGCATGCGCCAGCACATCACCCTCGAAGAAGGGAGCTACCTCGAGTTTATGCCGGA
>JAFLTX010000067.1:0-1935 GCA_022509145.1 Muribaculaceae bacterium | reverse complement strand
CTCCACCCGCGCCAGCTCGGAATAATGGGGCGTTTCGACGTTTTTGCCAACGTAATCGTAATGACCCCTAAGGATAAGGCCGACCTCATCTATGATGCCACTCAGGCATGGCTGGCCCCCGACGGGAAAACCGCTGCCGGCATCACCCGCCTCCCCAACGACGCGGGCCTCCTCTTCAAGGTGCTCGGCATGGAACCGGCTCCCGTAAAGAAGATTGTAAGAGAATTCTGTTCCACTGTAAGAGAAAACGTAAAAGGAATAAAGGTAGCTGATGAGTTCCCCTGGAGGTAAACGGCTCACACTCTGGAGTATAGCACCCCAAGTGATGACGATGCCGACTCTCGGGTGGGAAAACGCCTTGCAAAGAGGCCCCCGCCCCGAGATTGCCGTCTTGCGCTTCCTCCTTCCCCTCTCGCTCCTGTCGGCAGGGTCGGAATTCTTTTCGATGCTGTATCAGGTGCAGCTCAATTTCACCACCGTGCTCGTTTCGTCGGTAATCACCTTCTGCTCCTTCTTTCTCGGCTACTATCTGGCTCTCGTTTTTGCCAAAATTTTCCTGCCGAAAGACGCACGCGATTTCCCGTCGACTTCCTACGGCAAACTCATGACGATGATCGGAATCGGCACTCTGGCCTTCTTCCATATCCTGATGATGGCCCTTCCGATGTTCGACTTCATCATCGAGTTTTTCCCGCTTTGGACCATCTTCATCATCTTCCGGGGAATGAAGATGGTGGTGGTGAGCGCTGAAAAGCAGATGATATCTCTGGCCGTGATGTGTATGGTCATAATCTGTTCGCCGGTGCTGGTGGAATGGTTCCTCTCGATTTTTGTCTAAGCCCCCTTTACTAACTTACCTTTACGAACAAGACCCCGTTTACTAACATCCCGTTACCGCAATGAAAGCCAAAGATATAAATATCCAGAACAAGAAAGCCCGCTTCAACTACGAGATTTCAGACACCTACACGGCAGGCCTCGTGCTCACCGGCACCGAGATCAAATCTATCCGCCAGGGGAAGGCGAGCCTCGTTGATTCATATTGCATCGTGGAGAACGGCGAAGTCTGGGTAAAAGGGATGAATATTTCGGAATACTTCTACGGCAGCTACAACAACCACATGGCCAGGCGCGACCGCAAGCTCCTTCTCAACAAGAAAGAGATCGCCAAGCTCGCCCGCGCCGCAGAAGACGTCGGCTTCACCATAGTGCCGCTCAAGCTTTTCATCAACGAGCGCGGTCTTGCGAAACTTCTCATCGGCATCGGGCGCGGCCGAAAGCAATACGACAAACGCCAGGCCATCCGCGAGCGCGACGACAAGCGTCACCTCTCCACCCTGAAACAAGTAAAAGGATGACCTCCTCATCGGGTCCCCGCCCTCTCGAGCTCCTGGCTCCCGCCGCCAACGCTGCAATAGCCGTAGAGGCCA
Source organism: Muribaculaceae bacterium (assembly GCA_022509145.1). Lineage (GTDB taxonomy): Bacteria > Bacteroidota > Bacteroidia > Bacteroidales > Muribaculaceae > Lepagella. The sequence continues at coordinate 505 of JAFLTX010000067.1, read as the reverse complement.
TCAAGCACGGTGCCGACGCCGTCTACATCGGTCCGCCCTCCCACGGTGCGCGCAACGCCGCAGCCAACTCTTTCGAAGATATCGAGCAAGTGGTCCGCTTCGCCCATATCTTCGGAGCGAAAGTCTACGTCACCGTAAACACTTTGATCAAGGAGAGCGAACTCAAGGAAGTGGAGCGAATGATAAGACGCCTGTATCTCATCGGTGTCGACGCCCTGATCATCCAGGATATGGCGATATTGCGTATGGATATCCCTCCCATCCCCCTCCATGCAAGCACTCAATGCGACATCCGCACCCCCGGGAAAGCCCGCTTTCTCGAAGAAGTCGGTTTCTCGCAACTCGTTCTCGCCCGGGAGCTTTCTCTGGCCGAAATTGAGGCGATTTGCAAGTCGGTAACCATCCCGGTTGAGACCTTCGTCCATGGCGCCCTCTGCGTGAGCTATTCAGGACGTTGCGCCATGGGCCAGATCTGTGCGTCCAGAAGCGGCAACAGAGGTGTCTG
>JAFLTX010000066.1:2202-9274 GCA_022509145.1 Muribaculaceae bacterium | reverse complement strand
GTGACCCCGGAGGGGCTCGAACCCTCGACCCAATGATTAAGAGTCATTTGCTCTACCAACTGAGCTACGGAGTCATTCCTCTTTTTGCGAGTGCAAAATTAATAACTTTTTTCTAATTGGCAAAGAAAAAAGAAGAAAACAGCTGAAAAAAAGCATAATTCATCCGCCCTTTCTCCTCCCGGGTATGCAAATCCAGGTGCCAAAAGCTGTTTTTCAGCTTCCCAGCACCTCTTTTTGGCTCACACCAGGTCGGCGTCGTCTCCCTTGGCGTCAGCATCCGGAGGAGTCGGGTCGACGGGATGGAATATCTTGTCGAGATATTTCTCGCGGAAGTGCTGCAGCAGAGCCCAGAAGTTGGGCACAAAGAGCGTTCCCACCAGCGCGTTTACAGCCATACCGAACACCACCGCCGTGCCGAGCGATATGCGGCTCTCGGCGCCTGCGCCCGTGGCAAAAATCATAGGCATTACGCCAAACACGAAGGCAAACGCCGTCATCATAATCGGTCGGAACCTCACGTTTCCGGCGCTGGCGGCTGCTTTCTCTATATCTTGCCCGGCCTTGCGGAAATCTATGGCATATTCCACAATCAGAATGGCGTTTTTGGCCGACATACCGAGCAGCAGGATGATGCCGATCTGAGTGTAGATGCTGATGCTCTGGCTCATGAAGATGCACCCTATCACCGTGCCGAGAATGGCCGTGGGCATCGAGATGATCACGGCTATCGGGTCGGTCCAGCTTTCATATTGCGCGGCAAGAACAAGCAGCGTCACGATGATGGCGAATATAAGGACTATGGTGATGGTGGTGCCCGACTGCGATTCCTGGTAGGCCATCCCCGTCCAGGCGTAATCGAAGTTGTCGCCCACGGCTTCCTCTATCAGCTGCTCGGTGGCCGCCAACCCTTCCGACGAGCTCACTCCGTGGGCCGGAGTCATCATCACCGCCGCTGAGTTGTACATATTGTAACGGTTCACCTGCGCCTGACCCATTATAGGGTCGATGGTGGCAAACGATGACAGCGGCACCATCTGCCCCTCGTTTCCGGCCACGGTGATGGCCAGCACGTCGGCCGGATTGGTGCGCGAGGCCGCCTCGCCTTGAAGCGTGACGTGGAACACTCGGCCGAAGTCCACAAAATCGTTTACATAACTTCCGCCCACATAATTCCCCAGCGCGGAGAAAACGTCGTCGAGCTCCACTCCAAGCAGCTGGATGCGGTCGCGGTCGAGATTTATATGATATTGGGGCACATCGCCCTGGTAGAGCGAGCGCACGCTGGCAAACGTAGGATCTTTCGCGGCCAGCTCCTCAATCCGGTCGATAGCCTTTTTCACCTCGGCGCTCCCCAGATTGTTGATATCGAGAAGCTCAAACTCTATCCCCGAGCTCATCCCCACGCCCGGAATCGAAGGCGGGTCTACGGAGAATACTACCGCCTGCGGGATGGGCTCGCAAAGCTTGTCTACACGGTCGATCACTGCAAATGCCGTGTGGTCTTTCCCCTTGCGCTTGTCCCAGGGCTTGAGCACCACGTAGAGCGAGCCGTAATTGCTCCCCTCGCCGCCGTCGAGGAACGATATCCCGGAGATGGTCACCACGTCGTCGACCTCCGGTTGCTCCATGATGATCTGCTCAACGTCTTTCAGCACCTGGTTGGTGCGCTCGAGCGATGCTCCCGGCGGAAGCTGCACGGAGGTGAGGAAGTATCCCAGGTCTTCTTTGGGCAGATAGCTCGTGGGCCAGTCGATAAATCCCCAGAACGCCGCCACTGTGATCACCAGATAGATACCGATCGCCACCACGGGATGCTTCAGGAATCGGTCTACCACCTTGTTGTATACTGCCAGCACCTTTCCGTAGCCGGCGTTGAACCATCGGAAGAAGAAGAACCGGCTCGGTTTCGTTTTTCGCAGGAACAGGGCACACATCGCGGGTGTAAACGTCAAGGCGTTGAAGCCCGAGAACGCCACGGCCGTGGCGATGGTCAGGGCGAACTGCTTGTAGAGCTGACCCGTGACGCCGCTTACGAACGCCGTGGGGATAAACACCGACATGAGCACCAGCACTTCTCCCACCACCGGTCCCGTGAGCTCCTTCATGGCCTGGGTTACGGCCTGCCTTATGGTAAGCTTCCCTTCATCGATGAGGCGAGAGCAGTCTTCCACCACCACTATGGCGTCGTCTACCACTATCGCGATGGCCAGAAGCATGCCGAAGAGGGTGAGGTTGTTGATGGTGAAGCCGAGCAGCTTGATGACGGCAAACGTGGCGATGAGCGACACCGGGATGGTGAGCATCGGGATGATCACGGCCCTGAGGTTCTGCAGGAAGATGAATATCACCAGCATCACCAGAATCGTGGTGAGCACGAAGGTCACCAGCAGGTCGTCGATCGAAGCGGTGATGATTTCGGTGGCGTTCATCGCAATATTGTAGGTGACACCCGGCGGGAAGTAGGGCGCCAGCTCCTTCATCTTATCCTCCACACCCTTGGCCACATCCAGCGCGTTCGAGCCGGGGAGCTGACGGATGCCTATCACGCCCGCGGCTTTACCCGAGACGAGGGCCGTGTTGGAATAAGACTCGCTGCCGAGCTCCACGCGCGCCACGTCTTTCAGATGCAGCAGCGCGCCGTGCTCGCCTGTGCGGATCACGATGTTGCCGAATTCTTCGGGGCTCACCAGCCTCCCCTGCGCGGTGAGTGTGAATTCAAACGATACGGGTTCCCCTTCGGGCGGCTCGCCGATGATGCCGGCCGAGACTGCCTTGTTTTGCGATTGGATCTTCTCCATCACTTCCTGGCCGGAGAGGCCGAAAGCCTGCATCTTGGCGGGGTCGAGCCATACGCGCATGCTGTATTCGCCGGCGCCGAAGGCCTGCGCCTCGCCCACACCGTCCACACGCTCCAGAGCGTCTACGATATGCAGTTGGGCATAGTTGGTGAGGTAGAGGCCGTCGTAGTTGTGGGTGCTGTCGCTCTCCAGCGAGATGAAGAGAACCAGTGTGGGCGAATGGGCGATGATGTCGATTCCCTGCTCCTGAACGGCGCTGGGCAGAATGGTCTCGGCCCGCTGCACACGGTTTTGCACCCTCACCTGGGCCATGTTGATGTCGGTGCCTTCCTTGAAGGTGATGGTGAGGCTGTAGCTTCCGTCGCTCGAAGAGTTGGAACTCATATAGAGCATATCTTCCACACCGTTCACCTGCTCTTCGATGGGCACGCCCACCACCTCCGACACGGTCTTGGCGTCAGCGCCCGGATAGGTGGCCGACACCGAGATGGTAGGCATCTCTATGTCGGGAAACTTCGTGATAGGGATGCTCTTCACGGTGATCAATCCTATGAGCACCATGAACACCGCTATTACGATAGCGAAGATAGGGCGGTTGATGAAAAACTTTGAAAGCATCCCTTATCCTTTATCTCTTATTTCTGCTGCGGACTCACCTCCTCGCCGTTTCTCACCTTGAGCATGGCTTCCGTCACGTAGCGCGACTTCGGTGTGATGCCGCCGGTGATGATCCGCAGCGTGTCGTCGTAGATTTCTCCTACCTGCACCGGGGTGTAGACCACCTTGTTGGAGTCGTTTACAAGGTAAAGGTATTTCCCGAGCTGGTCGGTGCCGATTGAGGCGTCGCGCACTATCATCGCATCGCGGGCCACAGCGTAGGGAAGCACCACGTTCATATACATTCCGCTCTTCAGCTCGCCGTAGGGGTTGGCTATGTCGAAGCGCAGGGTCACCGTCCCCGTGGAGGTGCTCACGTCGGGGGCCGAATAGTTGATGCGCGAGTAGTATTCGTGTGCCATCGGCTGCGAGAAATTTATCTTGACGCTGTCGAGCTTCAGCTCGCCTGAGAGCTGCGACTGCTTCATCTGCGTATACCTGCTCTGGGGCACGGAGATGTAGGCGTATACGGTGGCGTCGTTGTAGATGGTGTTGAGTTTTACGGGAGCCGCCTCGCCGCTGATGTAGGAGCCTGCGTCGTAGGTCTGCAGGGCTATGGTGCCGTCGAAGGGCGCCGTGATGCGGCAATATCCCAGCATAGTCCGGGCCTCGTCGAGCGCGGCGCGCGCATTCTCTATCGATGCCTGGCTCTGCTCCAGATTGTTGCGCGACTCGAGCACTTCCATCTCGCTTACGGCATCGGCCTGCATCGCCTTCTGCATCGCCGCATACTGCTTCTTGTAGTACTCGTAATTCGACTGGGCTGTGGCCAAGGAAGCCTCGGCCTGCCTTACGGCATCGCGATATTTCGTGTCGTCGATCGAATAGATGAGCTCACCTTTCCTGACCTTCGACCCCGAGGGGACGTGCACTCTCAGCACACCGTCTACCCTCGCCATGATATCGACCTCGCTTATAGCCTGCAGGTTGCCGGGAAACGACTGCGTCAGCGTGACGGTGCGCACCTCCGGGAGCGCCACAGCCACCTTGGCCGGCCCCTCGGGAGCCGTCTTCTCCTTCTTCTTGTCCTTGCATCCGGCCAGCAGCAAAATCGCGCCCAGGCTCAGGCTATACGCCAGAAATCTTTTCATCATAATCGTTCAGTAAGAATCAATACGCCACGAGTTTGCCGCCGTGGATGTAGAGCCCCTTCTCGCGCGGCTCCGAGATCTTTCTCCCCTGCAGGTCATACCATACGTCGTCGCCCGGGAAAGCCGCACCGTCGGCCGTGATCTCCTCCACGCCCGCATGCCCCGTGCCGAAGCTGCAGATGGTGGCGAAAGCCTTGGTCACGCGTCCTGTGTTGGAATCGAAAAGCGGCGCGTTATACCAATTCTGAAGCGTTGTGCCTTTTGCATTGTATTCAAACCACCACCAGAAGAGTCCGTCGCAATTCGGGTGCTTCAGCAGGGTGTCTACCAGATCCTGGGCAAACGCATTCTGGCCTGCTTCCGAGTAGGGATAATCCACTTCGTGATTCGTGCCGGGCACTTCCCATTTGTAAGAATAACCTGTCTCCACTATCATTATTCGCTTGTCGGGGAAATCCTGCTCGAGAGTGGTGAGGGCCGTGTCGAGCACACTCATTTTCCCGTGGTAATACGGATAATAGCTCAGGCCGATGATGTCATAATCCACGTCGAGGAGCTTCATCTGCTTGTAGAAATTGGTGAGCACACCCACCTTCTCCACCCTCTCGGTGTGGAGCACGATGGCTGCATCGGGACACACCTCTCGGCAAGCGCTGATGGCGTTGTTCAGAAGCTTGCCGAAACGCGACCAGTTGGCCTGGCTGCCGGAGGTCACTTTCTTGAGCGACGAATCGCCCTCGGCTCCCCAGAGCATCCCGTAGCTGATCTCGTTTCCCGGCTGGATGAATGCCGGCACCACGCCGTTGCTCTTCAGAGTCTCGAGCGTCTCTTTCGTGTAATCGTAAATCTTCTGGTACAGCTCCTGGTCGCTCAGTCCCTGCCACGCCTTGGGGGTCCACTGCGCGCCCGGATCGGCCCATGTGTCGGAGTAGTGGAAGTCGAGCATCAGGTCGAATCCCTGCTCCGTGATCCGCTTGCAGAGGGGGAGGATGTAGTCCAGATCCTGGCAGGCATTCGGGTCATTGTTCGGATACGCCGACGGATCTACGAAGAGGCGCACCCTCATCGCGTTCATACCCTCGTCATAGCAAAACGTCAGAACGTCTGCAATCGGTTTCCCCTGCGAATCCTTGTACTGTGCCTTGGCGGCTTCATAGGTGGGGAGCAGCGACACATCGCCTCCCACATATCTTACTTCTGCGGCGTGAAGCGCCCCGGCGGACCCAATGGCCGCCATCAGCGCCAAGCTTAACAACTTATTTCTCATAATACAAATCTCCTTTTTGCAAAATTAAGAAAATTTTTTTGATTTTGCTCCTCTTTGCAATTTCATTTTTCTCAAACCTCCCCTTTAGGGGAGATTCCGCCGTTTTTTGCGCCTCTCGGGATTTTTTTTTATATTTGCGTTTCATTCCCATAGTAGGCACTTTTCAGAGGGAAGAAAGGCTTGCGGGTCGCGGATAACGGCTGTTGCCGACAGGAATAACCACTTGTCAATCAGCGTTATCACTGTCGGAGCCAGCTCCCCGAAGAGGAGTGGGACTGTGGTAAAATATCAGTGCTTATGAAAGAGAGAAAAATTGTTGCGTTGATAGATGAATATCGCCCCGAAGAGCTGCCGCAGCGCTACACCGACCTGGTAGACGCCGCCAAGGCCGCCACCACGCGGGCGCATGCCCCCTACTCGCGTTTCCACGTCGGAGCCGCCATCCGCATGGAGAACGGCGAGATCGTCTGCGGCGCCAATCAGGAAAACGCCGCCTTCTCGGCCGGCACTTGCGCCGAGCGTTCCGCCTGCTTCTATGCCGCCTCGCAATATCCCGGTGTGGCCATGAAGCAGATCGCAATCGCGGCCTATCTGGAGCCCGAAGGGTATCCTCAGGGGGGCGGGTTGCCGTTTCAGAAACAGCCCATCAGCCCTTGCGGTGTCTGCCGCCAGGCACTTCTCGAATATGAGGCGATGTATGGTGATATCGAAGTGATTCTTTACGGCAACGATGTGATCTACGTGCTCCCCTCGATCAAGAGCCTTATGCCGCTGAGTTTCACCGAATTTTAACAGAATTTTCAGTTTAGTTTTCGCTCATGCAGAAGAATCTGAAACGCCTGTTGCTCTCTATGGTCATGGCCGCTGCCGTTGCATTTTCCGCCTCGGCTCAGGCCTGGCAGATGCCGGCTGTCCCCGACACTCTTCTCACTCCTCAGGAACGCGCCGATTTCCTGGCCGAAAACTATTGGACCACCCTCGACACCGCCGTTCCCGGTTTCGACCCCGCTTCGCCTGAAATAGAGCAGGCCTTCGTCGATTTCCTCAGCATCTTCCCCGTGGCCTCCGAGCAGAGCAGGAACCGCGCTGTGGATAATCTGCTCGCCGTGGCCCAGGCGGATCCCGCCTTCTTCTCGGCAGTGAGAGGTATGGCCGAGAAATATCTTTTCGAGCCGGAGTCGCCGCTCTTCTGCGAGGAATTCTTCATCCCCTTTCTCGAGAATTTCGTAAAGTCGCCGCTCCTCACCGAAGGAGAGAAA
>JAFLTX010000066.1:0-2102 GCA_022509145.1 Muribaculaceae bacterium | reverse complement strand
CCCGGCTTTTGACAAGAGACAACGATGAAAGAAACCATCCGCATATACTGCCTCAACACGGCCTCCCACATCGAGACCGCCGGCGGCGAAACGCTGGGCGAACTTGCCTCTCGCCTCCGCGATCTCCTCGGGTTCGAGCCTATTTGTGCACGCGTCAACAACAAGTCGGAAGACCTCAGTTACGCCATCTTCTCGCCCAAGCAGGTGGAGTTTGTAAAGAAAGACTCGCCGCTGGGCCGGAGAGTCTACACCCGCTCGCTCTGTATGATGCTCTATCGCGCCGCCTCTCTTGAAATCGAGGGATGCACGCTCAAGATCGAGCACAGCATCTCGCGCGGCCACTTCTGCCGTCTCTCCTGCGCCGAGACAGGGCTCATCGAGATCACTCCCGAACTGCTTGAGCGCCTCTCCGCACGCCTCGAGGAGATGCACCGCGAAGATTTCCCCTTCGTGAGGCACCGCAGGCTCACCTCCGAGGTAAAGGCCCTTTTCAGGCGCGAAGGTCTCGACAACAAGGTGGCCCTCCTGGAGACGGCCAACGACCTCTATTCCACCTATTACACCCTGCTCGACACCGCCGACAGCTACTATGGCCCGCTGGCGCCGTCGACGCGCTTCATCTCCACATTTGCCCTCCACCCCTACCACGACGGCTTCCTCCTGATGGGGCCCGACCCGGAAGACCCGGCAAAGCCCATCACTCCTCGCCCCCAGGAGAAACTATATAAAGCCTTCACCGACTATCTCAATTTCAACCGCATCATCAGAGTCTCGACCGTAAGCGAGCTCAACAAGGCCGTAACCGCCAAAAAGACGGCCCAGCTCATCAATGTGGCCGAGGCAATGCACGATAAATTCCTGGGGCGCATATCCGACGAAATAGCCGCCCGCAACAAAGACGGCGCCGCACGCATCGTCTTGCTGGCCGGCCCCTCCTCGTCAGGGAAAACCACCACATCAAAGCGCCTCGCCATCCAACTGATGACAAATCTGCTGGTGCCCCGCCTCATCTCTCTCGACGACTATTTCGTAAACCGCGAGAACACCCCCCGCGACGCCGACGGCGACTACGACTTCGAGCATCTCCATGCCCTCGACCTCGACAGGCTCAATTCCGACCTCAGGCGCCTCCTGAGCGGAGAGACCATCAACCTCCCCACCTACAGCTTCGAGCTCGGAAGGCGCGTGGAGAAAGAGAGACCCCTCACGCTGGGGCCCAGGGACGTGCTGGTGATAGAAGGTATCCACGGTCTCAACCCCGAGCTGACGCCGGCTCTCAAGACCGACGACCTCTTCAAAATCTACGTCTCGGCCCTCACCACCCTCACCATCGACGACCACAACTGGATTTCGACCAACGACAACCGACTGCTGAGGCGCGTGGTGCGCGACCACCGCTACCGCCACACATCCGCCTTCGAGACAATCCGCCGCTGGCCAAGCGTGCAGAGAGGCGAGGAAAGATGGATCTTCCCATTCCAGGAGAACGCCGACGCCCTTTTCAACTCCTCCCTCATCTTTGAAATAGGCGTGATGAAACCCTATGCAGAACCGCTGCTCCGCAGTGTGCCCCACAACGTGGTGCAATATGCCGAGGCTTACCGCCTTCTTAAGCTCCTCAGCTACTTCCTCCCCATAGAAGCCGAACAGATACCCACCACCTCGCTCCTTCGCGAATTCCTCGGAGGCAGCTCTTTCCACTATTGACCAACCATAACCGATTCTAACTGCGCGACCAATGAGAGATTTTACAAAAGAAGATATCGAACGCATCGAAGACATCATCGATGCCCGCAATGTGGAGCAGGCCCTTGCCGAAATCAAGGAGCTCCACCCGGCCGACATTGCCGAACTCTTCCAGAGCCTCAACCTGCGCCGCGCTGAATGGCTCTTCGACCTCATCGACGACGAGGAGAAGAAAGCCGACGTGCTCATGGAGCTCGACGAGGAAGACCGCGCCAAGCTGCTCGAAGACATGTCGCCCGAAGAGATCGGCGATTTCATCGACCTTCTCGACACCGACGACGCCGTTGACCTCATTCAGGAGCTCGACGAGGAAGACCGCGAGGAGGTGATCCAGCATATCGACGACGTGGAGCAGG
>JAFLTX010000065.1 GCA_022509145.1 Muribaculaceae bacterium | reverse complement strand
ACCTGGACAGGCAGAACCAAAATCTGCAGTGCTACCATTACACCATGAGACAATCCCTTTCAACGAAAATAAGTCATTCGTAATGTTTACCTTATGTGTGTTTTAATCCCTGATTCACATCAAGGGCGCATCGGCGATTCACATCGGAATGCATCGCAAAATTAATAAATTTTTTCGAAATGCCCAAATTCCCAAGGAAAATCGCGCCCAAATCGCGCCCGATATTGAACCCGAAATAATGCCCTAATAAGGGATGCGGTCCCGTGTCTGCCGCGGGCCGCATCCGATATTGTTTTACCTCCGGGATTTCCCGGTCGGCCGCTGAATCAGGAGCCTGTGGAGAATTCAAACGAGATGAAGCGCGAATACTTCTCGCCAGCCTTCAACACGGGGCTGGGGAAATGCGACTTGTTGGGGGCGTCGGGGAAATTCTGCGCCTCGATGGCCACGCCGTCGTAGTCGAGATAGCGGTGACCGGAGTGATTCACAGGCGAGCCTACGAGCCAGTTGCCGGTATAGACCTGCACTGCCGGCTGGTCGGTGCGGACGGTGAGCTTCCGGCCCGACACGGTCTCTTTGAGCACGACGGCTTCCTCGCTGTCGAGCACCCAGCAGTTGTCGTAACCTTTGCCATAAACCAGAGCCGGGAAGTTGGCCCTCACGTTGCGTCCTATCGGCTTGAGCTTCCTGAAGTCCATCGGCGTTCCCTCTACGGGAGCTATCTCGCCGGTGGGGAGCAGGCTCTCGTCGGTGGGGAGCCAGCGCCAGGCGTTGATGCGCAGTTTATGGTCGAAGATATTCCCTGCGTCGGCGCCGCGAAGGTTCCAATAGCAATGGTTCGTAAGGTTGATTATTGTGTCTTTTGTCGAGACGGCCGTAAGCGTCAGCTTGAGCTTGTTGCGGTCGGTCCAGCGATATTCTGCGGTCACCTTGAGTTCGCCCGGATACCCTTCCTCGCCGTCGGCCGAGGTGTATTCGAAGCGAACGCCGTCAGGGATTATGCAGGAGTTCCAAAGGCGGTTCTGGAAACCCGTGGGGCCTCCGTGAAGGTGGTTGGGGCCGTTGTTTACAGCCAGCGTGTATTCCTTCCCGTCGAGCGAAAACTTGCCGGCGCCGATGCGGTTGGCATAGCGGCCGGGGATCTTCCCCATGCACGGGCCGTCGTCAAGGTAGTCGGCGGGGTTGGCGTAACCCAGGGCCACGTTCTCTATGCGGCCCATCTTGTTGGGCACATTCACCTCAAGGATACCTGCTCCAAGAGAGGAGAGCACTACGCTCGCCCCCTTGGAGTTGACAATCTTATACGTTACGATCTCCCCGATCTCGGAGGGGTATCGGCGTGTCGTTATCTTCATATCCCCTTCGATTTATTCCGACACCTTGCGGGCGCCGTCAGAGATTACTACATCGTAGATTTTCGGCTCATGGCCGTATTTGGCGGCGAATTTCTCCGTCACTTCCTTCACAAACTTGTCGTGGAGCGAGTCTTTCACCAGATTGATGGTGCAGCCGCCGAAGCCGCCGCCCATGATGCGAGAGCCCGTGACGCCTTCTTCCTTGGCCACGTCGTTGAGGAAATCGAGCTCTTCGCAGCTCACCTCATAGTCTTTCGAGAGGCCGTGGTGGGTCTCATACATCTTCTTCCCTACCGTCTCGTAATCGCCCTTCTCCAAGGCATCGCAGACGTCGAGCACCCTCTGCTTCTCGCCTATCACGAAGCGGGCTCTCTTGTAATCCTCTTCCGAGATGTCGGCCTTTGCAGCCTCGAGCATCTCCATCGTGGCTTCGCGGAGGCTGGGAAGGCCGAGGCGTGAGGCCACGCGCTCGCAGCTCTCGCGGCGCTTGTTGTAGGGCGAGTCCTTCAACTCGTGCTTTACACGCGAGTCTACCAGCACCAGCTTGTAGCCCTGCGGATTGAAGGGGAAATATTCATATTCAAGCGAACGGCAGTCGAGCCTCATCAGGTTCCCTTTCTTGCCGCATACGGAGGCAAACTGGTCCATTATTCCGCAGTTTACGCCGCAGTAGTTGTGCTCCGTGCTCTGCCCGATCAAGGCAAGTTCAAACTGAGGTATCTTGTTCTGGTTGAAGAGGTCGTTGAGAGCAAACGCAAAGCAAGACTCCAGCGCGGCGCTCGAGCTCAGACCGGCGCCGAGAGGCACGTTGCCGGCGAATACGGCATCGAACCCGTGCACTTCAAAGCCTCTCTTCAATATCTCGCGACAAACGCCGAACACGTAGCGGGCCCACCCTTCCTTCGGGGCGTCTTCCTCCTTGAGGCCGAACTCCACATACTCGTTGATGTCGATCGAGAAGAGGCGCACTTTGTCGGTGCCGTTGGGGCGGATTTCCGCCATTATCACTTTGTCGATGGCGCCCGGGAACACGTACCCCTCGTTATAGTCGGTGTGCTCACCGATGAGGTTGATTCTCCCTGCCGATGCATACACGGCGCCTTTCCCGCCGAAACGTTCTTCAAAAATTTTCCTTATCTTATCTTCCATTGTTGTTAAAGTTTTAATTGATTATTCTACTGTGATTGAAACTCTTGCGGGAAGCAGCCCCGGGGCCGTCACCTCAAAGTCTATGTTTCCGGCCTCGTCACCGGCTTCCACAATGGCGGTCGCCATACCGCTGAAGAGGTCCATTACCGGCTCGTTGAAAGAGCGAAGCGACGTGGGGTCGCCGTTGGCCGTAGCCCGGAAAGCTCCGGCGCCGCTCACGGCAAACGCCACCTCCCGGCTGTCGGTCGGGACGGGATTTCCGTCGGCATCTTCCACCGATATGGTGATGTAGGCCAGGTCGTTTTCGCCGGCTTTCAACTGCTCGCGGTTGCTGCGGGCCACCAGACGATAGGCCGGACCGGCCGTGCGCATCACATTCTCGCCGGCCACGCTGCCGTCGGCATTGTAGGCCACCACTTTCACCTCGCCCGGCTCGTAGACGGTCTCGTTCCACATCAGGCGATAGCGATGCATGTTGGTCGAATCGTTTTTCTCCCTCATCCCCTGGCTCTTACCGTTGATAAACAGTTCGGCGCGCGGAGAGTCGGTATATACGAAAATCGGAGTGACCTCTCCCTCGCGGCCTTCCCAGTTCCAATGGGGAAGGATGTGAAGCGTGGGGGAGTTGCGGTTCCATTTCGAGCGATAGAGGTAATAGCGGTCTTTCGGTATCGAGGCAAGGTCGATTATGCCGAAATACGAGCTGTGCGACGGCCATGCATCCGTGTCGTAGGGCGTGGGCTCGCCGAGATAGTCAAACCCTGTCCAGACAAACTGACCGATGTTGTAATCCTTGTCGTCGTCTGCGGCGAAGTCATCATCCGGGATGTTGCTCCACCAGCAGTATTCGGTGTCGTAGCTGTTGCTCTGGTTCCCCTCGCGCATCACGTTGGCGCCCACTTCCACCGGGAAGAAATACTGCCCTCTCGAGCTTACGGTAGAGGCCGTCTCCGTTCCCATCAGCAAGTTTTGGGGCAGTTTTGAAATCGCCTCGTCATAGCGGTTTACCTTGTAATTGAAGCCGGGGATACCCACCGCGGCAGCAAATCCGTTGTTTACCACGGCGTCAAACTGGTCCATACCGTTGGTCATGGGACGCGTGGGGTCTTCCCTTCTCACTATATCCTGCAGGAAGTTGAGCTCGGCCACACCGTCGGGTCCCCACTGCGAGGGCACCTCGTTTCCGGTGCTCCAGAAGATAACGCTCGGATTGTTGCGGTAATGGCGCACCATGTTCACCATGTCGCGTTCGGCCCATTCGTTGAAGAGCGAGCCGTATCCGTTGCGGCTCTTCGGGCGGAAGCTCCAGTCGTCGAAGGGCTCCACCATCAGCATCATCCCCATCTCGTCGGCCAGCTCCACGAGTTCGGGGGCGGGCATGTTGTGGGAAGTGCGGATGGCATCAGCGCCCATCTCCTTGAGCATCTCTATCTGGTGGCGGAGCGCCGACTTGTTTACGGCCGCTCCCAGCGGACCGAGGTCGTGGTGGTTGTTCACACCCTGGATCTTGCGCTTCTCGCCGTTGAGGAAGAATCCCTCGCCTGCTCTGAGCTCGATGGTGCGTATCCCGAAGCGGGTCTGGTAGCTGTCTACCGTCTTCCCGCCGTACACCACTTCGGTGCGGGCCGTGTAGAGAGCGGGCGTCTCGGGGCTCCAAAGCTCCGGATTCTTCACGTTGAGGCGCTGTATCAGGGAGTCGGCGGGGGTATAGTTGAACTTGGTCTTCTTCTCGGCCACTTTCTCGCCTGCCGGGTTGAAGATGGTCGTGGCGAGCGTCACCTTGTCGCCGCGTTTGAGCCCGCGCAACTCCGTGGCTATTTTCACCTCGGCTTTATCTTTGCTCACTGCCGGGGTGGTGAGCTGCGTGCCCCACACGGGGATATGCACGTCGGCGGTCTGAATCAGGTGCACGTTGCGGTAAAGGCCGGCGCCGGGATACCATCTCGAGCTCTCCGGCTTGTTTTCCAGGCTCACCTCCAGGGTGTTGACACCTGGGCGCACCACTCCGTCGAGGTCTACCGAGAAACTGTTGTACCCGTAAGGCCAGTACCCTACCTGGCGCCCGTTGCAGTATACCTTGGCATGGCTCATCGCCCCGTCGAAGAGCAGGGTGGTGGAGAGCCCGGCGGTGTCGGCCACTTCAAAGGTCGTCTTGTAGAAACCTTTCCCTATGTAGGGGAGGCCGCCGGTGCGGCCGGTCTTCCAGGTCTCCTCGGTCTCCCCGTTCTGCTCCACGGCCACAAGCTGGAGGTCGTTGGAACGGTCAAACGGGCCGTAAATCGCCCAGTCGTGCGGCACTCTCACGTTCTGCCACGAGGCGCTGTCGGGCGCAAATTCCCAATTTACGAGCAATGTCTCGCTTCGCGGTGCGGCATACGCCGACCCCATAAGCGAGACAATTGCGGATAAGAATAAAATGCTTTTTTTAGAATAGTTCATCTACACAATTTTATGTTTCCTCCTGACTGTCAGGAGATTGTTTCCAATCATTCTTCTTCGGCCAGAGCCTCGAAGTAGCAGTCGGCCACGGCGAGCCATTCCTCGAGGTCGCCGTCGGGGTCGTAACCCTTCGCGTCTTTCGGGTCGCCGAGGTATTTCGAGGCCAGATCCGAGCTCAGAGTCACCACTGTGGGGCGCACTTCGGTGTCCGGATTGTAAAACTCCTCGAGGTTCACGCCGGCCGACTCAAGGATGAGATAGAGTTCGCCTTTGTAGGAATAAAGGCCCGTGACGCGTTCCACTTCCGGGTTCTCCTCGTCGTCGGAAAGCGACACTTCAGGGATATAATGAAATCCGGCCTCCTCTACGTCCCATACGATGGCGGCGATGCCTCGCTGCTCCATGTTGGCCTGAAGGTCGGTCTTGGCTTTTTTCAGCAGATCTGTGGTTGCTCCGTTCTTTTCCATAGTATTCTATTTTAAAGTTTTTCGTTTTATTCTTTTATTTATCTAACAATAAAAAGCTCCTTTGGGTTGAAAAGGTCAGCAAAAATAATCTCTGGGGAGGAGAAGGTCGGCCCCGGCCTTCTCAAACTCGGCTGCGGGGATGGGTCCGGTCATCCATGCTATGGTGAAGATTCCGGCGGCTTTACCCGCTTGCACCCCCAGCGGCGCGTTCTCTATCACCACGGCCTCCCCGGCCGAAACCCCGGCCTTCTCGAGCCCTTTCAGATACGGCTCCGGCGCCGGCTTCCCGTTCACCACGTCGAGCGCCGTCACTCTCCTGTGGGGAGGGAAGGCGTCGGGATATTCGCGCTCGAGCCGGTCGAGAAGCGCGGCCTGCGAGGAGCCGGTGACCAATACCGTCACCATTCCAGCCTCCTGCAGCCTTCTCACCATGGCCAGCGCGCCCGGCATCATCTCCACTTCTCCGTAACTCAGGAAGGTGTCTGATTTCCTGTTGTAGATGGACCGGCACTGCTCGCGAGTGAGCGTTATCCCTCTCTCCCGCTGCATGATGGTGTTGATCGTGGCCGAGCCCGTCATCCCCTCATAGAGGAAAAACTCCTCCGGGGCAACGTCGATGCCTTCGGCCCTCATCGTGGCGCTCCACGCACGGCAATGGCGGGGCATCGAGTCGTACAGCACCCCGTCCATATCTATCAAAGCGGCCTTTTTACCGCGTATGGCTTCGTCAAACGTCATCCTGGCCCTCCTTCTCTACTCGTTTACGCTTCCCGAAAGTGGTGAACAGCATCCCTATCACGATTACCACCATCGCTATCACCTGCACTATCCTGAGCTTGTCAATCTTCATCAACACAGCCGATATCGTGGCGAAGACGGGGAGCAGATACTGATAAATCGACACCAGCTCCGAGCCGATGCGCTTCATAGCCGGCTGCACCAGGAAGTAGGCTATGAACGTGGGGCACAGCAGGATAAACCCTATTTCGATCCAGGGGATTGCTTTATGCGTGTGCAATATCGGCAGCTTGTCCATCCCGGGGATGAGCAGCAGCGACGGTATGGCGGCGAAGAGGAATATCCATCTCAGAAGCGCCACCGGCTTATACTTCTTGGTGGGACCTTCGAGTATGGTGAGATAGAAGGCGTAGCAGATTGTCGAGGCCACGGCCAGAAGGTCGCCGAGCACGTTGTCGCTCCCGGCATGATTGTCTTGCCGACCGCCCAGAATCACTATAGCCGCGCCAACGAAAGATATCACTATCCCTACATATTCCAGCCATCCCGGCCTCCGGTGCAGGAATATCACCCCGATAAGGATCACGAAGATCGGCGGCAATGTCATGATGATGGAGATGTCGATGGCGCTGCCGTAACGCAACGAGGTGATAAACAGATATATGAATCCGAAAAGCCCTATGAAGCCTCCGAGCAGCACTTTCAGCCAGTCGGCCTTCTCAATGCTCTCGCATTTCACAAACGCCGAGGCAAACCAAAAGAGGATGGCGCCGCCGACGAGCCTCACCACCGTGATGGAATGGGCTGTCATCTCGCTCGGAATCAGCGCCTTGGTGACCGATACGTTGAGACCCCAAAAGATGGCGGCCACAAGCATGCACAAATTGCCGATTATCAACGAACCGGCCTTATCTTTCTCTGGTGTCGCGGGTTGCATCTCGTTTTATCTGCTGGATGGAAGAAGTCGGCTGGCACTTCTTCCAAAGTTATACGCAAAAATATGAAATTTTGATTAACTTTGCAACTTATGAGACCCTCCCTTGCATTACTTTTGATCTTTGCGGCAGCCCTTGTCTGCTGCAACAAGACTCCGAAATCTCCTTCCGAGTGGGAGCAGGTGCTCCTCGATGAGGAAGATGCACGCAATTCTGCCGCCGCTCCGGGCTCCGCTCCGGCCACTCACTCGCCTGTAGCCCCTGCGCCCGAGCTCACTGCAGCCGGCAACTACGCCGAGGTCTTCAACGACAGCAACTACATCCAATATGCAAGCGCCGAGCGCCTCGGCATCGAGCCGATCCATTCCATCGACAAAGCCTACAACACACGCCGACCTCTCGTAAAAATAGAGAGCTGCGACAATTTCGAGCTTGACAATCTCACCCACTCCATGCCCTTCCTCGTGCCCGAAGCTGCCGATCTTCTCAACGAAATCGGGAGCGACTTCAACGCCGTGCTCGCCAAAAGAGGTGCCAAGGGGCAAAACAAAATCGTGGTAACATCGGCTCTACGCTCTCCCTATACCGTCAAGAAGCTCCGCGCTGTCAACACCAACGCCGTAGACAGCTCAACCCACATGTTTGCCACCACTTTCGACATCGCGTGGAATAAATTCTACACTCCCGACGCCTCAAATTCCCTCAACCCCGAAATCCTGAAGCGCATCCTGGCCGAAGTGCTCCTTGAGAAACGCAACCAAGGGAAATGTTATGTGAAATACGAGCAGAAATCTCCCTGCTTCCATATCACCGTAAACCGTTAAGTTCCACCCGTTTTCCCTATCGCCTCCCACCCCATGAGGAATCTTTTTAACATCCAAGCAGCAGAGATTGAAGCCCGCATCGCAACCCTGGCTGCTGAAGCAGACTTGAGGTCAGCCTTTATCCTCACCGACGCCAACGTTGCGCCCCTGATCGACACGTTTATGCCGGAAACGGAGCGCCTCGTGGTCCCCGCGGGTGAGGAGAGCAAATCGCTCGACGGCGCCCGCAAGGTGTGGGATTTCCTCGAGCAGAAGGGAGCCAGGCGCAACTCGGTGCTGATCAACGTGGGAGGCGGCATGATTTCTGATCTCGGAGGCTTCGCGGCTTCCACTTTCAAGCGCGGAATACGTTGCATCAATCTTCCCACAACGCTGCTCGCCGCCGTCGATGCCGCAATCGGCGGTAAAACCGGCATCAACTACGCCGGCCTCAAAAACGAAATAGGCACTTTCTCCCTCCCCCTCGCCGTGCTCCCCTTCACATCCCTGTTCGAGTCTCTCCCGGAGGCGGAATGGCTCTCGGGCGTGGGAGAGGCCATCAAGACCGGCCTCCTCGCCGGCTCGCCGCTCTATGAGCTCGCCACAGGCGAAGAGTTCATCGTCAAGCGCAACCCTGAGGTGGTAGAGAAGGTGGTTACCCTCTGCGCCCAGTTCAAGCAAAAGATTGTAGAGCAGGATTTCAAGGAAGGGGGATTGCGCCGGATCCTCAACCTCGGCCATACCGCCGGTCACGCCATCGAGTCGCTCATGATGGCGAAAGGCACTCCGGTACCCCATGGTGTGGCTGTGGCTTACGGACTGCTCGAGACCCTTGAGAAGAGCCACCGCGAGCTCGGCACAGACATCCAACTCCTTGAAGATTACCGACGGCTGCTGCATAGATATTTCCCGCCCATCAGCCTCTCCGAATCAGACCGCACAGAGATGAAGCGACTGATGAGCCACGACAAAAAGAACCTCTCGTCCATCGCCGTCTCATGGGTGCTCCTCCGCTCCCTTGGCCATCCTATCCCCTGACCCATCCCCAAAAAAAGAAAAGAAGGTCGACTCACGTCGGCCTTGATTCCCTCAATTAAAACAACAATAACAACTTTTTTAAGAATGCTTTCCTCACTATATGCTTTTCATGTAACTTAGACTAAGGTTGAATATCTTGTGTCTTTCGATAATATCTTTTTAAGGTAAAGGTTTTTAATTCCATTTGACCTCTGTCTTCGGATTTAATCCCTTTTTCATCGTGTTTCAACTATAAAACGCCCCCACCCCCAAAAAGGTTTTATCCCCTCCAAAAATTAACAAATTTTATACAATCGCCCTCTCCACCCTCCACTCCCACCTCCCCGTTCTTTCGGAAGGCAGTTTTTGTTGGGGGGGTTTAAGGGGATTTGGTGCGGATGAGCAAAAATTAACGGAGTGATAACCTGCTGGCTATCACTCCGTTGCTTATCGGTCGGGGTGACAAGATTCGAACTTGCGACCACACGCCCCCCAGACGCGTACTCTA
>JAFLTX010000064.1 GCA_022509145.1 Muribaculaceae bacterium | reverse complement strand
TTGTGGGTGCGGTCCATACCCTCGTTGCGGAAGTTTTTGGAAAACTCATACACTCCCTCGAAGCCGCCCACAATCAGACGCTTGAGATATAGCTCGTCGGCGATGCGCATATAAAGAGGGATGTCGAGAGCGTTGTGGTGGGTGATGAAGGGGCGAGCCGTGGCTCCGCCGGGAATCGACTGAAGGATAGGCGTTTCCACCTCCATATAGCCGTGGGAGTTGAAATATTCTCTCATCGAGTTGAACACTTTGGTGCGCTTCTCGAAGATCTCTTTTATACCTTTGTTCACCACCAGGTCCACATAGCGTCTCCTGTAGCGCTGCTCGGGGTCGGTGAAGGCGTCGTAGGCCTGCCCGTCTTTCATCTTCACGATGGGGAGCGGACGCAGCGATTTGCTCAGCAGCGTTATCTTTTCGGCGTGAACGGTGATTTCGCCCATCTGGGTGCGGAACACGAATCCTTCCACCCCGATGAAGTCGCCTATGTCGAGAAGTTTCTTGAAGACTACGTTGTAGAACTCTTTATCCTCGCCCGGGCAGAGGTCGTCGCGGCTTACGTACACCTGAATGCGCCCTTCGGCGTCTTGCAGCTCCATGAACGAGGCTTTACCCATCACTCGGCGGCTCATGATGCGGCCGGCAATCCTCACCTGTCGCGGCGACTCGAGATTGTCGTCGAAATCGCGTTTTATCTCAGCCGTGTGGGCGTTTACGGGATATTCTGCTGCGGGATAAGGCTCTATCCCCATATCGCGCAAGGTCTGAAGACTTCTTCTTCTTACTTCTTCTTGTTCAGTCATTTCTTATTTTTGGTTTGTTTCCTTCGTTATAGTTTCTTTTTCTTTCCTGCCTGGGCCTCCGAGCGGTTTAGCCTCGTCAGCCGGGGCATCTTTGCAACATTTCTGTCCTCTTTCCAAGGCTTAGAATCTCTTTTCCGGGTCTTAGAAATTGAGCAGCTCGTCGGCTTTCTTCTGACGCTCCCGGCGCAGATTCTCGCGGGGATCGCCGTGGTCGTCGGTATAATACCCCTTGTTGTCGGCGTTGCCGTCCACAAGGTCTCTTATCGTTTGGTCGCCGCGCTGCTGCTGCTCGCGCCAGAGGTCTTCGTAGTCGCGAGTATAGTCGGCCGGGGGCACCACGTGGGTGTCAAACGACAGCTCTCTGTAGAGAGAGTCGGTAAAGTTGCCGTAGAGATAAACCTGGTGTTGCACTTCGCCGGTGTTCTTGATGGAGTTGTAGCCCAATCTGATGCGCCCTTTCTTTCCGGGAAGCACCACTATCGGGAGGTCGTCGGCCGGGATCAGGCACCCGCAGCTTGTCTGCACCTCCTGGATTACAAGAGGTTCCTCCGAGATGTTCTCGATCTCGTAGACCACGGGCAGCGTCTCGCCCTGAATCACAGGGTAATAGTGCCTGTAAGGGTCTTCGATGATTACTTCGGCCGGACGCAATTCCTTATCCTTGCAACCGGCCAATATTATAAACAGCGCCGCCGGCAGGGCATATAGCACCGCCGGCTTCCTCAATGCGCGGGTTCTCTTTTTTGGCTTCATCTGTATGCTTCTATTTCATCTATCGCCATGGTCTTCACCTCCGGGTCTTTCACAAGCGAGAGCTGGATCTCGCCCTCGGCAGGGATGTCGGTAAATTCCACCATGCTGTGTCCCGAATGGTTGGTGGGCTTGGCCGGAACTTTGGTCGCCACGGTGGTGCCCCCCACATTGAGCTTCACCTCGGTCGGGAGCCCTATCTTGAAGGCGGGATTGTAGACGAGCCATACCTGCAGCCTGTTCATTTCCGGTTGGCGGGGGATGGCGACGGTAAAGGCCGGATTGGCCGACGATATCAGATTTCCGTTATGGTAGTTTGACGGAATTCCCAGCAGGCCGTCGGTGACGAGCGAGATGTCGGGATAATCGGGATCGAGCTCGGTGATCGGCACCAATGTCACTCCTTTCAGCATATTGTCGGCGCTCTTCTCCTTGTGGTCCAACATATACTCATAGTCTGAAAGATACTTCTCGATGGCCCAGCACCCTTCGTTGTATACCTCTATCTCTTTCGGGGCCAGGCGGTGCAGGCGGCGGCGCAGATGGCCGTCTACGTCGGTGTGCCCATCGATGCGCTTGAGCTCAATCACGGTAAGCGAGAGCGCCTCCGCGAGAGTCTCGAGCTCTTTCTTCTCCTGGCCTGTGGCCACTTTTTTCTGATCCTGAAGCTTGTTGTAGAACTCTACGAATTCCCTGGTGGGCAGATAGATGGTGCGCGCTTTCTCCACTCCTTCATAGAGAGGCAGTTCCTTCCCGTTGGCCGCCACCATATCTTCCTGAGCTATCATGAAGTTGGCGATATCCTCGCCGGCCACGGGATAATAACTCTTGGCCGTCTCGCGCAATTCAGTCTTCCAGTCGATGTCAGGGTTGATGAGCATCTTGGCAAGCACGGCTTTCTTCAGGCGCGAGAAGGAGCTGTAGTCCGTACCGCTGCCGTTGAGAAACACTCCGTCAACTCCGGCGTCGCGGTAGGTCTGCAGGCGCCGTTGCATCACGGTGAAGACAGGGAACGGCGTGAAATAGTCGTCGAAATTGTTGATATAGTCCCACACATACACCTTGTCGGTCTTCCCTTGCCAGGAAGTGAGCATCTTTTTGAATTTCTCCTCTCCAGGCGACCCTACGGCACGCAGCGGATACTCCATAGCGCTAACCAGCACTCCGGTGTTGGCCGGGAGTTTCTTCGTAGGAAGCTCGGCTGTGGTGAGATAATGCGAGGTGAAGAAGGTGTGGGTGGGATATTTCTTCGCCAATTTCTCCACCATGTCGTATACCGCGGGGGTGGCGTTCCCTTCGGTGTTACCGACCTCCACGCATGTTTCGCAGAGGCAGGCAATCTCGTTGTCGTTGGGAATTATCGCGAATTTTATCGAATCGTGCGGAGCGTAATTATTATCGATGAAATCGGAAATATACTGGAACAATTTCTTGCTTGTGAAGCAGAACTGGTCTTCGTCCTGGTCACCGTCGATGGTGGCGAATACGGTTATCGAGGGGTCTTTCGGCAAGACGTTCTTGAGGTTGTGGCCCCAGATTCCCCAGTCTGTGTCGAGATTGTTGAGCTCATGTTCCTGGAAATCGCGCTCCGAGTGCAGGGGAAGGTAGATTTCGCGGTATTCAAACGCCTCTCCCTCCACGTGTGTGTCGGCCTGCAGACGGGCACACCCACAAAACGAAGCTATCACGGCCATCGCCGTTATTCCTATATATGATTTCTTCATCTTTTTAATTCTTTTAGCCGGGCCTCTTTAGCCGTCAGAATGCCACATGCAACCCCAGGCTGAAGCTGAACACGTTGCGATATGCATCCCGCAGCCCTCCTTCAGGAAGCATAAGCGGATTGTAATAGGTGTTCCAGCTTCCGTTGAGGCTCAGTGCGAAATTGTTGGTTAATAAATACATTCCTTCTATCCCCACCATCGCATTGGAGTGGGTGATGTTGGTAAGCGCGGATTGATCGAAGAAATTCAGCTCCGGGAACGACCCGAAACCGGCCAGGAGGCCCACCGACGAGATGTTGTCGTCGTTGATGAAGACTTTCCCCTTGAGGCCTACGTTGTAGTATATCCCTTTACCCATGGCAAAGAGGTCTACGGCACCGGCCACATTGATTCTCTCCCACGATTTGGTGATCGAAGGCGTAAGTATAAAGAGATTGTAACGCCGGTAGTCGTATTTGATCACGTTCTCTTCCTTACCTTTCAGGTTGTAGGTCGGAGATGTGAGCCTATATCCCAATTTCAACGATGGAACCCAGCCTTTCGGCAGTGTCAAGCTCGCAGAAACGTTGGCCCCTATAAGGTTGAAAAACTTCGTTCCGTACGAGATATTTGCCATTCCTGACCATTTCTGCGAGAACACGTGTTCCCATTGCGCCAGGAACTCAAGCCCGAATCCACCGGGATTATACTCGATGTCCTGATAGCCGTCCATACCTTTGTAGCTTATCTGCCCTGTATAGGTGTTGTTTTTGGCCAGGCGGCTGTAGGTTACGGTGGCTATCGAATAGAGGTGGCCTATCGATGCCAACTCTTCGTTTCTTGTGTCGAAATAGCCTGCGGTATATGAGGCTTCAACGCGGTTTTTGTAGCTTCTGTACTTCAGGTAGCGCATGTGTTGCTGCCACTGCTGCTGCTCCGCGTTCGAGGGATTGTAATACTTATATTGGTAATCCCAGGCTTGCCCGTAGTCTTTCATCTGCTCGTATGCCACACCTTTAAGATACAGCAGTTCGCGGTTGGTGGCGTCATACTGCAGGGCCGTGTCGAGTTTCTCCATGGCAAGCTCCGGCTTCTTCTCCTTCAGAAGGAGCCCTGCATATTCCTCAGCTATCCCGGAATGGGCATTCATGAGCTGAGGATTCAAGTATTCATCGTTATATTTGTCGGGTCGGAGCAAGGCCATCGCCTCGTCGTTTTTCCCCTCCTGTTGAAGCGCCACCGCCTTTTTGATGATAAAGTACGGTGAATTCGGATATTTTTCATACCCGATTGCCGCATATTCCCTGAAAAGATCGTTCCGGTTAAGGGTCTGCGACATATTGATGCATGTGCGCAGGGCTGCCTCGCTGTCGTCTACTAATGCCAGAAGGTCGCGGGCTTCTTCGAGAGCGCGGGCATACTCCTCGTTCTCCATCAGCTGTTTCAGCCTTACGGCTGCCACTTCCTCGTAAGCCGAACCGAACCGCTCCTTATACTGCGGCATCGTGTCGGTCGATTCAAGATAGAGCTGGCGAGCTTCGTCGAGCTTGTTTAGATGGCCGAGGATGTTGATTTTCCTCGACACCACAGCCGGCCATTTTATCGTGTCGGGACTCATCAGGCTCAACGCCTTGTCGATATGCTCGTACGCCTCCGCCCACTGCTCGGTTTCGATATCGTGGTCGGTGAGGGTAAGCATCATGTCGGCATATTCATCGATGATGTCGGCGTCGGTAGGAGTGGCGTTATACAGCTTTTCGAGCACGGCCAGCGCCTTGGCATCGTTGCCGAATCTCTTCTCAAGCCCGTATTGCTTCATCAGAAGGTCGGGACGCTCGCCATATTTGCGATAAGCCTCGCCCAAATATTCGATTGCATCGGGATAATAGCCTCTCACCACCGAAGTGTTGATGAGATAGGTGAGGGCATCGTTGTCTTTGGTGGTTGCATAGAGACGGCCGCTCGACTCGTAGGGGTCGCGCAGCCTGGCGTCGCTAACGGCCTCGCGCAGGATATCGTTGTAGAGAGCGCCGGTGCTGCGATGCTCGCGCAGGAATGCCAGCGCGCGGGTGTAGTTCCCCACTTCGGCCATCATACTGGCGGCTTTCCTTATCAGCTCGGCGTTGCCGGGATGGTAGGCCAGACCGCGGTTAGCCGTACCGATGGCGCGCTCGTTCTGACCGAGGCGGTAGTAGATGTTGATGAGCTCGAGATAGTAGTCGAGGTTGTTCGGGTCGAGATCGATCCATCCTTCGAGTTCCACTGCTGCGTCGTTGATCGACGAACGTTGGATTCTGGTGTTCCAGTTTTCGCGAAGGCGGTTGTTGAGGTCGCGGCGGATGATGGAGTCGTTGGGATAGATGCGGGCCAGACGCTCAAGAGCCTCGTCGGCCTGCTGGCGGTTCCCCGTCTTGGCATAGAGGGCAATCTTTCTGCGCCAGAGGTTCTTGTCGTAAGGTTCAAATTCAAGGAGCTCGTTGATATAGCAGATGGCGCTCGAGTAATGTTTCGATTCGTCTTCCACGTCTACGAGCACTCGCTTGGCCTGATAGTGCTGGTCGTTCTCCTGAAGGGCCTTGATGAGGTTGTAGCGTGCCTGCTGCAGGTCGCCCTGTGCATAGTAATAGTAGCGGCCGTTGAGGTAGAGGAGGTCCGGGTCGTTCGGATGTATCTCCAGACCGTCGTCAACCTCGCGCTTTGCAGCCTCCCAGGTGCCGCTGTCTTCGAAATTCTGGGCGCGGGCTGCATAGTAGCGTGCGTTGTGCTGGGTCTGGGATTCGTTTTTCGAACCGGCCGTAACGATGCCGGTCACGCCAAACAGCATAACCAGCATAATCTTTTTCAGGGCATTGCTCTTTCTAAAAATCGTCTTCATCCTGTCCGAAGTCGTCAAAGTCGTCTACTTCATCAAATTCATCTTCCAAGTCGTCGAAGTCGTCCACATCGTCGTCGATCATTCCGCCGTCGTCATAGTCGTCGAATTCGTCGTCCTTTCGCTCATGCACACGGAAATCGTCAAATCTCTCTTTACCCGTTTCCACGTCTTTCGCACCGCGGCGCTTGATCTGACTCCAGACCTTCGTACTATGGCTGATGAATTTCACATACCCTATTATAGAAAATAACGTAATGAAGGGGTGATATATTATAGGTTCCGTGATTCCGGCTATCGCTAATTTGATATAACTCCACACCGGATTCTTCCATTTCACCGCCTTTATTGCGAAATCATAGACCAATACGATAAACGAGAGCGAGATGGAAAAGATGAAAATCATCGCAAAAATCACGAAAGTCGTGTTCCAATTTACGCGTCCCGACAGTATAAGCCATATCATAAATCCCGTACCGGTAACTTCCAGCAACGGGGTGATGAATTCAAAGAAAAATATGTAGGGGAGCACAAACATCCCCGTGATTCCATATGACGGATTGAAGAAGAGCTTGCGGTGGTTGCTCACGATTTCGCAGAGTCCGCGGGCCCATCTCACACGCTGGCGGTAGATGGTGCGCGGCGAATAGGGGCCCTCCGTCCAGCAGCAAACCTGCGGTATCTGACCCAGCCGGAAATCCTGACGTGTGTTTTTCATATATGTCACCATTCGGAGCAGCATATCCACGTCTTCCGCGAAGCTCTCAGGGTCGTAACCTCCCGACTTTATTACAATTTCCGTATCAAAAAGCCCGAATCCACCGGAGATATTCGGCAATGCGTTGTGGGCGATCCATCCCATCTTACCGATGAGGAACGACCTCATATATTCAATCTGCTGATACCATGGAAGCGGGTTGCTGCTCACGGCCGGAGCCGTAACGCGGCCGTCTTCCACTTTGCAGCCGTTCACCATAAGCATCGTCGCACCCACACCTATCATCGGGATATGGCTGTTGACCACGAGCCACATCATCCTGTAGACCGCCATCGGCTCTACGATGCAGTCTACGTCGGTGTTGATGAAATAGGGGCTGTTGCACACGTTGATGCCTGCGTTGATACCGTCGCTCTTCGTTCCGGCGTGCTCCTTGTCCACCACCACAAGCTGCTTGAACTTCTCTTCGGTGGAGCGGAACACGTGCTTTATCGGCTTGCTCGGCACTTTGCGCGTATCCGTATACGGCACTTCCACAAGCTTGAACTCATCGATCAGAATCTGGAGGGTGTCGTCGGTACTCTCGTCGTTTACGATGATGATCTCGAAGTTGGGGTAGTCGATGTTGAGCAGTGAATATACATTGTCGCGGATGGTAACGTTCTCGTTATACGCCGACGCAATCACCGCCACCGGAGGCGTAAGGGGAGAGGTCTTGAGCATGTAGCGCATCGTTTCGTCGTCGGGCATATTCACTTTCAATCTGTTCTGTGCCCTCAGGCTGCACGCCGACAAATACGTAAGCAGACCCATTGCCAACAATGAGTAGAAGAATATGAGATAGGAGAATATAAAATATATCGTTACCCACATAACTTCTCAGGTCTCTGCTCTCTGCTTTAGTTAGTTTGCTCTTTACTGGTTTATCCCGTTTGCTCTGCAGCCGAATTTATCTCTTTCGCGACGTTACTCGATACTGTACAAGTTCTCCATACCTTTGGCGTTGTAAACCTCCTCCTGGCTGAGCTCCGTTTCGTCTCGGGTTATGTCGTTCTTAAAGAATTCAAACAGTCTGCGTTCCCCGTCGTTGGCTTTCAACTCCAACTCGTGGAAACGTGCCCTTCCCGCAGTTCCGTAACTGTAAAGGCACCTCAACGCCTCATATTTCACGAGCGGGTCACCGTTGTTCTTAAAGCCGTCGGTCAACACCTCCAGGCTCTTCCCGGTGTTCATCCTCGTGAGGGCATGCATGATAGATATCTTCACGTCGTCGGGCTGCGACAGGATTACGTCCTGGAGCATCTCCTCGCTCTCTCTGTATTTCAGATATCCCCACGTACGGCATATCTCTTGGCGGAGTTTCTTGTCGTGGGTCTGCTGGAAAAGTTCCACCAACTCGCCGCAGTTCTCCTCCTGCTCGAACTGGTGCATCAACCTTACGAACACCGCCTGCGTCGACGCCACACGCTGATGCAACGCCAGCTGAGCCAGATTCGGAATTTTCCTATTCATCGCCACACGGCGCTGCAACACGTAGCCAAGCTGTATCTCATCGTAGATACAGCAGTTGCGGTCGAAAAACTCCGTCTCGAAATACTCCATATCCGAGTTAGAGCCGGTCATAATCGATGCATACATCGCCAGACGCTTCACCCTCAACCTCTTGGAGTTGCGAAGCTGATTCGAGATCCATTGGTTTATCGGCAATTTGAACGCGCGCAACATATGGAGAGCCTCCGCTTTCAGGCTCATACGGCCTTTGTTTACAATATCTTCGAGAAAGGCTTGGAGTTCGAATATATCAAGCAAGATGTGCAGATTTCTGCGGCGCCCGAGCGACGCTTCGTCAGAGATTCTGCATCTGTAGATCAGTCGGCTCAGGGCCAACTTCTCCTTATACTTCTTCGGCAGGTCGTTTCGGCGCCTGTCGGGATTATCTATGTCGAGAGCGTCAAGCACATCCTGACGGCTCATCTTCGGGCTCGCTTCGGGCGACAAGACATGGCGGATTCCGTCGCCATACTTCTTGTCGAGCTGCTTCTCGAGCTTTGCCCATCTATAGTCTTTCCAACCCTTCCAAATGATTCGCGCCGTGGTGATCATAATCAGAATCACAGACGCGGTCACTGAAAGAGCTGCCACCTTGATGATAAACGGAAACTCCATAAACTTATCGTAGAGATAAGTGATATATTGAGAAAACCAGGTAAAGGCAATCTCAAGATAATATTCTATGATGTTTATGGTATACATTGTTCCTATCTTATGCTATTTATAGAATTCCGAGGGATATCAATCTTCTGCTAAATGCTTCTATCCTTTTGCTAATTGCAGAAAACAGCTGATTATTGCGTGGCAATTCATCGCCCATTTCCTATGCTAATTGCAGACAGCAGAGGCTAATAACCCCCTCATTCTACCCCGGATATCTCCATAAAAACTAAAAATATCCGATGAAATCACAAAATTAATAAAATTTTTTGGTATTTTTCTCACCCTCCCTCTCCATTAACAAATTTTATGCCCAACCCCCTCCCCAAAACCATACCCACCCCCCGACTGCGCCAAGTGTCTTGTCCTGAAATAGGTTTACAGAAAAAAGGTTAAAAATGTAAACTTAAAAC
>JAFLTX010000063.1 GCA_022509145.1 Muribaculaceae bacterium | reverse complement strand
ACCAGTAGCGTTTGATATTGTTTTTGAGCTCAACGCCGTTCTGACCGTAGTCGTACACTGCGGAGAGTCCGTCGTAGATTTCACTGCTCTGGAACACAAAGCCATACTCCTTGGCATGGGCTATGATTGTCTTGAAAACGTCTTCTTGTTTTGCCATTGTCTTTAAATTATACTGACAAAATTACTAAATTTTAACATAACTCGCAACTCTTAAGATAATCACGGCGTTATATTTATAAAGTTTAAAGGATAAGGATATGAAAAAGTTGGCGAAGATAGCTATATTATTGTGTGCATCAGCGTTTTGTTTGGGAGCGTCGGCTCAAACCAACAATCTTCCGCCGGCAGGTCCCGGCATGGGCAATCCTCCCCCGATGGGCCCCGGGCCCGGTATCGGCAACGGGCCTGATCCGGCCCCCGGGAGCGACGTCTACAACCCCGGCACTCCTCCCCCGCCGCCTATGGGCGCGCAACCACAACCCGCTGCGCCGTCGCCAACGTGGGGAACTCCTTGGGGTGGCCCCGGTCCGCTGGTGCTGAACCCGCCGCTCTCGTCTCCCAACTGGCAGAACAGCGGCGTAACCAATGTCATGGCATGCGGCACCGATGCGCAAGGGGTGTGGCGCACCATCCCTCTCAGGGTTTCGTATACTTACGACGGAGCGCAATATGTGGTCA
Source organism: Muribaculaceae bacterium (assembly GCA_022509145.1). GTDB lineage: Bacteria > Bacteroidota > Bacteroidia > Bacteroidales > Muribaculaceae > Lepagella. The sequence goes on along the minus strand of JAFLTX010000063.1, from coordinate 9,325 downwards.
ACGTGCTTGCAGCCTGGAATCCCTGGACCGACCAATGGAATATGGACGTCGACGCTCCGGCCTTCAACACCTCCTATTTCCTCAACGGCCGCACCTACGATTTCTACACCAATCTCTCCACCGGCACCTGGTATTTCAACCTCTGATCGCCCCGGCAGCTCCCTTTATCGTTACGGCAAAATCGGCAGGAGAAGCGCCTCCATCACGGTATACCCGGGCGGCGTCGGGTGCAGTCCGTCCTTTGTCAGCTCAGGATTCAGCGAGCGGTCAGGCATCGCGAGGTGCGAATTGAAATCTACATAGGTGTAACCCTTCTCGGCTGCCATTCCGCGTATTCTGTCGTTGAGCGAATCAATCTTATCCGGCACATTCTCAATGGATTTGCGCCAATAAATGTTGGATGTGGGAAGCACCGACCCGAGATACACCTCAATCCCGGCATCTGCAGCTATTCGAGCCATCTCGCTGATATTCGAGAAAGTTTTATCCTCGGTGTAAGGGCCGTCGTTTTCGGCGATGTCGTTTATCCCGCCGAGTATCAAAACCATCTGCGGGGATGTCTTCACCACATTATCCTCAAAACGCAAAAGCATCTGCGACGTGGTCTCGCCCGAGATGCCGCAACCCTTGAAACCGTTCTCCTCAAAGAAGGCCGGATGGAATTTCACCCAGTTTTCCGTGATGGAATTTCCGAATATCACCATTTTAGGCGAACGCGCATAAACGATATTGGCGAGCACGAGGCCCACCAATATCAATGCGGTCTTTCTAAGAAAATCTCTCATTTTACGTTGTTTGTAGCTGCCATAAGCATCTCACTTACAGAAGGATGCGAGAATACGATATCGCGCATCTCAGCCAACGTGGTGTCGCGGTTCATCAGATCGCAGCATTGCTGAGCCAGGTCGGCAGCCTCCACACCCATTATATGGGCGCCGATCAGCTTCCCGCTCTCACGCTCGAAAATCAGCTTCACCAGCCCTTCCGGCTCGTTCATTGCAAGCGCTTTGCCGTTGGCGCGGAATAGACTTTGACCTACCATCACATCGATGCCGGCTGCTTTACATTCATCTTCGGTCTTACCCACCATTCCGCACTCGGGAAGGGTGAACACAGCCGAAGGAATGATGTCGAGGCGAATCTTGCTGCTGTGCTTGAGGATATGCGCCAGAGCCTTCTCTCCCTGGAATGAAGCCACGTGGGCCAGCATCATCTTCCCGTTAACGTCGCCGATGGCATACACGTGCGGATTGGAGGTCTGCAGATGCTCGTTCACCTCAATCCCTTTCGGAGAGTAAGCCACTCCGGCTGCCTCCAGGTTGAGACCTTCTGTGCGCGGTGCACGCCCCACGGCCATCAGCAGGTCGGTCGATGTTATGCTTTCGGTTTTCCCCTTCGTCTCGTAGGTTACCACAGGCTTGTAAAACTCATCCTGGTCTATCTTCTGAGCGGCTGCTGAAGTGATGATCTTCACCCCCTTCTTGGCCAGTACCGATTTCAACCTTTTCGCTATGTCGGCGTCGAAGGGAGGCAGAATCTGCTTCATAAACTCGATTACCGTAACCTGCGATCCGAGGCTGCTGAAGATGGAGGCGAACTCCATACCGATCACGCCGCCGCCGATGATGGTGAGCGATTCGGGCACATAATCCAGCTCGAGCATATCCGTGGAGTCTTTCACACATTCCAGGTCTGCGCCCGGGATGGGAAGCCTCTTGTTGACGCTGCCGGTGGCGATGATGATATGGTCGGCGGTATAAGTTACGCCGTCAGCTTCTACTGTGTCGTTCCCTACAAAAGAGGCACGGGCTTCCACCACGTTTACCTTAGCCTGCTTGAGCATAAAGGCAATCCCGTCGCGAAGGGTCTGCACCACCTGGTTCTTCCGTTCCAACACTTTGTTGTAATCGAGCTGATACGAAAGATTGGCCAGACCGAATTCATCGGCCTTCTTCAGCGTTTCCACCACTTCTGCATTGCGGCAGAGCGCCTTGGTGGGGATGCACCCCTCGTTGAGGCAGGTGCCTCCGAGACGGTCGCCGTTGAAGAGAGTCACGCTCAACCCTTGGGCAGCGGCCTTCAGGGCGGTTTCATAACCGCCCGGGCCGGCTCCTATTATTATAAGGTCTGATTTAACAGCTTCCATTCTCGTTCTGCTTAAGAGCTTTATAGGTCAGAATCGGATTCTTGGCCGCAGTGGTCTCGTCGAGCTTTCTCACGAGGGTGGTCTGCGGAGCTTCCTTCACCAGTTCGGGAGTCTCGCGGGCCTCTTTGGCCACACGGTGCATCACCTCGATAAATTCGTCGAGGGTCTCCACGCTCTCGGTTTCAGTCGGCTCGATCATCATCGACTCGTGGAAGAGCAGCGGGAAGTAGATGGTCGGAGCATGGAATCCGTAGTCGAGCAGACGTTTTGCCACATTGAGGGTGGTCACGCCCGTGGATTTGTCCTTCAGACCGTCAAACACGAATTCATGCTTGCACACACCTTCTATCGGGAGCAGATAATCGTCCTTGAGATTCTCCTTGATATAATTGGCGTTGAGCGTTGCCATCGGGCCCACGTTCTTGATATTCTCACGCCCGAGCGAGAGGATATAGGCGTATGCTTTCATTATCACGGCGTAGTTGCCGAGGTAGGAAGACACGTTGCCGAGGGCGCCGTCTTCGTTTACAACGCTGAAGGTGCCGTCTTCACGTTTGATCACTTTCGGATTGGGGAGAAGCGACTCGAGTCCTTCCCTCACACCTACGGGACCTGCGCCGGGACCGCCGCCGCCGTGAGGCGTGGAGAATGTCTTGTGTAGGTTGATGTGCATGATGTCGAATCCCATGTCGCCCGGACGCGCTTTCCCGAGCAGCGGATTGAGGTTGGCGCCGTCGTAATAGAGAAGGCCGCCGGCCTCGTGTACAAGGCGTGCTATCTCGAGGATATCGGTCTCAAACATTCCCAGGGTGTTGGGATTGGTCATCATGATGCCGGCCACGGTGTCGTCGAGAAGCGGTTTGAGGTCTTCCACGTCGATGGAGCCGTTCGGTTTCGATTTCACCTCCACCACCTGCAGCCCCGCTACCATGGCAGAAGCCGGGTTGGTGCCGTGGGCCGAGTTCGGGACGATTACCTTGGTACGTTTCTCGTCGCCGCGGCGGCTGTGATACGTCTTCATTATCATCAGCCCCGTGAGCTCGCCGTGCGCGCCGGCATAAGGATTGAGTGTAAACTCCTCGAGCCCTGCCAGTTCGGAGAGGATCTTCTGAAGATTATAGTACACCTCGAGCGCTCCCTGCACCGTGCGCTCGTCCTGGAGCGGGTGCAGATAGAGGAAGCCCGGATGGGCGGCTATCTCTTCATTGATCTTCGGGTTATATTTCATAGTGCAGCTCCCCAGGGGATAGAAACCTGTGTCGACACCAAAGTTTTTCGACGAGAGATTGGTGTAGTGGCGCACCACTTCCAGCTCGCTCACCTCGGGGAGTTCGGCTTTCTCTTCGCGCTTCAATGCTCCGGGGAGAGCGGCCAGCGTGTCGGTGCCATACTCGTTCTTCGGCAGTGAATACCCTTTGCGGCCCGGGCGCGAGAGTTCGAATATAAGTTTGTCGTAATATTTCATTTCGCTATTCCTACTTTGCCGCCAGTCGGGCTATTGTTTCCACAAATTTATCTATCTCTTCCTTGGTGCGTTTCTCGGTTACGGCGAAGGTGGCCGTGCCAGGCTTCACTACCACGCCTCCCATGAATCCCTTCTCCGCCAGGTGGCTTTCGAGGGTTTCCATGTCGAGATCGGTAGCGAGAGTAAACTCTTTGAGGAACGGCTTCCCGGGGAATACTTCGGTGAAGAGCCCGGTCTCGAGGAGGCGGTCATGCAGATAATGCGCGCCGTCGCTGCTGAGGCGGTTCACCTCGATCATCCCTTCCTTACCCATGAGGGCAACATAGATGGTGGCGTAGAGCGACATCAGGCTCTGGTTGGAGCAGATGTTGCTGGTAGCCTTCTCCCTGCGGATATGCTGCTCGCGGGCCTGGAGAGTAAGCACGAACGCGCGTTTTCCGTCTACGTCGGTGGTGGCGCCAACTACCCTTCCGGGAATCTTGCGAAGGTTGGAATTCACGGTGGCGATGAAGCCGAGATACGGTCCGCCGAACTGCATCGGCATCCCGAGGGTCTGGCCGTCGCCGCAGGCGATGTCGGCACCCCATGCGGCCGGAGTCTTCAGCACGGCAAGCGCCGAGGGGTCGGCTATCAGTGTCCACTGGGCCTTGGCTGCGTGAACCGCATCGGCCACTCCGCTGAAGTCTTCTGCTATACCGTATTTGTTGGGCTGCTGGGTCAAGACTCCCGCTACATCGCCGGCCTCCAGTTTCGCCAGAAGCTGCTCGCGGTCGGTCTCGCCGTCTTTCTCATCCACGGTCTCCACCTCGATGCCGCGGAACGAAGCGTAGGTCCTCACCACGTCGGCCACATTCTCTCTCACGGTGCCCGACAGAAGAATCTTGTTCTTCTTCTTTGCCGAAGCCACCATCATAAACATCGCTTCCGCAGCGGCAGTCGCACCGTCATACATGGAGGCGTTGCTCACTTCCATCCCGGTCAGCTCGCAGATAATCGACTGATATTCGAAGATATACTGCAATGTGCCTTGCGAAATCTCGGGCTGATAGGGAGTGTAGGCCGTGTAAAACTCACTGCGCGAGAGCAGGTGGGGAATCACCGAGGGTGCGTAGTGGTCATAAACGCCGCCGCCCGCAAAGACGGTGAGCTTCTCGTTTTTCGAAGCCAGTTCGTCGAAATGCTTTCTGATCTCGATCTCCGACATTTCGGAGGGTATCATATAGTCTCGGCCGAAGATTACCTCGGCGGGGATATCGGCGTAAAGCTCGTCGATACTCGAAATCCCCACCGATTTCATCATCCGGCGGATGTCCTCATCGGTGTGAGGTATGTATCTATTGCTCATTTTTTATTGTAAGCAGCAGTGTATTACTGTGAATTACTCTTCGCAAATCTTTGCGTAATCCTTTGCGTCAAGAAGATTGCTCACTTCGCCCGGATCGTTCACTTTCACTTTCATGATCCAGTTGGCATAGGGATCTTCGTTGAGCAGTTCGGGCTGCCCGTCGAGGTCGTCGTTGATTTCGATCACTTCACCGCTCACCGGTGAGATGAGGTCGCTGGCGGCTTTCACCGACTCTACGGCGCCGAAGTCTTCGCCGGCCGTCACTTCGTCGGATACTTCCGGCATGTCAACGTATACGATGTTTCCTAATGCGTGCTGGGCGTAATCGGTGATACCTACTGTTGCCACTTCTCCGTCGAGGCTTACCCATTCGTGTGAATCGGAATAGCGGAGGTTTTCAAGAATCTTGCTCATGATGTTATTTTTTATAATTTTTTTCGTAAAATCTTTTCTTTACCACTTTTGCAGGGAAGGTCTTCTTGCGGATCTGCACTTCCACTTCGGTGCCGAGCTTGTCGAAAGGCTTCTCGATCATGGCCATGGCCACGCTCTTCCCGGTGGAGATCGAACGGTAGCCTGTGGTCACCTCGCCTACCTGACGCCCGTCGGCAATCACGGGATATCCGTGGCGCGGGATGGCGTTACCTTCCAGCTCAAGACCCACGATTCTGCGTTTCACGCCTTCGGCCTTCTGGCGCGCGAGCGCCTCCTTGCCGATGAATTCGGGCTTGTCGAGCTTTACAAACATGCTCAGGCTCGCCTCTATCGGGGTGATGTCGGCGCTGAGTTCGTCGCCATAGAGAGGAAGACCCACCTCGAAGCGGAGAGTGTCGCGGCAGCCGAGTCCGCAGGGCTGCACTCCGGCTTCCATCAATTTCTCCCAGAGGCGCACGGTGAAATCGTGGCTGGCATACACCTCGAAGCCGTCTTCACCGGTATAACCCGTGCGGCTGATGATCACTTCCTCGCCTTCCAGCGGAAGTACCTTGAAATTGTAGAAAGCTATATCCTTCAGGTCGATGCCGAGGATCTTCTCGAGGGTCTTCTCTGCATTCGGGCCCTGCACGGCCAATTCGCCGTATTTCGGGCTCTCGTCAACGATCGTTACATCGAATCCCTCGGCGTTGTCTTTGATCCATTTTACGTCTTTGTCGATGTTGGAGGCGTTGATTACCAGGAAATACTCCTCGTCGTTCACTTTATAGACAAGCAGGTCGTCTACGGTTCCGCCGTTTTCATAGCACATCATTCCGTAGAAAATCTGACCGTCGGGAGCGCCCGTGACGTCGTTTACGAATATATGGCTTACGTATCTGTAGGCATCTTTTCCGGTGATTCTCACTTCGCCCATGTGGCTTACGTCAAACACACCAACATCCTGGCGCACAGCGTTATGCTCTTCTGTGATGCCGGCATATTGAATGGGCATGTCAAACCCTCCGAACGGCGACATCAGCGCGCCCTGCTTTACGTGGTGCTCATGCAGACACGTCGTTTTCATTTTCTCTTCCATGTTTTTGGTATTAGATAACTGTTTTTCTCTTGCCGTCGCCGACGGCTTATTTTCTCCCCAAAATTAACTATTCTGCGTTTCCCTGCCAAATTTTTGTCATTTTTTTTTAATTAATTCGTAAATTTGCACTTGAAAGATTATCCAATCTGTAAAATGAGCCACTTCACAACCTCCACCGGCGTAAAAATCAATTATGAGGAATCGGGCAACCCCACGGGGCGCCCGGTGATGGTGATGCACGGCTGGCTCTGCAATCTCTCCACTGTCAAAAGCATCGCCGACTCGCTCCCAGAATTGAGGGTGATCAACGTGGATCTCCCCGGCCACGGACAGAGCTCCGAGCCTCCCCTCCTCTCCGACGGCCGCCCCTGGGGCGTGGAGGAATACGCCGACGCGATGTGCGAGCTCGCCGATGCGCTCGGCCTGGAGAAGCCCGACCTCGTGGGCCACTCCTATGGCGGCAGGGTGGCTATAGTGATGGGGAGCAGGCAGAAGGCCGGCAAGATTGTGCTCGTCGACGCCGCCGGAATCAAGCCGAAACGCCCTCTCCGTTATTATATCAAGGTCTACTCCTTCAAGGTGCAGAAGAAGCTCGCCAATCTCTTTCTGGGGAAGAAGCGCGCCTCCGCAATCATTGAAAAGAAGCGCAACAAAGCCGGCTCGGCCGACTATCGCAATTCCTCGCCCGTGATGAAGATGGTGATGAGCCGCTCCGTCAATCAAGACTTGCGCCATCTTATGCCGGGCATAAAATCGCCCACTCTGCTCGTCTGGGGCGAAAACGACACCGCCACTCCCCTCTCCGACGCCAAATTGATGGAGAAGCTCATCCCCGACGCAGGCCTGGTTACGTTCAAAGGCGCCGGCCACTACTCTTTCCTCGACGACCCGGGGCGCTTCAGGGCCGTGATTCGCTCTTTCCTGATAGACTGAATTTGCATCCACTATCATTTGAAACTTCAAGATATAAGACTATGAGTCCGCTTTCTATCGTAATATTGTCGCTTTGCGGGATTTATATGCTGGTGAATTTCACCCACGACCTCCATATGCTTCAGCAGAACAGCTATCGGGCCGACCGTTATTTCCGATGGCTGAAGCGCGGCGATATGTCGTCGGCCTGGCGTTTGGTCGACGTGGCGATGATTTTCCTCGTTCTGGCCGCCAACCTCCTCCCGCTGCAGCTCGCGGCGTTGATTGTGGCCATCGTCTGCACTTCCAAGATTTTCATAATATTTTCAAGAAAATTTAAAAAACCGCTCGTCTATACCAAGAGGATCTGGCGCCTCTATTGCGTCACGGCGCTCCTCTCGCTCGGAGCCATCCTCCCCGTGGCCATCTGCAATGCCGGAAAGGTGTTTCCCGACGGTTACACCGGCTTCCAGATCACCCTTTTCATCCTCCTGGCTATCTGCGCGTTGAGTTGGGTGGTGGTGCTTCTCGCCCTCTTTATCCTCACTCCCGTTGAGAAAGCCATCAACCGGAAGTTCCGCAACGAGGCCGTGGGCATCCTGCAGTCGATGCCGTCGCTAAAGGTGATCGGCATCACCGGCTCCTACGGCAAGACCTCCACCAAGCATTTCCTCCACAGCATCCTGTCGGAGCAGTTCGAGACGCTTATGACCCCCGGCTCGTTCAACACCCCGCTCGGCGTGATCCGCACGATCAGGGAGCAGATGAAACCTTACACCGAAATTTTCATCTGCGAGATGGGCGCCAAGCAGAAAGGCGACATCAAGGAGATCTGCGATATCGTCAACCCCGAGATCGGAATCATTACAGCTGTCGGGCCGATGCATCTCGAGTCTTTCAAATCGCTTGAGAATGTGCAGTCTACTAAGTTTGAACTCGCCGACGCTCTCCCCTCCGACGGTTTTGCCGTGGTAAACGACGACTTCGCTCTCTGCGCCTCCAGAAAGATAGATAACACCGGTTGCATACGCTATTCCGCCGCCGGAGCCAAGGGTGCCGATTACGTGGCCTCCGACATCCGCTACTCCCCTCAGGGAACGGATTTCAAAGTCACTACTCCCGAAGGGGAGGTGATCGATTTCCACACCCCCGTGGTGGGAGAAGGGAATGTCTCCAACATCCTGGCTGCCATCATTGTGGCCCTTAAATTGGGGATGCCCGTGCAGAAGATTGTAACGGCCGTCGGGAAAATCAACCAGGTGGAACATCGCCTCAGCATGCGCCGCACTCCCGGCGGGGTAACCGTCATCGACGACGCCTTCAACTCCAACCCCTCGGGCGCCAAGATGGCCCTTGATGTGCTCACCCAGTTTACAGGTGGACAACGCATTGTGGTCACTCCCGGTATGATCGAGCTCGGCGAGAAGCAGCATCAGCTCAACGCCGCGCTCGGAAAGTATATCGGCGACAAGGCCGACGTGGCGATCATCGTGGGCGAATACAACCGCGACGCCCTCACCGAAGGTCTTGCCAAATCACAAATCGACGAAAAAAACATTTATACCGTCGACACCTTCGTGCTCGCACAGGAGCTCCTCACCGAAATCCTCCGCCCCGGCGACACCATCCTCTACGAAAACGACCTTCCCGACTCCTTCAAATAACCCCCAAAAACACCCTTCTTCTCCCCTAAAGCGCCTTAAAAGTATGTTTACAGAGTGAGGGAAGCGCCGATGAGGAGGTTGATGCCGGTGGTCAGCGGAGCGTTGAGGTAATAATATCGAGGGCGATAGTTGAAGAGGTTGTCAAGTGATACAGTCAGTTTTACCTTGCCGAAGATTTTTTGGGACACTGAAAGTTTCCATATAGTATAAGCAGGGTATCTTAACGTAACTGTTCCCTTCGATAAATCGTAATAGTCCTTATACTCTTTGTTGGAAACAG
>JAFLTX010000062.1 GCA_022509145.1 Muribaculaceae bacterium | reverse complement strand
ACTGAACAATCAAATCCTAAATAAATCTGTAAACAAATTTCAGGACAGGTCACCCATCCCAATACCCTTCTCCAACCACTTTCCCTCCCCATTCCCCGCGAATACCATCAATCAAAGGTTTGTCTCCGGGTGGTCCGTTGCAGAGCCCCTGAAGAGTGACAACTCCCCTCTCGTTTGTCTCCGGGTGTTCCGTTGCAGAGCGCTCTTATATCTGTCTCTCATCGAAGGGCTCCCCTATAAAGAACTTCCCCGGAGGGGATATCTTTAATCCATCTCCGGGGAAGCCTGCGATTTTATGTGTTTTTCATAGCATAATCTTAAACTCTCTTCCTGCCATTTTCACGAAATAGACTCCCGGTAGCAGCGAACGTAGCTCAGAAGCTTTTACATTCTGCATCACCACTTTTCCGGCAAGGTCATATACCGCCTCAATCTCACCTTCTGAGAGATTTATGATTGTTAAACCGGCACTTGAAGATATCACTACAACTTCGCACGTATCAAAGATTTCCGGATTCTCGGAGCTTTCCACTTTAACCGTCGCTCTACCTTCTTTCAGCGCTTTCACGGTTGCCTGCAGTTCACCCTCTTTCTCTATAGCCAAAACGGTTTCATCCGAACTGCTCCAAACCGTCTTCGGCGTCTCGGCCTTCTTAGGGCCGAAGGTTACACTAAGCACGGCAGAAGCATTCTGGTCGATGTCCAAACTCATCTCATTAACGTTCAGAATCAACTCCTCAAGCTCCGGAGCAATCACCCTGACGGTGCTATGTGCCTGGAACTCCTCGCCGTCGATATTTCCTGTTGCGGTTATCACGGCCTCACCTTTTGCAAGGGCTGTGAGTTCACCGCTCTGTGTTACGGCTACTGTTTCGGCATCGGAAGTTGACCATATTATCTCCGGCAACCGAGCCCCTACCGGCTCTGCAACTATCTCAAGCTGAAGGGTTTCGTCTTCTTGCAGGGTGAATCCTTCCGGTTCTCCAGCAATTGAGAATCCTGTCGCGATATTGTAGTAACTGCCATCTTCGGCATCGAAATAAACTGTTGCACTCCCGAAGACGGGATACTTGTCAGTACCGATAGCCTGTGAAAACGGAGCGCCCAGAAGGTACGCAACCTCTCCCGACATCATCTGCTCTTCTGTAACGAGCGTCTGGTTGCCGGTAACGGCATATTCCGCAATCGCATAGGCGTTCGAAACGTTATCCTTCGATGTAGTGCTTCCCACGCATGCCCCCACGCTGTTAGCCGCACCGCCGTCTATCAAGCCGGTGCTGTAGATGTTTGAGATTATGGCACTCGCGTTGTTATATCCGACAACACCACCCACATTCGAGGTCCCGGTGATGTCGCCTTGGTTATAACAGTTTGTAAGTTTCGTGGAGGAGGCAGACGAGATATAACCGACAACACCACCAACGCTCGAAGTTCCGACCACGTCCGCATAATTAGCACACCCTTCAATCGTGCCGTAGGCGTTAATATTCCCTACGATTCCACCTACATTCTGCTTACCGCATACATATCCCTTGACGGTTACATTCTTTATCTCGACCGGACTGGCTGCAGTACCGACTGCATAACCGAAAAGCCCCATCAGATTCTGGGTCGGATTGTCTATATAGAGTCCCGAAATGGTGTGGCCGTTACCGTCAAACTTCCCACTGAACGGCTTTGAAGATGATGCTCCTATCGGCGACCAGTCGTAATTGCCGAGGTCGATGTCATTGTCAAGCACGATGGTTGCCGTAAGGTTCTTCCCGTAGGTTTCTACCGCTTGCTTTAGATATGCCAGTTCCGCCCCGGTGGTGATATGATAGACGCCGTCTTCATCGGGCTCTACTTCCGCTATGCTGGTGCCGTCCCAGATACCTTCCGGACCCTCGTTCATCTCGATAGCAAAAGTTTGACGCTCGGCATCACCTTCGCTTATCGTAAACGTTTTCCTGAAGCATTCATAACCGGCTTTCTTTGCAGACACGTTGTAGTTGCCGTAAGTCCAGGAATATCTCCCGGCTTCGTCCGGCTCCAGGATCTTGTCGCCAAACGCCACTTCAATCTCGGCATCGTCTACGTTGCACAGCAGGTTGATATCAAATAGTTTCATCGGCAGGATGGGGATTCGTATATCGGGAATGGAGCCGAAATATGTCTTATGGGCTATGGCGGTGAAATTCGGTGAACGGCCGGCCACCGGGCTTGTGTTCCGATGGTTCCCGATCGGGTCGCCGAAGCCGTTTACCTGTATCACTCCTTTATCCATCACCCATTCTGAGCTTTCCAGGGTATTGAAATTTTCGGGTATCTCTACGGTCACAGCCTGAGCAGAGGGCGCCGAGCCGAAGGTGTATTGCCCCGAACCGAGGATGAGCGACGAACCGTTAGGCACTCCGTTGTAGGTTACATAGGCCGACATATTGTAGATTCCCGCGATTTTGTTGGCGGGATGGAAGAGGCCGCTGTATTGGATCTTGATTTTGTCACCTTGTTGAAAGATAGTACTTCCGGGACGCGTTTCGTTTGTAATTTCGCGGTGGCAAGGTTTGGCACGCAACACCTGATAAGCCGCATTACCGTTACCGTCGGACATCTTTACGATGGTCCTCCCCTCTTTCAAGAGGAGTGTGTAAGAACCATCAGAATTCTTTGTCACGCCGTCGGAAGTAAAGCCGCTGTAGGAAGCCGCAGTCTCGCTGACCACCGGTGTGGCCATAGCAACAGCTGCAACGCCTTCAGGTTGAAACGTAAACTCGAACCCCGGCTCGGAATCGAGATAATAGAATACGTCATGTTCTGCATCCACGTAATTGCCGGCAAGACGCAGAGCATCCATGTTATACTCTTCATTAAGGGTCATCTTTGAGTCGAGAGCAGCTTCGGGTTGGTCTACCGTCACTACAAACACTCCGGTGTTTTCGGGCCAGATCGCACCCCAATATTCGCCGCCGAGATACTCTTTCTTTTCGGCATTTTGGTAGTAATTGAGGTTGATACCGTCGTATGTTACAAGCACGATCGCAGTACCTCGGCTTTTAGCGTGGACGGTAGACCATGCCGACGTGTTGGTGTCGGCATTCTCAATCTCTATTACATCGGTTGAGGGCTTGAAGTTCTCATCCAATACTACATAGTGGAAATCGGGCTCAAAAAAGTAATTGTTGGTCGAATTGTCGGAGATCTCCCACATCCGCATACCGTGCACGAGGAACTTTTCACCGACTTTTAACTTGAGATGATGTTCGGGGTTGATGTTGAGCAACAGATCGCCCGTCTCGTAACCTTTGTTGCTCTGCACGTCATGGTTGATTGCCTTAGGGTCGTGCCTGGCGTAATCTTCAGCTGTAAACTTCAACTCCGGACATTTCCCCGGATCCGCTGTGTTCATGGTGAAATATCCGCCATGCGTTAGTCCGCCCGGTTTCCAGGTGCGGTAATTGTACACTTGTGCGTTGGCCAATGTGTAATGATATGTCATACCCCCGTTTGAAGCCTCTTTCTTGTCGGGCTTTATCGGGGTGAAGTCGGTGAAGTGAGTAAATTTCATTCCGAGCTCCAATTCTGCATCGGCGGGGACCGTGACCACGAACTCTCCGCCGGTTGGAATTGCGCCGGTAACGTTTACGTTCGCCGTAAGTGTGCCTCCGCGATAGAGGGTCATAAACCCTTCTTTCTGATGCTGCTCGCTGGGGATAAACGCGGCATAGTAGCTGTTACCGTTCAGTGCCAGGAAGGTGTATCGTCCGGAGGTAGTGCTCATCCCCGGGGTTTGCTCTATTCTCTCTCCCTCGCGAGTGACGACTTTCACGTCAAGATCGTAATCACCCTTCTCACGGGTCCACGCAACGTTGTCCGTCTTGTTGCTAACATACGCCGTGCAGGTCAGCACCGTGTAGGTTTGTGTCGTGACCGAATCGGTTACGTTGATCACTATGGTTCCGTTAAGGGTCTTCCCGTCGGTGGCAATCCCGCTCAACAGATACTTTCCCGGGTTCAAATCGAGCGAATATTCACGATTCACGGGCGCCGGGAGCGCCACTTCTTTGTTGGTTGTTTGATCGGTAAGCCTCATCGTGGTCGAGACGGTATTCATCTTAACCACAACTGGGTTGCCGAACGCCGCGAGCGTCATCATAAACGATGCGGCCAGCAGTAATTTTCTTTTCATTTTATTATAGTTAAGGTTTTTAATATTGAGTTTTGATTTGTTGGTGGAATAGTTATATGTTACAATTATGGCTGCAAAAATTTCTTTCCGTTTGAAATGTAAATCTCCCCGGAGCGAGGGTGATCGATAGGGATTCCCTGCAGATTATATATCTGCGGTTTTGAGTATTCTATAGGATTATGGATGGAAGAGTCTTCTTCGTCATCGGGCTCCTTTTGTTCGGGGTCGTCGGTGTAATTGTCGGGTTTGAGTGCAAGGAAATGCGCCGGGTTGATATATGTTTTCCATTTCCCAATGTATTCTCCTTGCGGTGTGAATTGAAGGAGTGCTCCTGCGCCTGTAAACTCACCGGCGTCTGTGGCATAATAATACCCGGTATATGGATTGACGTATATCCCGTAAGGCATCGTGAGCTTTAGGATGTATTCTTTCAGAGAACCGGGAAGGGAATCTTCCACACCTAAGCTTCCGCCGGTTGCAAACAGCTCGACGGGATTGATGGTAACGTAGTTGAATTCATACCCGCCGGAATAGTAGGAATACCGGGACCCTATGGCAAGAAAATTCCCGTCGAGGTCGACTGTGTTGTAGGTTGCCGCATACTCCAGTTTGATGAAGCAATCCTCGTCAGGTTCGTTCTCTATTGCTGCTCGGCAATTGAAAATGATGGTGGCTGCCATCACATCGTAATAATCGCCTGGAGAATTGATGCAGAGATACCTGCCGGTCTGCGACATCTTTCCATAAAGATTGATCTGACCCGTGTCGATCTCTCTGACCATCCGCATCGTCGAAGCATCGATCACCGAGACTGTTGTTTCATAGGGATGGTTCTCCTGGAAAGCGTAACCTCCGGTGTTTGCTACGAATATATATCCGTCGTAAAAGGCTATCCCCTCCGGTTCGTAGCCTACTTCCACGGCATCGACTACCTTAAACGTCTGCACGTCGATTTTCGCCACAAAACCTTTCTCAAATTCTTGATAGCCGCCGTCTATCGCCACTTCGTGGCCATAAGAGGTGACGTAAAGGAAGCGTCCGTCGGTGGCGAGCTTTCGGTTGTTGGGAACGTCTTCAGTCTCGGCAACGGCAACGCCGACGGGAGTTATGAACTGAACGATATTGGACCAGTTGACGGCGATGGCGATCAGGTTGTCGTTGATCCGGATGATGTCGTTCGGGGTGTCGCCGAGTTTGCGGCCGTTGACGTCGCGAAACCACTCGTTGCTCACCATCTCGCCGTCTTCAAAGTAGGAAAGTTTCCCGTTGTCGGTCTGCCAGAGGCCTTCGTTAACGACAATGAGCCTCTCTTGCGCTCTCCCCAATAAGCTGAGAATGAGCGCACTAAATAAAATTCTTAATTTCATTGATGTTTACTTACGTTTTTCCGAGAGTGTAGGTTAAGGTGAATTTAAAGTTACGGCCGGGCATAGGATATCGTGGGACGTGCTCGTATTGCACGTCGAAAAGATCATTGATTTCAAAGGAGGCGATAAACCATCTCCATTGTCCCGAAAGTTTGATATCCACATTATTGTAAGGCGCGAGTATATCATCCGGGTCGGCATACGACCAAATGCGCTTCCCAACATGCAGCTCCGAGATCGTCAGGGAGAAGTTTCTCCAGGCCACGATGCCGGTTAAGCCAAAAGATGTTTTCGGAGAATAGCAGATAGGGATGTCGTAAGTTTCCTCGTCTTCGGGGTTGGTACGGTTTACGTCGTGTTGCAGGGTGAGGGAGCCGAGAAGCGAGAATGTCCAGTCGCCGGGATTGAACTGGCCTGACAGGGTGGCGTTCAGCCCACGGCAGAACGTCTTCCCGTAGTTCATCATCGACCAAGTATAGGTGCCTCGTAGCGGGAGACACACAATGCGGTTGTCGATGTGGTTGATG
Organism: Muribaculaceae bacterium; assembly: GCA_022509145.1. Taxonomy (GTDB): domain Bacteria; phylum Bacteroidota; class Bacteroidia; order Bacteroidales; family Muribaculaceae; genus Lepagella. Next base: position 3,958 of record JAFLTX010000062.1, on the reverse strand, counting down.
TAGGCGTCAGCCTGAGCCGAAGCCTGCCATTGGCCGAGAGTAAGCGTGTATTCCGCGCCGAGATTCCATTGCCTGGTGTATTCAGGCTTGAGGTTGCGGTTTCCCGCCTGCGTATAATAGAGGTCGTTGAGAGTCGGCACTCTGAAGATACGCTTATACCAGCCTCTCACGTTTAGCCCGCGCCAGTTGTAACCGATAATGAAAGATGGTGTAAACTTACTTATGGGGTCGGCCGCCCCGGCCTTCATCTTCGTATGGTCTTTATAGTGTTGATAGAGCACTGAAGCCTGGGCACGGAACCCCCTCCATTCAAAGTGGGCGTCGACCACGGCTTTCTGGTCTAACCTCCTTACGCTAGAAAAATTCCGCAGGTCAGCCTTGAGCCACGACATTCGCGCATCGTAGCCCACATTGACATAGAGCCAACGGAGCGGCGAGAAGGTGTAGGCAGCCGAGAGATAGGCGTCGTTTTGGAAATAGTGGTTGTTTACGCGAGCCGTGTTCTGATTCTCGGGGTAGTCGGTGTCGTACCGCAGATACTCGTGGGAATACTTTCCGTTAACGCTCAGGAAGTGAGCGGGATTGAAGGCTCTTTGCCAGGAGGCCTGAACGAAAATGTCGGTGTCCCACTCCCGGCCGATGTTGGTGTATTTGTCGGATAGACGGCGCACTATCCCTCCCGGACAACCACGTTCGGAAATATAGCTATAAATATGGGCGGCAAACCCTTTATGAAACAGTGCGCCTTCTATCCTGTAAAATCGGATGTCGGAGTTTTTTCGACGGCCGACGGTATCTTCGTATTCCGACTTGTAGCGGAACGGATAATCCCCTTTTGAATATAGGTATTCGCCGTCGATGAATCCTTGCCAACCCCTGCGGTTGAACTGCAGGTTCAGTCGGCCGCGATATGTATGGAACGACCCGATGCCTGCCAATACGGAGAGGGAGTCGGTGTCGGGTCGACGGGTGCGCAGATAGACGGTCGCGCCGGAAGCGTATTCTGAAGCAGATTGACCTTTCTCGAGCTTATTGGCATTGTATAGGGAAACAGACTCGAGAGTGGAGAGCGAGTATTTACCGAGGTCGACGGTTCCGTTTTGAGCATTAGTGATTCTTATGCCGTCGATATACACGCCTACATGTTGGGCTCCGAGGGAGCGAACGTTGATAGTTTTGAGACCTCCCAGACCGCCATAATCCTTGATCTGTACGCCGGCGAAGTATTTCAGGGCGTCGGCGATGGATGTGGAGGAGAGCGACTGGAGTTTCGCGCCTTCGAGTTCCTGTGCAGTAGCGAGCGGGCGACGGGTGGCCGTCACCTCGATATCCATCAGCATTGTGGCGCTGTCGAGTTCGGCCTCGGCAAAGTTTGTTGAAGCCGAAGCATATTGCAGCGGGAGGACGATTGCCACAAGAGCGGCAACCGTCACCAAAAGAGTGCGAGCTTTAACTTCCAACTTATTCATGTAATCAACTTTGCTCTAATTCATGCCACAACAAAAAACTCTTTGCGATTCTTACGCAAAGAGGCAATCTGGAAGCATCAATTATTCGGCTGAAAAGCTCGGATAATAAAGATAGATGCCGGCCCATAGTCCCGTAGGCGCAAAAATCTAAGGTGAGATGGCAGGTCTTCTGACTTATCTCTGCTTTTCACGCCTTCTCGAAGCCCCTTCGGCTTCAATGGCTAAGTGCAAAAAGCCTATTAATGAGAATTACAGCAGCGGGTACTGTTCCGGATTCTCACCGGATTCCCTTTTATTCACGCGAGCATCGCTCAACGCAAAACCATTTCGACTGCAAAATTACAAAAAAATCTCAATCCGCCAAAATTTGGAGTTGTCAGTTTTCAGTTTTCAGGGCGCACTAAGGGAACACCCGGAGACAAACCTTTGATTGATGGTATTCAAGGGTAATTGTTCCGGGTGTGATGGGGTGAAAGGGAAGTTTCTTAGGATGTGTTTATGGGGGTAGCTAATGGGATGGATTTATGGGTGGATATTGGAATGGCTTTATGGGGGTTGGTATTAAGATGGGAGGGGTTTGAGGAGTTTGGCGGGGATGCCGCCGACGATGGTGTTGGGGGCGACGTCTTTGGTGACTACGGCGCCGGCTGCCACCACGGCATTGTCGCCTATGGTCACTCCTGCAAGGATGGTGGAGTTGGAGCCGATCCAGACGTTCTTACCCAGCTTTATCGGCGCTGGGATGCAGATTTGTCGACGGTCCGGGTTGAGGTCGTGGTTGAGGGTCGCCATCACAACGTTGTGGCCGATGAGGGAGCCGTCGCCGATGGTAATGCCACCCTGGTCTTGAAACTGGCAGCAGGCATTGATGAAGACGTTCTCCCCTACCACTGTGTTGCGCCCGAAATCGGTATAGAAAGGCGGGAAAACTCGGAACGACTCCGGCACAGCGTAACCGAAAAGCTCCGACATAATCTCGCGAATCTCCTCCATGGGATGATAAGCGTTGTTGAGCTTGGCGAGGATCTTTCGAGCCTCATCGTTGGCTTCATTCAAAATTCGCCAGCACTCGGGCGTGTCAAGGGGTTTGCGTTCCTTTACAAATTCTTTGAATTCCTCTATGGTCATATAGCAGCTTCTTCAGGATTTTTTGAAGCCAACCTTGTCGGCGGCTGTAATCGGACGTATCACCTTGCAGGGGTTGCCAGCTGCAACCACACCGGCGGGTATATCTTTAGTAACCACACTTCCGGCTCCGATCACGGTATCGTCGCCAATCGAGACGCCGCTCAATATGATGCTGCCTCCACCGATCCAGACACGATTGCCGATGGTGATAGGCTCCGGGATAAGGGCGCCTTCAATACGTTCCTGCGCATCAAGGGAGTGGTTGGCAGAATACATGCTGACGTTCGGACCGATAAGGGTGTTGTTGCCCACGGAAATCTGGCCGCAGTCGAGCATGGTGCATCCGAAATTGATGTAAAGGTCGTTGCCGAGAGAGATGTTCTTGCCGAACTCGCAGGTAAAGTTGGGCTCCATATAGACGCGCTCCCCTACTTTCTTGAAGAGCTTGCGCATTATTTCCTGGCGGCGTTCGGGTTCGTCGTCGGTAGTTTTGTTGAATTCGTTAAAAAGTTTCTTTGCTTCGACACGGCGGTCGAACAGGTCTGCATCGAAATCATCATAGATCTGATGAGCCTGCATCTTGTTCCATTCAGTTAAAGGCTTTTCCATATTCAAGAAGTTCAAACAACGTGATTCCGTATACTAAAATAAAGAAGAGGAAGACCAATACAGAAGCTGCAGCGAAGACCAGCGAAACGATGGTCATGGATTTTGCGGTGGAGTTGCTGCTGAGCGCTTCCGGATAGAGACCCCTGGTGTATTTGCTGTTGGCGTCGCTGGCTTTGACGATGCCTATAATGCCGAAAATCATCCCGAGCCAGCAGAAGATGAACCCGGCAACAGTACCGACGATGGCCCATGCCATCCAGTTGGTCATCAGCGGTTTCTGCTGCATATCGCTCCCGGGGGCGTATTGCGGTCCGTAGTATGGTTGTTGGTAAGGCTGTTGGTAAGGCTGCTGATATGGTTGGTTAGGACGCGGTGCCTGTTGGTGAGGCTGAGGAGGAATCGGGTCGGCAGGGGCTTCAACGAAAAGAGCGGTAATCTCGGGGACCGTCTGAGCCTGCACCCAGTCGGGCAACCCTTCGTGCCACACCATTGTCTCCGGTCTGATATCCAATTCTTTCAACTGCTCGAGAGGCATAGGGCCATGCTGACGATCGCCAAGGATCACAAAATACATCTTCTCCGACATATCAATCAAAATTTAAATCTATTTCTTCTTATGGGAGCTGGTTTGACTCCGAACGCAAAGTTAGAAAATAAAATTGAAAAAGGCGCTCAATGAGCGCGTAAATGAAGGGAGATGACCTGTCCTGAAATTTGTTTACAGATTTATTTAGGATTTGATTGTTCAGTAT
>JAFLTX010000061.1 GCA_022509145.1 Muribaculaceae bacterium | reverse complement strand
ATCTGAATTCTATAAAAACTTTGTTTAATTTTGCAGTTGCCAGTTGACTCTACATTTGGGGTTTGGGGGCGGGGGGATTTGGAGGGAGCGGATTTTTTTTATATATTTGTGCAGAATTGTTAAACCGGGGGAGATTTCTCTTCCATAAATTTAATTTTTTCATGAAAAAATTTCTACTATCCATGCTTATGGGCCTTTTCGCCGTGACGACGCTCAGTGCCCAGCAAACACCACTCTATTTGAACCTTTCGAACCTCAGCTACGGCACTTTGAAACCTGATGCTGACAATGACGTGGCTATGGATTACAATGCCTCCACAGGCATGTATGAAAAAGTATATGAAGCCACAAAGAGTCCTGCTGTTTACGTAAGGTTTTACACCCTAAGCGGTACAACAATGACCCAGTACGCACCGGCCACGTGGACTCGCCTCCAGTTAGGTAACACCCCCTCCCGCGTGGAACTTGAATCCGGAAAAACGTCAGTGATCCAAGTAACTGAATTTTATGGTGGAGCAACGAGCGGCAAGGTGAAAATCTCGGTAAACTCCAGCTTCACGAGCGCAACATTCGAACAGGTGATAGACGATGATTCCTATCCCGATGCATTATGGGTATGGGCCAGCAACGAAGGGGGCGGCACCTCAACTACCAAGCCGGTCTTAGAACTCAAACCAAGCACCGAGAAGTATATCTACACGGGCGAATTGGAATTCACCGGCTGGTATCTGGATCCGACCAACACTAATTTCGAAAACATGCTTGACGGCTACGCATTCTACTTCCGCACTTCAGACACGAACGACGGCCAGTTAATCCGAGCCCAACTTGTTGGTACCGGTGACAATGCAGATTTCAACCTGGAAACCGGTCAAACTTACACCAAAGGTCTCACCACGAAAAATGATGGTTGCTCAAGCTTCGTCTGCACATCTCCGGGTAAGGCAGAAATCACCGTAGACTACAAGGCTATGAGCGCCACCATCAAGATGATTGAAAGAGCCAACGACGTGCATCTCAACTTTGAAGGGAATGCTTCGGCCGACATCAACAGGTATCTGACCATCACTTCAGGCGGTAAGGCCGAAGGAATCTCGAGAGAGAGCATCGACCTCTGGTATTACGGCAATCTCGACCTGGTATTGACCCCGACCAGCGGCTACTCTCTGACCGTAGAACCCGCCTCTTCCAACACAGCAGGCTATGACATCAACGTAGACGACAACGGTAAGGTGACCATCACCTCAGACAAAGCCGGCCTGACCTTCAACGTGACCATCGATGAGCTCACCAACGTAACTTTCACATTCCGCGGCGTGACAACTCTTGCCGAGCTGAAACAACTCCTCACTATCCGTCAGACTGTAAACGACAAGACTCTGGACTATGAGATCACGGGCATGCAGCAGCTCTTCGGCATCGCCGAGGGCGGCAGCCTGGTAGAATTCATCCCGGAAGACGGCTACACGGTAACTGTAACCTGCACCACCAGCCAGTTTGAAGAAGTGGAAGGCGAATTCACCATCGTACAGGACGGCGACAAGGTAAATCTGAACCTCTACCCTGGCGCCAGCGGGAAGACTTTCCAAGTGCGCCTCACCAAGAAGGCCACTCAGGAACCTGACGATCCGAACGACAATCCCGACGATCCCAACGAGAACCCCGACGACCCGACTGACGGCGTAGGCAGCGTAAACGCCGATGGCGGCGAGGCAGCTTACTACACCCTGCAGGGCGTGAAGGTGGCCAATCCCGAACGCGGCCTCTATATCCGCGTAATCAACGGCAAAGCCGAAAAGGTAGTTCTTTAATCCCCACACATACTTGGGAATTGGTTTAGGGTTAACCAACGAATTTAAACAGAAATAAATATGAAAAAAATCTTAACAGTATTGGCATTGGCAGCCTTGAGCATGCCGGCGTTTGCCCAGGCAGAGGTAAAGGTGATGCGTAATGCTGAATCGTCGGTGATTATGCCGAGCGAAGACGACCCGGCACTGACCTACGATGCCTCCACAGGTTATTATGAAGGAGACATCGTGGTGAACAAGCGTTTCACCGAATCGACCGTCTATTTCCAGCTTTACTCGCAAGAGGGGAACGATATCACCTATTACGGGTATTCACAGATTCTCGGTGGTGTGCAGTACAACGCCGTTCAGCAGATGTCGTTCTCAGCTGTAGGGAGATCTATTGTATTACCGATTCTGGATCTGAATGCGACCGGTGCCGCCTACGGATACTGGAAGGAAACTGTAGAGGTAGGTATGCATCCGTCGATAACGGGCTGTCTGTGGATAAACACCCTTCCGTCGACTGCAAACAAATCCTGCACGCTCCACCTGAAGTTCAAACCGGATCCTCTGTATCTTGAGGTGACCTGCGCAGCCGTATCCGACTATTACGGCGCACTGTGGGTATGCGGCGGCCCGAGCGGTGCTGCAGACATGGATGCAGCTTACAAGAACATCGTGCTCTACGGCGACCCGGAACAGCCTACCAAGCTGACTTGCACCTACGACGTGCCCGAACTGGCAGGCGGCTTCAAGTTCTTCCTCGGCACCCAGCCTTCATTCAAGGCTCTGAACGGCTTCCAGCCGGCCGAAGGCAGCGTAAACCTTGAATTCACCGACAAAGACGACTTCTACACAGGCCAGTGGAAAGCAGGGAAAGGCGACTGGGCTTATCTCTACAATTACGGTCCGATGGAATTCGAATATGACGTAGCCACCAACGTGCTCACCGTACGCCCGGGCGACGACTTCGGCAACTCTGACGACGTAGGCGACGGCGACTACACCCGCCTCTACGTAGCCTACGCAACAGGCCAGAACCGCACTCTCACCACATCTGCCAACGATGCCGAACTCGTTTACAACGAAGCCACCGGCATGTTTGAAGGCGAAGTAACGCTTTACCTTGAAGGCACAGAGCAGAGAGCAGTAGGTTTCTACACCGGCAGCGCAGCCAATCCGACGTGGTACGGTGTGAACCAAGGCGGCATGGGGAAAATGCTCACGTTCAACAGCTACACTCTGACCCAACAGCTCACCGAAGGCGCTTCCAACGGTTTCTACATCACTCCGACCGGCCTTCCGTTCGGCTACGACCCGACCAAGCCTTTCACAATGAACGTATCCGTTCCCAAAGGCTGGAAGACAGTGGAATTCAGCGTTGAAGAGTTCAACCCGACCAACTTCTACGTATGGGGCTTCAACGGCGAAGAATGGGTGGTATTGAGCGAGCTCAAACCGACCGAAGACTTCACTTACGAGGCCGTGATTTCCGCTCCGAAGTCAACAGGCGCAACGGGCTACAGTGTGCTTATAGGGGTTAGCTATTCAGAACTCACAGCCGGCTCGTTCGGCGTGGTATCTCTCGACGGCGAGGACAATGCAGACGTGAAAATCCCTGCGGGCGACGCAACGTTTCTAACCCTCTCGTTCACCACCTCACCCTTCTTCTTCGTGAACGAAGGTACCTACAGACTGGTGTTTGACTACGACACGCTCTTCCTCGAGATTTACAACGTAACCGGCGAGATGGAACCGGATCCCCCGTTCACAGTTCCCGACGATCCGAACGAACCGGACGACCCGAACGACAATCCCGACAATCCCGACAACGCCGTAGACAGCATCAACGCCGACAATGCAGATGCGACCTACTATACGCTCCAGGGCGTGAAAGTGGCTCATCCGGACCGCGGTCTCTACATCCGCGTAAGCAACGGGAAGGCAGAAAAGGTAAGACTTTGATTACAGCATCAATAGTAACCTACAACACTCGAAAGGAGGACCTCGAAAGGGTCCTCCTTTGCGCATTGCGCGAGCCGATAGGGAAGCTTTACGTGATAGACCACTCCCCAGAGGAGGGTATAGCGGCGCTTCTGCCGGCCGACGACCGCATAGAGTATGAACGGCGCCCCAACCGCGGCTACGGCGCGGGCCACAACGCGGCCATACGGAAGGCGATGGAGGCGGGAGCGAGGTATCACGCCGTGCTCAACCCCGACATCTACTGGGAGGGGGAGGTGATAAGGCCGCTGGCGGAGTATATGGACAACCACCCGGACACGGGACAGTTGCTCCCCAAGGTGCTCTATCCCGACGGCCGGCTGCAGCTGACGTGCAAACTCATCCCCACGCCCTGGGACCTCATAGCGAGCCGCTTCATGCCTGAGAGGCTGGTGAGGAAGAGGCTGAGGCGCTTCCGGCTCGAGGATACGGGCTACAGGGAGGTGATGGACGTGCCTTATATGCACGGATGCTTCATGATGCTGCGCACGGAGGCCCTGCGCGACGTAGGGCTCTTCGACGAACGCTTCTTCATGTATCCCGAGGATATCGACCTCACCAGGCGGATACACGAAAAATGGCGGACATTGTTTTATCCGCCATTGACCATATATCATGCCCACGCCCGTGAGAGCCGCCGCTCACTGAGGATGCTGGGAATCCACATACGGAACATGATAAAATATTTCAACAAGTGGGGCTGGCTCCGCGACCCTAAGCGCCGCCTATATAACCGGCGATTGCAGCAGCGGCTTTCCGACCGGCACCCATAGCGAGAATCACCGTGGCCGCGCCGGTGACGGCATCGCCGCCGGCAAAGACACCCGGGCGCGAAGTGGCGCCTTCGGGGGAGGCCGTGATGCATCCGCGGCGGTCGGTGTCGAGACCGTCGGTGGTCTGCTTTATCAGCGGGTTGGGGGTAGTGCCGAGTGCCATTATCACCGTGTCGCAATTCACGATGAAGTTGCTTCCCTCCACGGGGACGGGGCTTCTGCGGCCTGATTCGTCGGGCTCGCCGAGCTCCATGCTTATGCACTCGATGCCGGTGACTTCGCCTTTGTCGTTACCTATCACCCTTACAGGATTTGTGAGCATCATGAATCCGATGCCTTCCTCGCGGGCGTGGCGCACTTCTTCGGCGCGGGCCGGGAGCTCCTGCTCCGAGCGGCGATAGACGATGGAGGCGTCGGCGCCGAGGCGACGGGCTGTGCGCACGGCGTCCATGGCCACGTTGCCGCCACCTACCACCACGCACTTACGGCCGGCGTAGATGGGAGTGGCATAACGGTCGGAATAGGCGTGCATGAGGTTGGCACGGGTGAGAAACTCGTTGGCCGAGAAGACACCGTTGAGGTTTTCGCCGGGGATGTTCATGAAGCGGGGGAGTCCTGCTCCAGTGCCGAGGAAAACGGCCGAGAATCCGCGCGAATCGAGGAGCTCGTCGACGGTCACCGTGCGGCCCACCACCTCGTCGAGGCAAAACTCCACTCCGAGACGGCGCACGGCGTCGACCTCGCGGGCCACGACGCCCTCCTTGGGGAGGCGGAACTCGGGGATGCCGTAGACAAGGACTCCGCCCTCTTTATGCAGGGCTTCGAAGACCGTGACGGCGTAGCCGAGCTTGGCAAGGTCGGCGGCGCAGGCGAGACCGGCAGGACCGGCGCCCACGATGGCCACCTTCTTGGCGTCGGGCTTACGCTCGGGAATATCGGCCTGAGCGGAGGCGTGGTCGCCCACAAAACGCTCAAGATTGCCGATGGCCACGGATTCTCCCTTGATGCCGAGGATGCAGCCGCCCTCACACTGGTTTTCCTGGGGGCAGACGCGTCCGCAGACGCTGGGGAGCGACGAGGAGAGGGCGATGACGCGATAGGCCTCGTCGACGTCGCCTTCGCGCAGAAGGCGGATGAAGCCGGGGATGTCGATTTCCACCGGGCAGCGGGGCACGCAGCGGGGCTTCTTGCAGTCGAGACACCGGCTTGCCTCAAGCCTGGCCTGCTCCAGGGAGTAGCCGAGGGTGACTTCCTTGAAATTCTTTATTCTCTCTTCCGGCGCCTGTTCGGGCATCGGTATTCTGTCGATTTTTTCCATCTTACTTGGTGCAATTGCATTTATCCTCGAGATGCCAGTGGGTCTTGGGATTGTTGCGATACATGTTTTGACGGCGCATTGCCTCGTCGAAATCAACGAGATAGCCGTCGAACTCAGGGCCTTCGACGCATGTGAAGCGCGTCTTGCCGTCGACCGTGACGCGGCAGGCGCCACACATTCCGGTGCCGTCTACCATCAGAGCGTTGAGGCTGACCATCACGGGGATGGAGTGCTTGCGCGCCGTCATGGTGGTAAACTTCATCATGATCATCGGGCCGATGGCCACGCAGCGGGTAAACTTCATGCCGTCTTGCTCCACGAGCTTGTCGAGCAGGGCGGTGACCATGCCGTGGAACCCTTCGGAGCCGTCGTCGGTGCAGAGGTGCACCCGGGCCACGCCGCGCATCTCGTCGACGTAGGTGAAGAGGTCTTTTGTCTTGGCGCCGATGATGACGTCGCACTCTATGCCTCTCTCCTTGAGCCACTTGGCCTGGGGATAGACGGGAGCGGTGCCTACGCCGCCGGCCACGAAGAGCACTCTCTCGCGGCGGAGCTCCTCATCGGAGAGCTCGAGGAGGTCGGAGGGGTTGCCGAGAGGCCCAACGAAGTCGGCAAACGCCTGGCCGGGCTCGAGGGCGTTGATGCATGTCGTGGAGTAGCCGATGGCCTGGGTGACGATGGTGACCCAGCCCTCTTCGGGAGAAAAGTCGCAGATAGTGAGAGGGATACGCTCGCCATATTTGTCGGTGCGCACGATTACGAACTGCCCGGGCTTGGCGGCAGCAGCCACGGCCGGGGCGTAGACGCGCATCTCCGTGATGGCGGGAGCGAGGTCTCTCTTCCTGATAATCTCAAACATATATGTATCTTCTCTGATTGCCGGGCGTCCGGGTATAAGGCCGCACGCCCGGGGGATGTGTAATGCTGTGGGAGGGGTGTCAGCAGGTCCAGGTCTCCTGAGTGGAGAGGATCATCTGGCGCAGGGAGTCGAACCCGCGGCGGTTCTTGACGTCGGCAACCTGAGCCTCAACGTCTTGCTCATAGGTGGGCGCGTCAACGTCGCGGATCACGCCGATGGCCAGCGGGAGGGTCTCGCCGTCCATCATCGCGAGCTGCTCGTGGAGCACGTAGGAGGGGGTGTGGGCGTCGTGGACGAGGACATCGTCGATGGTGTAGCCGTCCTGGCCCACCGTCACTGCCTTGAGGCCGAAGCCGTCTTGCACCAGGCCCTTCTCCATCTCCTTGCCGAAGAGCATCTTCTGGCCGTGGTGGAGGTGGATTGTGTGCTCGTCGCGGCGCTCCTTGTCGGAGAGCGAGGAGTGGCTTCCGGGGTTGAAGATCACGCAGTTCTGACGGATCTCAACCACCGACGCACCGTGATGCCTTGCGGCAGCCACGAGGACTTCCTTGGTGGTGTCGAGGGCAATGTCGATGCTGCGGGCAAAGAAGTTGCCGCGGGCGCCAAACACGAGCTCGGCCGTGATGAAGGGGTCTTCGGTGGTGCCGTAGGGGCTGGATTTGGTGACGGTGCCGCGGTCTGAAGTGGGCGAATATTGGCCTTTGGTCAGACCGTAGATCTTATTGTTGAAGAGGAGGATGTTGATGTCAACGTTGCGGCGCACGGCGTGGATGAAGTGGTTGCCGCCGATTGCGAGGCCGTCGCCGTCGCCTGAGATCTGCCATACGGAGAGCTCGGGGCGGGCTGTCTTAACGCCGGTGGCGATGGCTGCCGCACGGCCGTGGATGGTGTGCATGCCGTAGGTGTTCATGTAGTAGGGGAGGCGGCTGGAGCAACCGATGCCGGAGACAACAACGGTGTCTTCGGGGGGCACTCCGAGGTCGGCCATGGCCTTATGAAGCACGTTGAGGATGGCGTGGTCGCCGCAACCGGGGCACCAACGCACACTCTGCGAATTCTTAAAATCTGAAGCCTTATATGCTGTAACTGTGGTTTCCATGTTTCAAAAAAATTGAGTTGTGATAGTCAATCGGTGCATCAATCTCTCTTTCCGGCCAAAATCTCCTTGACGCCATCGGTGATTTCGCGCACCATAAACGGCTGACCTTCAATCTTGTTGATTCGGAGGATGCGCTTCTCTGGGAGATGCATCTGGAGGTAGTCGGCCATCATGCCGGTGTTGAGCTCGGCCACGATCACGTTGCGGTATTTCCTCAGGATGTCGAGGGCGTTCTTCGGCATCGGGTTGATGTAGCGGAACTGTGTAAAAGCCACGGGGACACCTTCGGCGTTGAGCTCTTCGCAAGCGGTGAAGAGGTGGCCGTAAGTGCCGCCCCAGCCCACGAGGATGGTGTCGGAGTCAACGGCGCCGTATACTCCCTGCTCGGGAACGGAGTCGGCGATGCGGGCGATCTTCTCGCGGCGGATTTCCACCATGCGCTGATGGTTGGGGCCGTCGGTAGAGATCACGGAGGTGTGCTCGTCTTTCTCGAGGCCGCCTACGCGGTGCATGCCGCCGGGAGTGCCGGGAGCCACCCAGAAGCGGGAGAGGGTTTCGGCGTCGCGGTCGTAGGGACGCCAGCCTTTCTCGAGCATTTCGGGGGTAACCACGGGGGGCTTGATTTCGGGATATTCAGAGGCTTCGGGTATTCTCCAGGCCGAAGAGCCGTTGGCGATGAAGGCATCGGTGAGCAGGATGACGGGGGTCATGTGCTCGATGGCGATGCGGGCCGCCTGGAAGGCCATGGTGAAGCAGTCGGTGGGGCTTGCGGCGGCGAGCACACAGAGGGGGCTCTCGCCGTTGCGGCCGTAGAGGGCCTGCATGAGGTCGGTCTGCTCGGTCTTGGTGGGCAGACCCGTGGAGGGGCCGCCACGCTGAACGTCTACGATGACCAGGGGCAATTCAGCCATCACGGCCAGGCCGATCCCTTCGCTCTTGAGGGCGAGGCCGGGGCCGGAGGTGGTGGTGACTGCGAGGTGGCCGGCATAGGAGGCGCCGATGGCGGAGCATACGCCCGCGATCTCGTCTTCCATCTGGCAGGCCTTGACACCCAGGTCTTTACGCTTGGCAAGCTCGTGGAGGATATCCGTGGCCGGCGTGATGGGGTATGAGCCCAGGAAGAGGGGACGGCCGCTCTTCTCGGAGGCCATGATGAGGCCCCAGGCAGTGGCCGTATTGCCGTTGACGTCGGTGTAGACGCCGGGCTCGGTGTTCATGGTCTCGATGCGGTAAGTGGGCATCGAGGAGTGGGTATTGTGTCCGTAGTCCCAACCGGCGTGCAGCACTTTGGCATTGGCGTCGAAGACTTCGGGCTTCTTGGCGAATTTCTTTTCAAGCTTGCGCAACACGCTTTCGAGCGGGCGGTCGAAGAGCCAGCAGATGAGGCCGAGAGCGAGCATGTTTTTGCATTTCAGCACGGCCTTCGGGTCGAGGCCGGAGCCTTCGAGGGTGTGGCGCAGCAGGGTGGTCATGGGCACGAGCATCACCCTCTTGGGGTCGATGCCGAGCTCTGTGATGGGGTCGTCGGTTTCAAACTGAGCCTTCTTGAGGTCGGCCGGCTTGAAGGTGTCGACGTCACAAATGATGATACCCGACGGTTTGAGATACTGTAAGTTAGTCTTCAGAGCGGCAGGGTTCATGGCCACGAGTACGTCGGCTTCGTCGCCCGGGGTGTGCACCCCCTTACCCACGCTCACCTGGAAGCCCGACACGCCTGAGAGCGAACCTTGCGGAGCGCGGATTTCGGCAGGATAGTCGGGGAAGGTTGAGATTTGATTTCCTTCGCCTGCGGAGACATTCGAGAAGATGTTTCCGGCGAGCTGCATGCCGTCGCCCGAGTCGCCCGAAAAGCGGATCACGACGCGGTCGAGGGTCTTAACGTTTGTTTCTTTCATGGATTTTAGAGATTCCGATTCTCTTTTTGTTATAAATTAAAAAACTCTCAAGGGCTCCCGGCGGCAAGTTGGACCGCCGAGGTCATATATGGGTGCAAATTTAGCTAACTTTTTAAAACACACCAAAATTTTTGAGATTATTTCGGGGAAAATTTTGAAGAATCGGCCGCGGGATAAGCGGCGCCCAGGCGCAGACGCAGAAAGCTCTTTGTCAGCCGTCGGGAAGAGGGTGGCCTCCTTCGCGTCGAGGTTAGCTGATAGGGGAGTGAGGAGCTATTTGGGGGCCGGGACCTGCCAGGTCACTTCCACCGCTAGAAGGGAAAGGCTGGGAGCTCTAACGAGGCGCCATTCCAAGGCTGGAGAAAGGCGTGGAGCCGTAAGAAGTTGCCCTTCTCGATAAGGGGAAAGGAGGGGGAAAATTGGAATGAAAAAAGAAAAAAGATTGAAAAACGGCGAAAAAATTTCACAATTAGAAAAAAAGTATTAACTTTGCAGTCGCAAAAGCGCGATGGTGTCATAGCTCAGTTGGTAGAGCAAAGGACTGAAAATCCTTGTGTCCCCGGTTCGATT
>JAFLTX010000060.1 GCA_022509145.1 Muribaculaceae bacterium | reverse complement strand
TTGTTTCCCGTCGCCGTCTTTTTGCCTGTGAGTTGACAAATCTTTGACATGACTGATAATTCTATATCTGTTAATGTTTTACTTCTTTTATCCGCATCTTTCCGCAATGCTCAAATCTCCAGCGATCGCATCTTATCGTGGCTTTATTGCAGCTTTCCGCGAAATCAAGCGCAAAATTATAACTTTTTTACGACTTTTCCAATATTTCTCGCGCTTTTCTATGATATTTTTTTAATTTTTTCTCCCTTCCAGTTTTAGGTTCTCTTTCCTTATGGTCAATCTGGCCGATGCGATTGGAAAAAACCGAAGGCTGATTCGTGTTGGAGGATACATCCCAAATCTCTCAAGCGATTATGCGCAGAAAAGCTACGGCGAAATTGTATCCGCCACGCAGCAATATTTGTCTGAACAGGTCGGTCTTCCTTGAGAATCGGTAGGGGAGGCTCTCTTTCAAGATGGCTTTTGTCTGGGGCTGGGAGAGATATGCTCTCAAGATCTCCTTCCGGGTCTGCTTATTCTCGTTTTTGATTACCATCACCATATCTTCCATCGTTTCTCTCACATATCGCTCATAGATATAACCCTCCTCGCCAAGGCGGTATTTATCATTATATTTCAACAATATGTCGATGGAATGAAAGGGGTGCTCCTTGTCGGGCCGCACATAATTTCTGGAAATGGAGTCGCTTTTATATTTATACTTGTAGAGTGCGTCTTCTATAAAATACATCCGGGGAACCTCCGAAGTAAATAGGTTGAGATTGAAAGTCCAATCTTCTCCGTGAAACTGCCACGGCTCAAAGCGCAGTTTGTTGCGCCTCAGGAAATCCAACGAGTAGAGTTTGTTCCAAAGGGCCGGGGTCCGTCCTCTGCATTCTCTGACCAACGAACGCAGGAAGGGGTCGACAGTTTCTTCTCCTTCAAGACTGTTATTAGCCGGCATGCCGTGGGGGATGGTTCTCGCGTTTCCGTTCGAGTCTACCTCCAAAGTGGCACACATCACCACTTCCGCGCCGTTCTCCTCTGCTGCCTTCACCATCTTCTCTATCATGTCGGGCATGAATTCATCGTCAGCATCAAGAAACATCAGATATTTCCCTCTCGCTTTCTCCATCGCAGTATTCCGTGCAACGGCCGGACCTCCGTTCTCTTGCTCGAAATATCTTATTCTGGGGTCGGAGGCTGCAAGTTTTCTGCCAACCTCTCCTGTATTGTCCGTTGATCCGTCGTTAATTATGATTAACTCCCAGTCGTCAACCGTATTTTTTAAAACTGAAGAAACGGCTTGCTGCAATTCTTCGCCGGCGTTATACACCGGTAAAATTATACTCACGAGGGGCGTTCTCGTTTCTTTTGGAGCGGGGATGGTGTCCATGATTCTCTTTTTCTTCTTTGCAAATATAATGATAATATTCCTTTTGCACCACTCTTTTGCTCTTCCCTCTTGAACAAAGCCGTTTTTATCACGTTTTAAAGATATGGAAACACCGAAAATCGAACACCATCCGTTTACTCCCTTCCTGCCTGAAGGGTGCAGGATTGTAATGTGTGGCACGTTTCCGCCCAAGCGCGACAAATGGGCCATGGATTTTTTCTATCCCAATTATTACAATGATATGTGGCGAATTTTCGGCTCGATTTTCTTTGATGACAAGGACCGGTTCTTTAATCCGGCTACCAAGAAGGTAAATGCCGAAGCCATCAAGGAGATGCTCACCTCCCATAAGATCGGAGTGGGAGAGACAGCAACCGAAGTTATAAGAACCAAGGACAATGCTTCCGATAAATTCCTTCAGATTGTAACTCCTGTGAACCTCCCCAGGCTCTTGGCGAAGGTGCCTGAATGTACAGCCATCGTTACCACTGGCGCGAAGGCGGCTTCCGTCATTGCGGAGCTTACCGGCACCGCAGTTCCAAAGATGGGGGAGTTCATTGATTGCAAAATCTTGATGCCGGATGGCTCGGAGAGGACGTTTCGCCATTGGAGAATGCCGTCTACGTCAAAGGCTTATCCGATGTCGTTGCAAAACAAAACGTCTTATTACCGCGCCATGCTCGTGTCGGAGGGCCTGCTTCAATAATTATAAGGCTATCCATTTCATTTACCTCCTTCAGGGTTACTATTTAAGGTTACCCATCAGAGGTCGTCATTCTACTGTCACCCAGAGAGTTAGTTCAACGTCATTTGTGATGGCGTTCCCGTTTTAACATTCTTTAGCAGTTTTCTTGCGTTGTGCTTTTAAACGGTTGTATCTTTATGCAGTCAAAGAAGCATAAACCGAATAATTAACCATTAAAACTGTAACATTATGAAAACGCTTAGAAATCTTTTAGTTGGGTTAGGAGTTTTGATGGGAAGTATGGGTTTCGTTGCCAACGCACATGGACCTGCACCCGCAACTCCTCAGAAAGGCGGACCAGTTCACTCAGTGGCACCCAACAATCGTCCGGGGCAAACACCCCCTCAAATCAACAAGGGAGCCAGAGGTCCCGTTCAACCGCCCCGCGGTCCCCAAAAACCTCCGATGGCGCAACCTCGAGGCCGGGAATGCCCGGAATGCCTTCACCTCCTCCACCATTTCGGGTTTGCTATCCACAGCCCTTATCACAATCTTTACCATCGCTAATAAGTAAAGAGGTGGAATTTGAGAAAAGGATTTACGAAGAGAGATAGGTCTGACTATATAATTGCAGCAAGAAGGGTCGCACCGTGATGGGCGACCCTTCTTAACGTATTCAGCTGGGGAATAAGAGCCACAAGAGTCAGATTTCAAAACCCGATTCTGTTGAAGTTGGTGTTGCTCAGACGCTCCAGCCTGCAGTTCTCTTCGATGGCGGCCACGTCGATCACTTCGTCTCCGGTCAGGATGGTCTGGACGGTGTGGCGCCTAACCACATTCTCGATCTCGCCGCCCGAGAGGTCAAACTTCCCGGCTATCCTGAGCGCCTGGCTTTTTTTGAGTCCGGGCATCATCACCTTCCATATCTTTGCGCGGGATTCCACCGTCGGCTTCTCAAACTGCACTTTATACAGAAATCTCCTTTCGAATGCCTTGTCGAGGTTGGAGGTAAGATTGGTGGTGGCGATCATTATCCCCTCGAGTTTCTCCATCTCCTGCAGGATGATGTTTTGGATGGAGTTCTCCATCTTGTCTACGGCTCTGGCAGCTCCTTCCATTCTGACGCCCAAGACTGCGTCGGCTTCGTTGAAGAGAAGTATAGGAGCCTTCTCAGAGTTTTTGCAGATGTTGCGGTAACGCTCGAAGAGAATCTTGATGTTTTTCTCGCTTTCGCCCACCCAGCAGCTCTTGATCTTGTCTACGTCTACCTGCATTATGTTGCGGCCGGTCTGCTTGGCCAGTTGGTATACGGTCTCGGTCTTCCCGGTGCCGGGAGCCCCGTAGAAGATGCAGCAGAACCCCGAACGCATCCCCGACTCATTAAGTCTCGTCTGCACCTGGGCAAACCGTTTCTCCGAGAGGATGGATGAGAGCTCTTTGATCAGCCCCTCTTCTTTGGCGTTGTAGATAAGCGACTTCTTCGCCAGCTGCTCGTGGCGCAGCAGCCCGACTTCTGATTTCCCTATATTCTCGATTGCGAGCTCAGAGAGCAGCGTCTGCTTCGCGCCTTCTGTAAGTTTGAAGGAATTGGACTTTGCCATCCCGTCTTCGTTGGCGTTCTCGATGAGCCCTTCTTCGAAGAGGTCTCCGTCGTGGCCGCGAAGGCGTCTCTTGATATGGCCCGGTATCTCCTCGTCGTCATAGAGATTCTCGATGTCGCCGAAACGGACGTCGTTGTCGTTGTTCTCCACGTAGAGGTGGGCCAGATAGATGAAGAGCATTGTGTCCCACTGCCCTAAGTTATGGCGCTTCAGACCGCGTACGAAAACCGAATCCTTGATCATTTCAAGTTTCTCAAAGGTCTGCTCCATAAAAGAATCGTAATCTATCTCGTTGTTCGATTTCTCGCGGGCCATCTTCTTGAACCAGTCGAAAAATTCCTGCGTGTCTTCGATGGTCTCCACTATCAATTCCACCGCTTTATTGTTGCGGATTGCCTTCAAAGCCTGGGGGAGCACCCTGTAGGTCTGGTCGTCGTGGCGTGACGAACATTTGATATACCCCTTCTCAATCAGCGCGTTGATCTCGTCGATATAGCGGTGCATCCTGACGGTACGCACACCTATAAAAGATGCCAGCTCCGAGGGGCGGATGCGTGTGTCTTCGCTCTTGTCGATGAAGATGGAGAGAAATATTGCCTGTACCGGCGTTATCCCCAACAGTTTGGTGATGTAACTGGTGCAGGGACGAAGGGTCGCGATGATCTCCTCATCCATCTTAGAGTCTTCTATAACCTCCACTACGCTCTCCATGGCTTCAAGAAGATTCTTCGGTCGTTTCACCGCCTTCGTTGCTCGTTCAAACCTTCTCTCTTCACGCATGTTCTTCATCTCTCTTTTCACCATTTCGTTAATTTTTCTCATACCGCTTTTATTTTTGAAGGTTTCTATATCTGTCTCAATTGTTCCCGAGTTGATTCTTTTCCGAGTTTGTTTAAGGATAAAACCAAACTCAATTTTCCGCAATATAACCCAAACATGTATCATTTTGCGGCACCACTTCAATTCGTGCAAAAAAATATAGACTTTTGTAGAAAAAAATTCAAAAACCACCATAAAAATCCGGTTAACCATCCTTTGAGATATATTCAACCCCCTTCTCAGAATTCAATCAAAAAATAGCGGAGTGAAACTATTGCGTTTCACTCCGCTATATATTAGGGATTTGTTGTTCTTCTTTATTTCTCTGTAGGGTTCTCTTCCGACGAACTCTTTTCAGCGGCTCCTTCGGAGGCTTCGTTCTCTTTTACGGGAGCGGCTTCGCCTTCAGATTTCTCGGCTTCTTCGGCTTCCGGAACGGTTTCCTGGAAAGCGATGGCAAGTTTGTCCGCGCCGTCTGCATAAGCCACTGTGATCTGACCTGAAGTTTTACCTTCTGACGTAAGACGAAGCATGAGCTCTGCCAGCTCATCTTCCAGATATTTCTGGATCGCTCTCTTGAGCGGACGGGCACCGAAGTTGCGGTCGTAGCCCTTGTCGGCGATAAAGTTTTTCGCTTCCGGACTCAAAACAAGGTTGAAACCTATGATGTTAAGACGGTTGGTGAAGTCGCGGAGCTCGATATCGATGATCTTGTCGATCGATTCCTTCTCAAGTGGATCAAACATTATAATGTCGTCCACACGGTTGAGAAACTCGGGTGAGAACGCGCGGTTGAGCGCTTTGGAGATCACGCCGCGGCTCTGCTCCTTCGAGATGCTCTCGGTGTTGAACCCTACGCCCGAACCGAAATCTTTCAGCTGGCGCGAGCCTACGTTGGAGGTCATGATGAGAATGGTGTTCTTGAAGTCGATCCTGCGCCCGAGTGAGTCGGTGAGGCGTCCTTCATCAAGCACCTGAAGCAGAAGGTTGAAGACGTCGGGGTGGGCTTTCTCGATTTCGTCGAGCAGAACCACACTGTATGGTTTGCGTCTTACCTTCTCGGTGAGCTGGCCACCTTCTTCATATCCAACGTATCCCGGAGGCGCACCTACGAGGCGCGAAACCGTGAACTTCTCCATAAATTCGCTCATGTCCATCCTGATGAGGGCGTCTTGCGAGTCAAAGAGATATTCAGCTATTCTCTTGGCCAGAAGTGTCTTACCCACACCGGTCGGCCCAAGGAACATAAAGGTGCCTATCGGCTTGTTGGGGTCTTTGAGGCCGATGCGGTTGCGCTGGATAGCTTTTACCACTTTTGCCACGGCTTCGTCTTGACCTATGACGGCTCCTTTCAGAGCTTCGTTCATGTTCACGAGGCGTTCGCCTTCAGCCTGGGCTATGCGCTGCGTGGGTACACCGGTCATCAATGCTATCACTTCGGCCACTTTCTCTTCATCCACAGTCTCTCGGGCCGTGTTGAGTTTTTCTTCCCATTCCTTCTCGATGCGGTCGCGCTCTTTCTTCTTCTCGGCCACTTCGTCGCGCAGACGGGCCGCTTCTTCAAACTGCTGTTTCTTCGCAGCCTCAAGCTTGCGGTTGGTCAGATCGGCGATGTCAGCCTCAAGAGAGTTGAGCTCCTCGGGCAGCTCCACATTGGTGATGATGTGCACGCGTGAGCCGGCTTCGTCGAGAGCGTCGAGAGCCTTGTCGGGGAAGTTGCGGTCTGAGATATATCTATCGGTGAGCGATACGCAGGCCCGGAGGGCATCGTCGGTATAGTTCACGTTGTGATGCTCTTCATATTTCGACTTGACGTTGCGCAGGATCTCGAGCGTTTCCTCGGCCGAAGTGGGCTCGACGATCACCTTCTGGAAACGGCGTTCGAGAGCGCCGTCCTTCTCGATGTTGGTGCGGTATTCGTCAAGAGTGGTGGCGCCGATGCACTGCACTTCGCCGCGCGCCAGAGCCGGCTTGAGGATGTTGGCCGCATCCATGGAACCCGGGGCTCCGCCTGCGCCTACGATGGTGTGAAGCTCGTCGATAAAGAGGATGATGTCGGGGCTCTTCGAAAGCTCGTCTACCACGGCTTTGATTCGCTCCTCAAACTGACCTCTGTATTTGGTACCTGCCACCATACCGGCAAGGTCGAGGCTGATAACTCGCTTGTTGAAAAGCAGACGCGACACCTTCTTCTGGATGATGCGCATTGCCAGCCCTTCCACGATTGCCGACTTGCCGACGCCCGGCTCGCCTATGAGAACGGGATTGTTTTTCTTTCTGCGCGAAAGAATCTGAGCCACGCGTTCTATCTCTTTCTCTCTCCCTACCACCGGGTCGAGTCGCCCTTCGGCCGCAGCTTTGGTCATGTCGTAACCAAACTGGTCGAGCGCCGGGGTGTCTGAGATCTCGTCTTTATTCGAAGCAGCCTTGCCGCGCTTCCTGGGAGGACCGAACGGTTCGGAGTCATCGTCTTCGTCGTCCAGTTCATTCGAGATCGGAGGATCGTTATGAATCGGCTCGATGTTCTGTATCGAGATGTCGAAGTTGAGATATTTACGTTTGATTTCGTCAAGGAAAGGACTCTCCATCGATTTGGGGTCGTGCATGAGGGCAAGCAGGATATGCATGCCGGCCACTACATTACCTCCCATCTTGCGCGCTTCCGAAACGGCCAGCTGCAGATGGCGGATCGCCGAAGTGGTGATCTTATACTGTTGCTCGAAGAGGGTGGTGCTTTCCCCGCCGGGCTGATTCTCTCTGATGTGCTTTTCAATTGTCAGCTTCAATTGCTCCACGGGCACGTTGAGCTGACGCAGTATCTTGAGAGCGTAATCGCCATTCTCGCGCAGAGCTGCGAGCACGAAGTGTTCGCTGGCAATCATCGGACTGTCGAGCTCCCTCGCTACAGCGAAAGCTTTCTCAAGGATCGGTCTGAATTGACTTGAAAAATCGGATTTCATATATTTCTTTCAAATTTTTTCGATAAAAATGCAAACATCGTGCCAAATAGAGGTCTCCCACTCTTTTTTGTGTCGTCTCCGGTTGTGCTGTATCTTAACTTATTGTCATACAAACAGTCGCGCTATCTGATAGACTATAAACGAGAATACCCATGCCAGCCCGGTGTTGTAGAGCGCCGAAAAGATGGCGTAACGCCAATGGCCGGTCTCATGCACTATGGCCGAAAGCGTGGCGATACACGGGAAGTAGAGCAGCACAAACACCATGAACGCCAACGCCGAAGCGGTGTTGAAGGGTGGTTTCCCGGTAACCGGCGAAGGCGACGACAAGCGCGTGGATAGGGCGTCGGCATCGTCGTAGCCAATATAAAGCACGCCCAAGGTGGAGACGACTACTTCTTTCGCAGCGGCTCCGGCAAAGAGTGATACACAGGTCTTCCACGTGAACTCCATCGGCTCCATCACCGGCTCGACCCATCGCCCGATATGCCCCAGGATCGATGACTCCTGCTGGTATTCGGAGAGCACGAGCTGGTCCACTTCCTCCTGCGACTTCTCCTTGAGACTTTGCGCCGGAAGCTCGGCTATCATCTCCGCTTTCACTTTCTCGGGCACCTCGTTATGGCGCGGGAAATATGACAATGCCCAGATTATGATGGAAGCCGCAAGGATGATGCCGCCCATCTTTTGAAGGTATTGCCGCGCCTTAAACCACATGTCGCGTACCGTCGACTTAAACGTGGGGAAGCGGTATGGGGGAAGCTCCATCACGAAGGGGGTCTCATCCACCTTAAACCAGAATCTGCGCAGAAGCCGGGCCGTGATGATCGCCACCGCTATTCCCAGGAAATACAACCCCACAAACACCCATGCGCCGTAATGCGGGAAAAACGCGCCCACCAGAAGCACGTAGATCGGAATCCTCGCAGAGCAGCTGATGAAGGGGTTGATGAGCACGGTGATCAGCCGGCTCGATTTGCTCTCTATTATTCGTGTAGACATGATGGCCGGCACGTTGCAGCCGAACCCCATCACAAGCGGGATAAACGACTTCCCGTGAAGCCCCATCCTGTGCATCAGCTTATCCATTATAAAGGCCACGCGGGCCATATACCCCGAATCTTCCATGAAGGATATGAAAGCATAGAGAATCATGATGTTGGGGAGGAAGACTATCACTCCGCCCACACCGCCGATTATGCCGTCGAGCAGCAGGTCTTTGAGAGGCCCGTCGGCCATCACGCCGTCGATCTTTACCGAGCACCACCCTACAAGATCCTCGATCCATTCCATAGGGTAGGAGCCGAGCTTGAAAGTGGCCCAGAACATAAGCCACATCACCAGGATGAAAATCGGAAACCCGAAGAGTTTGTTGGTTACGAAGGCGTCTATGATACTCGTGGTCTTCTTCTCCTCGCCGGTCTGAAACGCCTCTGCCATAGCGCCGGATATGAAACCGTATTTTTCAGCCGTCACGGCCGATGTAACGTCATGGTCGAGCCGCTTCTCGATTTTCTCGGCGCTCTTATCCCTTATTTTGCGCAGTTTCTCATAGTTGGCCACGTCTTTCAGAATATCCTCTGCAAAGGGGTCGCGTTCCAGAAACTTTATGGCCAGGTAGCGGGGGGAGAAGTGGTGGGTTACCTCCGGCGTGCGCTTTATCTCGTCGTTGAGGCGCCCTACTTCGTTTTCGATTTCCGGGCGCATCTTTACGTGGATATGGCGCATGTGGGGCTCGCGGAGCTCATACACCTCGATCACGGTGTCGAGCAGCTTTTCGAGGCCCCAACCCGTCGACGCTTTGGTCGGCACCACCGGTGCGCCAAGCAGCGAGCCGAGCAATTCGTAGTCAAGCACGGCTTTGCTTTTCTCAAGCTCGTCATACATGTTAAGCGCTATCACAAGGCTCCGGTTCATGTCGATGAGCTCCGTGGTCAGATAGAGGTTCCTCTCGAGATTCGAGGCCACCACCACATTTACGATTACATCGGGCGTCTCCTTGTAAAGATACTCCATCACGTATTTCTCCTCCGGGGAATATGCCGAGAGGGAATACGTGCCCGGAAGGTCTACTACATTTATCTCATATCCCCGGTAACGTATCTTTCCTTCTTTGGCGCCCACGGTTACACCGGCATAATTCCCTACATGTTCATGTCCACCGGAAAGGCGGTTGAAAATCGAGGTCTTGCCGCAGTTGGGATTGCCGATAAGGGCGATGTTGATGATTTTCTCTTTGCGGGGCGGCTTCGTTGCGTCGGTCTCCTCGAAATGTTGGGTCAGGTGTGCGAGGTTTCTCGGAGTGCCCATCCATTCGTCCACGGGCACCACCTCTATGAGTTCGGCCTCGCTGCGGCGAAGGCTCACCTCATAGTCCATCAGCTTATATTTTATCGGGTCGTGCATCGGAGCGTTCAGCACCATGGTGACTTCGCGGCCTCTCACGAAGCCCATCTCCATCACGCGCTTCCGGAAAGCTCCGTGCCCGAGAATCTTTATGATGACGGCCGATTCGCCCGGCCTAAGATTTGATAACCTCATCTCTTATTTATAGTGATATTAAATTATATGGCTTCAGCAGAGGGTTCCTCTAATTCATTGCAAGACTTTTTTCAACATTCTGTCTGCCAAATGTTTAAGAGTTTGGTAAGGAGAGGAGGCAGATGGGATTATCTTGCCGTGACCCCATGGAGCCATAATCGTTGCAAAAGTAACAATTAAAAATTATTTTCTTATTTAAATTAATTCTAAATAAGGGCCCCTTATATTCAAATGATGATTCCGCTTGTGCTTATTCTACCTTAATAGCTATCCGGTGCTTATTTTTTATAAAGCGCCGGCGCTATTTAAAAAAACGGAATTCGGAGTAACAGCCTTGATTCAAAGTGATAACATAATAGGGGAGGTTAGTAGAAAAAAATAAGTTGCGTCTCGTGACACAACTTATTTTTGTTGCCTTGGAAGGATTCGAACCCTCACTAAAGGTGCCAGAAACCTGCGTGCTACCATTACACCACAAGGC
>JAFLTX010000006.1 GCA_022509145.1 Muribaculaceae bacterium | reverse complement strand
AGGTCGCCGTCGTTGGTGAGCAGGAGCACGCCGGTGGTGTTGCGGTCGAGACGTCCCACGGGATAGATGCGCTCCCTGCAGGCGTTCTTGACGATATCGAGCACCGTCACGCGGCCTTTCGGGTCGGAGCTTGTGGTGACGCAATCCTTGGGCTTGTTGAGCAAGACGTAGCATTTGCGCTCGGGAGTAACGACTTTTTCGTTGCATTCCACCACGTCGTTGCGCTTGATCTTGGTGCCGAGCTCGGTCACCACCTCGCCGTTGACCTTCACTTTACCCTGAGAGATAAACTCATCGGCTTCGCGGCGTGAGCAGAGGCCGGCGTTTGCCATATATTTGTTGAGGCGGATTTCTTCGTTGGGATCGATGTCGTCGAGGACGTAATCGATCTGACGGGGTCTGGGCACGAATTTCATGCCGCCCTGGTTCTGGCGGTTGTTGTAGCCGCCGTGGCCCTGATTGTTGTAGCGGTTGTTGTAACCACCCTGGCGGTTGTTGTTGTATCCGCCCTGGTTCTGGTTGTAACCTCCCTGGCGGTGGTTGTTGTATCCGCCCTGGTTCTGACGGTTGTAACCGCCCTGGTTCTGACGGTTGTAACCGCCCTGGCCCTGGTTGTTGTAACCACCCTGGCGGTTGTAGCCACCTTGGCCTTGGTTGTTGTAGCCACCCTGGTTGTTATATCCGCCCTGACGGTTGTAGCCGCCCTGGTTCTGGTTGTTGTAGCGGTTGTTGTAGCCGCCTTGGCCCTGGTTGTTGTATCCACCCTGGCGATTGTAGCCGCCCTGACGGTTGTAGCCGCCCTGATTCTGGTTGTTGTAGCGGCGGTTGTTGTAGCCGTTCTGGCGCTGCTGGTTGTAGTTGTTGTCGCCGTAGTTGTTGTTGCGGTGGAAGCCGCCCGAGGGGCGGTATGGAGTAGCCTCGCGGTCGAAGTCGTCGGCCGATTGCTGGTTTTCGCTCATTTCCTGACGGGGCTGAGAGAAACGCGGGCGGGGCTGGTAATGTTCAGATTGGAAGCGACTTGAGAACGGATTGGGGGTGTGTTCTTCATCTTGCGGAGTGCTTGCCTGAATGGCGCGTTGGTTAGAAAGGTTGTTTTGTGGGTAATTTACTTTTTCGTAGCGCTGTTCCCCTTGTTCTGAGTCATTTGAATGGTTTGTCATGGAGCCGATTCTCGGCCTTTTCGGTTTTTTTTCTAAATCCATTTTTAAAAAATACTTAAGAATGATGGCATCTCTGCCGAAAACAAAAAATATAGATATCTAATTGAGCGCAAATTTACAAAAAAATGGTTGAAACCGCAAATATAAGGAGTAATAATAGCGAAAAATGGAAAAAAAGCAGCGAAGGAGAAATGGTGCGGGACTGCGGCCCGCTCCTGGAACAAACATTGAGGACGGTGGGATGGAGGCAAGGGGTGGTTTTAAAAATTTGGGGGAAGTGATTGTGGAATTAAAAATTGTTTGTAAATTTGCTATCCGAAGAAAAATCGGCTTTTTGGAGATGCGGAAGTTTCCACCGATGCAGATGTGTATTGCGCTGAACGGGAGGGGTTTGCACTGAAGCCGAATAGATTGGGATGATTGGGAAGATATTGCGCCGATGAAGAAGATAGCGGTGATAACGATGGTGAGAAACGACCTGTTTTTCCTGGAGAAATGGGTTGATTACTATTCACGCCAGTTTGGCGCGGAGAATCTCTATATCTTCTTCGACGGGAAGGATCAGGAAGTGCCGGAGTTCTGCCGCGGGTGCAACTGCACGGTGGTGGATAAGATCGGAACGAACGTGGTGAATTCCGACAAGGGGCGTATCCGGTTTGTGTCGCAGCAGGCGAAGCGCCTTTTTGAGCAGGGGTATGAAATCGTGATCGGAGGCGATGCCGATGAATATCTTGTAGTGGACCCCGCCGAGGGTAAGACCCTGGCTGAGTATCTGTCGGATAGCAAGTTGCCGAAGACCATCTCAGGGCTCGGGCTCGACTTCGGGCAGAGGCTGGGCGAGGAAACCGACCTGAAGCTCACCGACCCGTTTTTGAGCCAGAGGCGTTACGCCCGAATCGGCACTCGCTATACGAAAGCCACCGTCTTGACCACCCCGCTGGAGTGGGGCAGCGGCTTCCACCGCGTGGAGGGCCGGAATTTTCATATCGACCCCCATCTCTATCTGCTGCATTTCGGCTACAGCGACCTGCGTATGATCCAAGGGAGGATAAGAGACAACGACCGGCTGAAGCAGGGATGGAAACACCACATCGAAAAGCGCAGGAAGACGATAGACTACGTGACGATGCTCGAGCCCCGCGACTTCGACCGTACCACCAAGATGGCGCGAAAAATCGAGCGGCTCGTGCGCCCTCCCTACGCCTGGAACAAACCCGGCCTCCTGGGGCTTAAACTGACGGTGAAACTGCCCGAGAGGTTTGAAAACGTGTTATGATTTCAGTAGTAGTACCGGTCTATAATTCAGCGAGATACCTTGAGAGGTGTCTCGATTCGCTTAAAGCCCAAAGCTATGGGGACTGGGAAGCCGTCTGCGTAGACGACGGGAGCACCGACGGATCGGCAGCGATACTCGACCGAATGGCCAAGGATGACGACCGCATAAAGGTGATCCATACGGAGAACGGCGGCGTGTCAAGGGCGCGGAACATCGGGGTGAAAGAGAGCCGGGGGAGCTACATAACATTTCTTGACAGCGACGACTATCTGCACCCGCAGACGTTGGAGATATGCCATCGGTTGGCCGAGGAAACCGGAGCCGATATGGTGGCTTATACCTACAACCGTAAGTATCGGACAGCCAATCTGATACGCGAGATGTTGAGATTGCCGGGAGAGTGGGCCAAGAAGCCTGCGACATACGACCCGACGAAGCTGGAATATCTGGTGACAGATGATATCTACGAATATGTAACCGAAAAGAGCCACCCGGCCGTCGACGGGAAAAGAAAGCGGTGGATGGTGAAGCACTGCCAGCCTTGGAGAGCATTGTACCGACGGGAAGCGGTTGAGAATGTGGAGTTTATCCCGGGGATAATCTATGAAGATTTCCCTTGGTGGGGCGAAGTGCTGCTCAACGTAAAGAGAACTGCGATACTGAATCTGCCGTTATACCACTATAGGCCGAACCGACTGAGTTACATACTCTCGTCGAAAGAAGAATTTAAAATTGCGAGCCTCGAGAAAGCCCTGCGTCGGGCCGAGGAGGTGTATGCAGACGCTCCGGAAAGGAAGCGCAAAGTGTGGGAAGAGGAGTTTATTGCTCCCTTCCGCGCCAAACTTGAGAAGAAAAAAAGATAGAAAAGAAAAATGGATAATACCAACAATCAACCGCTTGGTTTCGAGGCGCTTGGCGTGGCTCCGGCGCTGTTGCGCGCCATCGGCGAGCTTGGATTTGAGGCGCCGATGCCGATACAGCAACTCGTGATACCCCATCTCAACGAGAAAGAGGGAGATGTGGTGGGCCTTGCGCAGACCGGCACCGGGAAGACGGCGGCTTTCGGGCTCCCCGTGCTGCAGCGTGTGGACACCTCTTTGGCCCAACCCCAGGCACTTGTCATCGCGCCGACACGCGAGCTCTGCCTCCAGATAGCCGGCGATCTGGCCGACTTCTCGAAATATATCGACAACCTGAGGATACTCCCCGTCTACGGCGGCTCCAGCATCGACAGCCAGATCCGCGCTCTGAGAAACGGAGTGCAGGTGGTGGTGGCCACTCCGGGAAGACTCATCGACCTGATAAAGAGAGGGGAAGTGAAGCTCGAACACGTGCACACCGTGATACTCGACGAGGCCGACGAGATGCTCAATATGGGATTTCTGGAGGATATCGAAGAGATATTGTCGCACGTTCCCGAGCAGCGGAAAATGCTGATGTTTTCGGCCACGATGCCGAAGGAGATAGAGGGAATCGCACGCAAGTTTATGCACGACCCGATAGAGTTTGTGGCCGGTAATAAAAACGAAGGCGCCAAAAACGTGAAGCATATCTACTATATGGTTAAGGCTCACGACAAGTATCTGGCGCTTAAGAGGATAGTGGACAATGCGCCGGATATCTACGGGTTGATCTTCTGCCGCACCCGCTTGGAGACGCAGGAGATAGCCGACAAGCTGATAGCCGACGGATATAACGCCGACTGTCTGCACGGCGACCTGTCGCAGGCGCAGCGCGACCTCTCGATGAAGAAATTCAGAGACCACGTGACGCAACTGCTTGTTGCCACCGATGTGGCTGCGAGAGGGCTCGATGTAGACGACCTCACCCACGTGATAAACTACGGATTGCCCGAAGACGTGGCGGTCTATACCCACCGCTCGGGCCGCACAGGGAGAGCCAACAAGACCGGCGTCTCGATAGCGATAATCCATTCGCGCGAGAAATCGAGACTTCGCCAGATAGAGAAGAAAATAGGGAAAGAGTTTGAGTATAAGAAAGTTCCGACTCCGGAGCATATCATAGAGAAACAGATCTACCATCTGGCCGACCGGATAGAACGGGTGGCCGTTGACGATGCCCAGATCGGGCGCTTCCTCCCGGGAGTGCGCAAGAAGCTGGAATGGCTCTCGGAGGAAGACCTGCTGAAGAGAGTGTTGTCGCTGGAATTCAACCGTCTGCTTGCTTATTACCGCGATATGCCCGAGATCGACCTGAACGAAAGCGTGCACCGCGACAAGGGCGGCAAGGAGAAGAAGAGAAGCCGGCGCGAGAAGGAGAAGCGCGACCGCGACAGGCGCGGCGGAGGGATGAAGCGCGGTGGAAAGGCCAAGCGCTCGGCTGCCCAGCAGGTAAAGGCCGGCAGAGAGAAGAAGGGGAAGAAGAAAGGTTATATCGGCACCCCAGCAAATGAGGTGCAGCCGCGCCCCAACTACAACGGTAACTACGACATCTTCAAGAAGAAAAAATAAGGGAAGCAGGAGCGGCAGGGAGCATTAAACCTGCGCAGGCGAAGGGTGTCAAAAAAGATAGAAAAAGAGAAAAAGATGATGAGATTGAAGAAGATAGCGCTGGCTTTGGCGGTGGCAATGGCCGCCACGCTGCCGGCGAGCGCGGCAAAGACGGCGCCTGACACGATATCGGCAAGAAAGGCGTTTGTAGATCTGCCGATGGAGGTGCTGGATATGCTCCCCCGCGAGACGAGGCTGGATATGCTCGATTATTTCGATGCTGATTCCATTTACCTGGCCACCAATAATTTAGACGGGAAATCGAAGCTGAAGACCGTTACTCCGGACTTCCTCGAAGTTCAGATTACGGAGGGGAGCACGCTTCAGGTGAAAGTGCTCAGATGCAAAGACGGCAACGACCTTGTGATGACGCTTTACACCACAGGTGAGCCCGGAGGCAACCAGGACACGAAAGTGCAGTTTCTTGACCCGAAGATGAACCTTCTTCAGGCGAAACGGTATCTGCCCGAGCCGCGCCCGAGCGACTATTTCGAGATACCGAAAGGGTGCTCCACATCGATGAAGGAAATCGAGGGGATGATACCGTTCTACTCGTTTGTGTATGAGGCGGAAGCAGGTAGCCCGGAGGTGAAGTCTCGGCTGTGTACCGACGACATTCTGACGGTGGAAGACGCCGCGTTGGTTGAGCTGTTCAAGCGGCCCGAGATAATCTATATTTGGAATGGAAAACAATTTAGAAAAAAATAGAAGATAAATGCAACGACCAGTAAGAGTGCGATTTGCGCCGTCGCCCACGGGCCCTCTCCATATCGGAGGAGTGCGCACAGCTTTATTCAATTATCTGTTTGCCCGCCATCACGGGGGCACTATGATTCTTCGCATAGAAGACACCGACAGCAAGCGGTTCGTTCCCGGCGCGGAAGATTATATAAATGAATCGTTGGCTTGGCTCGGGATAGGCATCGACGAAGGTGTGCGCGAAGGCGGGGAATACGGCCCTTATCGCCAGAGCGAGAGGAAAGAGATTTACAAAGAGTATGTGGATAAGCTGTTGGCTGCCGGGAAGGCCTACATAGCGTTCGACTCTCCCGAGGAGCTTGAAGAGGCCCGCAAGAGAGTGCCCAACTTTCAGTATGACGCCTCCACACGCGGACAGATGAAAAACTCGCTCACTCTGCCAAAAGAGGAGGTAGAGCGTAGGATTGCCGACGGCGAACAATACGTGGTGCGCTTCAAAGTGGAGCCCGACCGCGAAGTGAGGGTGAACGATCTTATCCGCGGCGAGGTGGTGATAAATTCGTCGATTGTAGACGATAAAGTGCTGTATAAGAGCGCGGACAATCTGCCGACGTATCATCTGGCCAATATCGTAGACGACCATTTGATGGAGGTAAGCCACGTAATCCGTGGCGAGGAATGGCTACCGTCGGCGCCGCTGCACGTGATGCTTTACGAGGCCTTCGGATGGCAGGACACAATGCCGGAGTTTGCGCATCTTCCGTTGCTGCTCAAGCCGGAGGGGAACGGGAAACTGTCGAAGCGCGACGGCGACAAGTTCGGCTTCCCGGTGTTCCCGCTGAATTGGGTCGATCCTGCCACGGGCGCCGTCTCGAACGGATACCGCGACATGGGTTATCTGCCCCAGGCAGTAGTCAATTTCCTGGCTCTGCTGGGATGGAACCCGGGCGATGACAGCGAACTGATGACCGAAGACGAGCTGATAGCGAAGTTCAGCATCGACCGCTGTGCCAAAGCCGGCGCAAAATTCGACTATAAGAAGGGGATCTGGTTTAACCACGAATACCTTATGAAGATGGCCGACAGCGAGCTGGTGCCGCTGCTGAAACCGATTCTGGAGGAGAAAGGCGTGTCCGGATTCAGCGATGAATATATAGCCCGGGCCATCGGGCTGGTGAAAGGTCGCGCGAATCTGATACCGGACCTCTGGACGCAGGCTGATTTCTTCTTCAAGGCCCCCGAAGAGTATGCTGAGAAAGACGTGCGCAAACGTTGGAGCGCCCAGACGCCGGCCATAATGGAGGAGCTTATCGGGGTGCTTGAAGGTATCGACGATATGACGAGCGCCAACGCCGAGAAGATAGTGCTCGGTTGGATCGCCGACAAGGGTTATCATCTTGGAAATGTGATGAATGCGTTCAGGCTTGCGGTGGTAGGTCAATGCCGTGGCCCGCATATGTTCGACATCACCGAGCTGATGCCCAAGGATGAGGTGATCAGGCGGATACGTCGCGCGATAGACACCATCCCGACTCCGGAGGCGTAAGCGATTTCTCTTTGTTTGTATGTTTGCTCCCGATTCAGAGTGCAAATATATAAACTAAATATAAAGCGCTGAGATATTGAAGGTTGCCTGAAGCTTCGGCTTTGGGCAATCTTTTTTTGGAGGATTTCAGTCAGAAATTTCCGCTTCGGCCTTCGGGGAAGTTTTGCCGGAGGGTTTTTCTGCGGGGGCGTGGTGGGCGATAACTGCGTCGGAGGGGGTGGCTTTCCAGCGGTTGTGGGTCCAGAGCCAATAGGCGGGTTCGCGACGAATGGTCTGCTCGAGCATTTCAAAATATCTGCGCGTGTAGGGGAAATCCTCAGCGGGAGTCTGTGAGGGCTCCATCTCCTTGTAAGTGAGGCGATAATGGCCGCGTTTGGTTTTCTCCATCTCGAGATATAGGTATTTGGCGCCGATGCGGTTGCCGATGGTTTCGGCGCCGCCGAGGAAGGCGGTTGGCTGGTTGAGGAATGTGGTCCAGTGGTTGAAAGGACCCCCCACGGGGCGCTGGTCGGCGATGAACCCTATCATAAACGGCTCGCCCTCGGCTTTCATTTCGAGCAGGCGTCGGTAAGCCTGTCGCGACGGAATGAGACGGATGCCGAGACGATCGCGCATTTTCATCATAAGGGGGGCTATAAGTTTGTCGCGCAGAGGTTTGTAGAGCGAACCCATTATCTTTGGCGATTTGAGCGAGAGGGTAGTGGCGGGCACCCATTCCCAGTTGCCGTAATGGCCGAGGTAGAGGATGATGAAGGGATTTTCGGCGGCAATTCTTTCCATCTCGTCGGGGTTGGACACCTCAACGCGGCGTTTGAGCTCTTCGTCGCTGATATGCAGGAGTTTGATTGTCTCCACTATGCTGTCGGTGAGATCGCGATAGAAGGCTTTCTCTATCTTGCGCAGCTCGCGGGGAGACTTCTCCGGGAATGAGTTGCGGAGGTTTTTGCGGACCACCTTGAGGCGATAGCGCATCACCCTCCGGGCCAGGAACGCGAGGATGTCGCTGAGCCCGTAGAGCAGCCGGAGCGGAAGGAGCGCCAGGAGGTGCAACATTCCGCCGATGATAAAATTCCCTATCTTATACCGATTCACATCGCAAATTTAACGATTTTTTAGTTAAATTTGCAGTCGGTATGAATATAGCAGTGATATTTGCCGGAGGAGCCGGCAGGCGGATGCACTCGGCGGGGCTCCCGAAGCAGTTTTTGGAATTCCGTGGCAAGCCGATAATAATCTATACTCTGGAGCTGTTTGAGACGCACCCGGAGATCGACGCCATAGTTGTGGCCTCGATTGCCGACCGCATTGACTTGCTCAACGGCTATATCAAGCGGTTCGGGCTCCAGAAGGTGAAGGCGGTGGTGCCGGGCGGCGAGACCGGTCAGGACTCGATAACGAATGCGTTGACGGCAGCCGCCGAGATTGCCCCGGAAGACTCCATCGTGCTTATCCACGACGGGGTGAGACCCCTCATCAACCACGATATTATCTCCGAAAACATCGCTGCTGTAAAGAGATACGGCAACTGCATCACCTGTGTGCCGGCTACGGAAACGGTGATAGTGAGGGATGAAAAGAAGATGGAGATTCCCCCTCGCAAAGACTGTATGATAGCCCGTGCGCCGCAGAGCTTCCGGCTCGGTGAGATCCTGGAGATGGAACGCAGGGCGATGGCAGAGGGGCGGCACGACTTCATCGACTGCTGCTCGCTGATGCACCATTACGGAGTGGAACTGCACACCGTGGAGGGGAGCGACGAGAATATCAAGATAACGACTCCGACCGACTTTTTTATCTTCAAGACCCTTATCGACATCCGCGAGAACAAGCAGATTTTCGGATTGTGAGGATAGGATAAAAGCCAAACATAGAAAGATATGCTGAGAGCTGATATAGAGCGATTTGCGGAGCGGTTTCCTTTTATCGAAGAGGTGAAGGGGAAGCGCTTTTTGATTACCGGCGCAACCGGTCTCATCGGCTCGTACATTGTGAGGGGTTTGCTGGAGCTCAACAAAAGGCGGGATGCCGATGTAGGGATAACCGCGCTTGTCAGGAATGGCGACAAGGCACGGCAAATGTTTGGCGACGAGGGAGTTGAAATTGTAACGGGAGATATAGAGAATTGGATGCCTGAGGGGGAAAGAGCGGCGGATTACGTGTTTCACTGCGCTTCGCCTACGGCTTCCAAAGAGCTGGCCGAGAAGCCGGTGGAGGTGATGCAGGCAATCGTCGGCGGCACTTCCAACCTTTTGAGGTATTGCAGAGAGAAACGCGTCAAAGGGATGGTATATCTCTCATCGCTTGAGGTTTACGGCGTTTCGGAGAGCGACGAACCGAAATCCGAGACCTATTGCGGGAGGATAGACACGTCGAGCCCGCGGAGCAGCTATCCGGTGGCGAAAATGGCCGCGGAAGCCCTGTGCAGCGGCTACGCCTCGGAGTATGGCCTGAACGTGATGACGGCGCGGCTCTGCCAGGTGTTCGGAGCAGGCGTTCCGGCAGGCGACCGTAGAGTGTTCTCGCAATTTGCATCGGCCGTGAGGGAGCGGCGCGACATCGTGCTCCACACCGAAGGGCGGTCGGCAAAACAATATTGCGACACAGCGGATGCCGTTGGGGCTCTGTTTTACATCTTGCTGAAGGGGAAAAAGGGCAAGATTTACAATGTGGCCAATCCTGCCAACTTTATCAGTATCAGAGAGATGGCGGAGATGGTTGTGAGGGAGTTCAATCCGGAATTGAAAGTAAAAATAGAGAAGAGGGAAGACGCCGGGTATGCTGCCGACACCATCCTGCGGCTCGACACCGGCAGGATCGAAGCTCTTGGCTGGAAGCCGGAAGTAAGCTTGAAAGAGATGTTTTCAAAGTTGATATACAGCTAAAACACAGACTACTTATGACACCGATGACCCTTGAGGAGAAGAAAGAGATAATCCTCGACATAATGAAAGATGTCGACAAATTTTGTCGTGAGAACGGTTTGAGATACTCCCTGTCGTCGGGCACGTTGCTGGGCGCCGTAAGGCACGGAGGGTTCATCCCCTGGGACGACGACGCAGATATGTTCATGCTCCGCGAAGATTACGACCGGTTTGAGAAAATATATAAAAGCGATAAGTATCGCCTCCACTCACACAACGAAGATCCCGAGATAGCCTTAAACACAGGGTATATAAAGATAAGCGACCCCACTACCTTCATAGCCGCCAAGAAAGGGAAACGCACGTATGGAGTCTATGTGGATATTTTCCCGGTAGATGCGGTTCCCGAGGAGCCGAAGGCGCAAAGGGAGCATATGCACAAGCTGATGAGCATCCACAACCGGCTTTACCACCGCGGAAAGAAAGACATCGTGTCGATACTGAAGGCGCACCGTCATTCGATGGATTGGTGGTGGAACAAGCTCGACAAGGCCGTGCATGAGGGGAAATATGACGACAGCCCTCTGGTGGCCCATGCCGTGGGGTCGACAAACTATCGCACAGTGTTCCCCCGCGCCTGGTTCGACTCCCTCAAGGAGATAGAGTTCGAAGGGTATAAATTCTTCGGATTTGCCGACACCCACGCTTATCTTAGCATGGTGTTCGGCGACGACTACATGACCCCGCGCCAGTGGGCCCACAACTACATCAGTTATCGCGAGTGATGGGAGCCACGGAGAGATTTCTCGGCAGAGTGAGGCGCCAGTTCACGTTGGTGTTTTTCGGCCACATTCTCAACTGGCCGTTCAGGGATAGGGCGGCGCGACGGAAGCGGCGGTATGACGCCACGAGACGGTCAACCCTTCATTACCTTAAACGTTATGTACCTCACATCAAGGAGATCAAACCCCGGCAGCCGGCCGATATGACGCCTGAACCCGAGAGGGTGTTCACAATCTGGTTTCAGGGTGAGCGCAACGCTCCACTGCTGGTGAAAGCGTGCTTCGCGAGCATGCGCCGCCATTTGAAGCAGGAGCTCGTGGTGCTCGACGAGGAGAACCTCTTCGACTGGGTAGACCTCCCCGACTATGTGATAGAGAAATGGAGAAACGGGAAGTTGTCTGCCGCCCACTTCAGCGACATCTGCCGTGTTGATCTTCTGTGGCGGCACGGAGGGGTTTGGCTCGACGCCACAGCTTTCGTAACGCAGCCGATACCCGACTGGATTATGGATGAAGATTTCTTCATCTATATGGCTGGCAGCAAGATAAGGGCTTATTATTCGTTCGTGCAGAACTGTTTCATACGAAGCCGCAAGGGGAATGAGCTGATATCGATTTGGCGCGACGCCATCCTGCATTATTGGGAAGACGAGACGAGCGTAGTCAACTATTTCACCCACCATTTCCTCTTCAATATAGCCGTGGAGAACAACCCCGTGGCAATCGAGGCGTTTGCGAAGATGAGGAAGGTAGACCAAGACCCGACCCACGCGCTTTGGGACGTCCACAGCGGTGATCCTTACGACGAGGCTTCATTCAAAGAATTGACAAAGGATGCCTTCTTCCAGAAGACAAGTTATAAATCGGCCACCGCTAAAGAGCCGCCTGCAGGTTCCGTGGCGGAAAAATTGATAAACTCATCTGAATAATCTCTATATTGCTTTGAAAAACAACTCATTACTATGAAGAAGGTTCTTGTAGCAATGGCTCTTTATATCGGCGTGAGCGCAGCAGCGAGCGCCCAGCAAAACATATCGCTTCCGGTGCCGGAGAAGCGCCCGACGGTGGAGGCGAACGGCGACGTCACCTTCACTCTCGTGGCTCCCGAGGGAAGCGACATAAGTGTGAAAGGAGCTTTCGCCAACCTTCAGCCGGCAAGCGTAAGTTTTACCGACGGCGAGCATCGCATACTCTTTTCGGGGGTAGAGCCGGGCCTGTATGACTATTGGTTTGAGGTAGACGGAGTCAGGACACTTGATCCGAGCAACCCGTATGTGGCGCGCGACATCGCGTCGCTGGCGAATATTTTCATCGTGCCGGGGGAGGGCTCGAAATGGTTTGAGAGCAAGGATGTGCCCCACGGAAGCGTGCATCAGGTATGGTACGAATCGGAAGGACTCGGCGGCAGCAGAAGGATGACCGTCTACACTCCGGCCGGCTATGAGACTTCGACGGAGCAGTATCCGGTGCTCTACCTTCTGCACGGGATGGGCGGCGACGAGAATGCCTGGAGCGAACTGGGCAGAGCCGTTGAGATACTTGACAATCAGATAGCTGCAGGAGTAACTAAGCCGATGATAGTGGTGATGCCTAACGGAAACGCGCTGCGAAAGGCGGCTCCCGGCTGTACGGGCGACGGGATGTACATTCCAGAGGGGCAGCACTCCGTGGATCCCGACAGACTTTTCGAGAAGAATTTTGACGAGATAATCGGTTATGTTGAAGCTAATTACCGCGTGAAACCCGGGAAGGAGAACCGCGCGATAGCAGGTCTTTCGATGGGTGGCGGTCACTCATGGCGAATCAGCATGGAGCGCCCGGACTCCTTCGATTACGTTGGCCTTTTCTCTCCGGCCGTGCGCTGGAACGGGATGGGCGTGAATATGGAGAATGACCCTGAGCTGGTGGATAAACTGAAACGGCAGTTTGAGAATGCCCCGAAGTTCTATCTCATAGCAATCGGTAAGGATGATTTTCTGCTCCCTCTCAACGATGCTTACCGCAAGATGCTTGACGACCAGAGATTTAAATATGAATACGTAGAGAGCGGAGGCGGCCATGAATGGCGCAACTGGCGCGATTATCTGGCGGACTTCCTTCCGAAGCTTTTTAATTGAACCGGGCCTTTGTGGGGAGAATGAAGAAACTTTCTGTAAGGAAAGCCGAGAAGGGAGAGAAGGAGGCGATACTGCGAGTGTATGCCACGGCGCGGGCCTTTATGCGTAGGAACGGCAACAGGGAGCAGTGGACCAACGGCTATCCAGGCGAATGCGAAATCGGCAACGATATCGACGCCGGGAATCTTTATGTGGGAATAGACCAAGACGGGGAGATTGCCGTGGTTTTTGCCTTCATTATCGGGGAAGATCCCACCTATCGGGAGATAGACGGGAGGTGGCTCAACGATGAGCCATACGGCACTATCCATCGCATCGGGTCGAGCGGAAAACATTCCGGAATGTTGGGGGAGTGTGTGGAGTATTGTCTTGAAAAAGTGCCGAATATCCGCATCGACACGCACAGGGACAACCGTCCGATGCTGGCGGCTCTCCAACGGCTTGAATTCCATCGGTGTGGCGTCATAATATGCGCAGACGGCACTCCGCGTGAAGCATTTCAGCTCGTAAGGGAAAGAGAGGGTTAACCGAAGATTTAGTTTGTATGTTTGCTCCCGATTCAGAGTGCAAAAATACAAAGTTATTCAGATTCGGCTGGAGCCGGTGCCGGAGCCGGTTCGGGAGCCGGAGCTTTCTCTGCCGGCTCGACCTCGTGGGAAGAATTGCCTGCGCCCGTATTGGATGATTTTGACTCCTGCTTCGCGGATGCGGACGATTCAGAATGTGAAGGCGCCGGAGCGGCGTTGGTTGCAGGCGCCGGGGTCGACGCATTAGGAGTTGCCGGAGTTGCCGGAGCCGGAGTGTTCGTGGTGGACGCAGGAGCAGTCGAAACGGGCGAGATCGAGTTGGAGTTGGTGAGGAAACGCTCCACTTTACCCGTTGCGGCAGAGCTGCAGGCGTTGAATACGTTGAAAGCCAACAGGATGTCGGTGATGCCGTTGTCGCGCACGTAATCTTTGATGTTGCGCGGGAAGTATCGGAAGTCGACTACGTGTACCTCGCCGAAAGAGTAGAATAGATACCCAGGGAGGGCGTTGCCGTAAGAGTCTTTTACAATCAGGAGCCTTCGGGGCGAGTGGGTGCCGGTCTCAACCTTCACAAGATGCTGGTCGCTCCCCATGAAAGTGAGGTAGGCATTGGAGGAGCCGTCGCCGAACTTCTGGAAGAATTCTTTCTGATAAGGCTTTGAGGCAGAGGTGATCTGATAGTTTTTGTCAGTGTAATAAGTGATGAAGGTAGACTTGTAGTTCAGGCCCTTGGGGGTGTAATAAACGAAGTCTTCGGGGGCGTTTTTGATGGCCATGTCTTTGGTGTAGCCGAACATGGAGCCCACGAAACGGTGGATTACGTGTTTGTCGTAACTGTCGAGCTCCTTGAAGGAGACGCCGGCAGCCTTTGCGAAAGCCTTGGCGGCGTAGAACGCGCCGAGCGGAGCCCAGTGATGGTCGGTGCGCAGATAGATGTCCTGGTCGGTGTGGGCTGCGAGATAGGAGTAGGCGTCTACGTAACTCACGTTGGGCGCAAGGGCGGCTTTCATCCCTTCGATCACCGGCTTTTGCGGCTTGCTGAGCGACTTCCCTTTCTCTGGGAGGTAGAATTCCGTGGCGAGCGGGGCGGCTAGCGCATAGATTCTTACATTCGGGAACTCTTCGGCGTATCTGTTGGCGAGCTTGGCAAACTTGACTGCGCTCTCCGGAGTGCCACCGAATACCATCAGCCCGCGGGCATTGTCGCCGGAACCTACCACGATGGTGCCGGAGTTGCCGAGTTTTGCATTTTCATCGGCGAGCGGATTGCCGGCTGCGGTGAGGTCTTCCTCCACGAATTCAATCCCCTCTTCCGAGTTGGCTGCACCGGCACCTTCGGCTCCCTTGAAGCTGATGGCCTCGTCGGGGTTGCCCGGGTTGTAGCCCATGATGTGGCGGATTGCCATGCTCATCGACATGAATTGGTCGCGATACGGCTCGCTGTCGCTGAACCATTGTGAGATGGCGGCGGTGTATTCGGCAGGTGTTCCCTCGAACTCCGAGAAACGCGGAAATTCTGCGAGGTCGCGTTTTTCAAGCTCGGAATATGTGGAGCGCGGATAGCAAAGGAAGACTACGAGCAGAGCCACAAACTCCAGACCGATAATGGCGAGGAAAATGGCGTAGGAGAGGCGTGGATGCGACGTGGACTCAGACATTAGAATCGGGTGTAGATGAAGGCATTGTTGGTTGCGCCCACCAGCAGGGCCACGCTGACCACGAGGATGGCGGCGCAGATGAAGGCTCTGACGGCGAGCAGTGAATGCGACACGAAGGCCGGCCCGGCTTGCGCGCGCGCTTCAACTTTGGAGGCGATGAACCTGCGGATGGGAAGGCAGAGCACAATGGCTGCAATCCAGAGCCAGAAATTGTCGAAAATGAGCGACTGGACGGTGAGCGGCATCCCGCCGCCGTCGGCTGCCGGATGGTTCAGCCCGAAGAAGGCACGGTAGAAGGCCGAGAGGCGTCCGATGTCGTCGAAATAGAAGATTCCCCAGCCGATGATTATGAGCACGATGCTGTAGATGTGGCGAAAGAGGCGGGGGATTCTCCACCGCAGGATGGTGTATTTCTCGAGCATGATGATGAGCCCGAAATAGAGACCCCAGATGATGAAATTCCAGCTTGCGCCGTGCCACATACCGGTCAGAAACCAAACCGTAAGGATGTTGATTACCTGACGTTTGCGGTTTCCGCCCATAGGGATGTAGACGTAATCGCGGAAGAAGGAGCCGAGGCTGATGTGCCATTTGCGCCAGAAATCCGTCATGGAGGTGGCGGTATAGGGGTGGCGGAAGTTTTCCGGGAAGTGGAATCCTACGGTGCGGCCCAGACCGATGGCCATGTCGGAATAACCGGAGAAGTCGAAATAGATCTGCAGCGAGAAGGCTATGATCCCTACCCATGCCTCCCAGGCGGAGAGATTGTCGAGGCTGCCGCCGATGAGGGCCGTGGCGATCTCGCCGAGGATGTTGGCGAATATAACCTTTTTCCCAAGGCCGATGAAGAAGCGGTATGTGCCCTCCGAGATGTCGGCAATGGATGCATGGCGGCGGTGGATTTCCTCAGCCACGGTGTTATACCGCACGATGGGGCCTGCTATGAGCTGAGGGAACATGGCGATGTAGAGCAGCAAGTCGAAGAAGTTGCTCTGCGCGGCCGACTCGCGCCGGTATACGTCGACAAGATACGAGATCGACTGGAATATGTAGAAGCTGATGCCGATGGGGAGCGCTATCTGCGGCACCGGTACGGGTATCCCTATGGAAACAAGCGACGAGGCGAAGAACCCGAGATATTTAAAGGAGGAGAGGATAGCCAGGTTGGCGGCCACGCCGACTATCAGCCATATTTTGCGCGAGTTCTGGGGGGAGGTGTTGCCGATGAAGATGCCGGCGATGAAGTTGACCATCACGGTGAGGAGCATGAGCGCGATGTAGACCGGTTCGCCCCAGGAGTAGAAGAGGAGCGAGAAGATGATCAGCGAGATGTTTCGGAATAGGAGGGGTCGGCGGAGGGTTAGTTCGTTGCGGTCGGCCCGGCGGATACGCCAGCGGTCGATCACTCCGCCACCGAGATAAGTGATGGCGA
Organism: Muribaculaceae bacterium; assembly: GCA_022509145.1. Taxonomy (GTDB): domain Bacteria; phylum Bacteroidota; class Bacteroidia; order Bacteroidales; family Muribaculaceae; genus Lepagella. The sequence goes on along the minus strand of JAFLTX010000006.1, from coordinate 42,850 downwards.
AGAAAGGTAGGAAAACGAAAATGAATAGTAGATCAGAAAATACCATGCCGGCTGTTCATTCCCAAAATTCAAGGCGCAAAATTACGAAAAAAAACGGAAAAAGCCTCCAAAAACCGCCCCTAAAATTAAGGGAAAATTTGCCCAGAAATGCAACCTTTACGCGCACCCCGAAATGCCAGCGCCTCCACGCCTGTCCGGAAAAGGGGAAAAGTATTGGGCGAAGCCTTTTGCCTGCGACAAAATTGCGCTGCAGACCGTCAGCTGCAAATAGTCTGCAGGAGAATTGAGGATATTTGAAAATGAGTGTTGATTAGCAATGAATTGCTAAATCGGGTTGGTTATTTTCTCCATTTCTCAAGAAGGGGTAAATCTCTTTCTGTAATTCCTGATAATTCGATTGCTTCCTCCATTGGATAGCCTTTGGCAAGCATCCTCTTGGCGAATTCAACTTTTTCTCGTAGAATTATACTTCCGTTTTCATTAATTCGTTGGCGGGTAACGGAGTGTTTCAATTTGCCGATTATGAAATTAAATTCAAGATCCGTTTTAGTTTCTGATGTCTGGAGGTCGGGCATAATCATATCTGCAAGGATTTCCCCGATTCTAATCATTCCTTTCTTCTTGAATTCATCCGAATCGGAGTCATGCATCTCCAGCAGTGTCCGTTTCAATTCCCTGATTTCAGCAAACGTATTTACGATTGCCAAAGTGGTTTGAGTTGCGATTGGAGATTTCAGTATTGTCGCCAACATGTAAAGTCCCCTTTCTGTGAATAATTTAGGCGCGACTCTGCTCTTTGGAGAAATTTTTGTGGTCAAAAATTTTGACCGCAAATTTATAATGTCCTTTTTATCAGGGATAATAATGAATCCATTGGGGAATTTATCAGGATTATTTTTGACGGCTTGATTAACCACTTTTGTTGTTACTCCATATAATTTAGCCACGTCGCTATCAAGGAGTGTCAACTCTCCCTTAAAGGGAATAATCATTCCTTTTACGTCCTCGATTTTAAGAATAACGCTCATAAATTTGTTGCTTGTCTCAAAGTTCAAATTTAACAATTATCATTCAAACTCCCAAGTATTTAATAAAAATAATACCTTTCTTTATATCTATTTGGAGTTTTAAAATATGATTGTCTATGGGGAGTTGATTACCACGATTTTGGAAATAGTGAAGACCTATTTTGCGATTGGAAGATGGACTACCGTGCTCATAGAGCGATTGATGAAGTCGTTGATTGTGGTGCCTGAAGAGTAAGCGGCCTTGGCTATGGCTGCGTGAAGTTCGGATGACATCCGTAGATTCAGTTTTCCGCTGTAGGGTTTTGCAGGTTCGATGCCTCTTTCTTCACAACTTTGCAAATAATCGTCTATAGCACCTTCAAAATCTTCTTTGATTTCCTCTACAGAATTACCCTCGTATGAGATGAGGGTGCCATGAAGACCTTGTACCTTTCCGTAAAGGCATCCATCTTCAGCACTGTATTCCACAGATCCGGTATATCCCTTATATCTTAGATTTCCCATATTATATTAATTTTATTGTTTTTAATGTTTCGACTATCTGCTTAACCTGATATGGTTTCAATTGATTGTTTGGATGTGGTTTATGCAATAATATTGTATCATTTCCTTTTATAAATTCCACACGAGAACCTGAAGTTTTCCCTTTAGATCTTTCTTCAAATCCCAAAAAGCAAAGCAAAGTGCGCATTTCATTATAAGTGAAATCTTTCGGTAGGGACAGGAGCCGAGTAATTAATTTCTCTTTCTTACTCATAACATCAGATTGAGAGTGTAAAGTTACAAAATTGTTTTTGAAAAACCAAATTTAGTACCATGAAATTCTTGGTTTAAAAATTTTTGAAAAAGATTAGCGAGTATAAGTTAAAGAATATCAAGAACAATAGTGATATGCAATGGCGCTTTGTCCTAACACGGCAGTCGAGCGGTTTCAATCTTCAATTGACTGCTCGGATGGTGGGGGGATAAAAATTTATTGTCGATGGGTATTTATTACCAACGATTTGGGGAATAGTGTGGTTTATAGCATAGCGGCGATTTGGTTTTCCACGGCTTTGCGGATAAAGGCATTTATAGATACGCCTGTCTGTTTCGCCAATGCAGCGACACGCGAATGTATATCCGGTGTCAACCTTACATTCAAGGCTCCGGAATACGATTTATGAGGCTCAATGCCTTCCTCCTCGCAAAATACCAGATAGTCTTCCACGGCCTCATGAAAGGCCTCAGTCAATTCCTTCACACTTTCGCCTTCGAAATTAACAAGAGCGTTTATGCCCTCTATTTTGCCGAAAAACACTCCGTCGGCCTCGCTAAATTCCACGGATCCTAAAAATCCTTTATATTGCAACGTATTCATATCAATCCTTCTTCCTTTAAATCGTGTAACAATTGTCGAAGAGTATATTCTTTCATTATATTCCCTGGGTGAGGCTTATGGAGCAATAAAGGCTTCCTACCATCACTGATAAAAATTACCCTTGAACCGGAAGTCTTACCCTTATTGCGCAAACTATATCCTAAAGATATTAATAAAGACTTTGCCTCATCCCAAGTAAAATCTTTGGGAATGCTTACAAATCTTTTAATCAATTTTTCTTTCTTTCCCATTCAGACGCAAAAGTAACCATTTTTTAGTTACAAAACAAATTATAGTGATAAAGTTCTACAATGGGGATAAAAAAAATTGGGTGTCGTCCCGACAACCAATCTTTTTAGTTAACCTTAAAATCTAATACCATGAAAAACTCGATGCAAAATTACAAATATATTTTAAAACTATGTTGTATAACATAAAAAATTACGTGATATTTAACATTTATTAACAATTGAAGGGTGTTTTGGGGGTAAAAAGGGGGGATTTTATGGGGAACGGAAGTGAACTATGGCGAAGGTCGGGGCGTTATAAAGGTAAAAAGAACATAATGTTAAAAATAACAATGTTGGATTTTATAGAATCGAAATTATAGAACCCACGAGAATATTTCAGAAACCTTACGAATATTTAATGCTTATGAAAATCAAAAGTTTTATAGCCGGGATAGCAGCTCTGACAGGACTTGCGTTGACGTCTTGCAGCCCGTTTACCTTGGTAAACTCGGAGACCTACAACAATGCCAATCTGAGTGATTTCCAGACGTTCCGCATCATTACTCCCGACGAGGGGTCGCTACCCCCGGGGATGCAGGCGGTGACATATTACAACATCGCGGCTGCAATCCGCGAGCAGATGGTGGAGCGCGGGTATGAGGAATCGCCTACGTCTCCCATCGTCATAAATATCGGTTTGACGGTGCATAAGGAGATAGCGACGGCGCCTCTGTCGGCCGTGGCACCTCCCCCGCCGATGTGGGGTCCCGGTCCGGGTAATTTCTTCCCGTATGGAGGGCCTGGTCCCGTGCCGCCCTACGCACCCTATTTCATGATGCCGAGGAGTTATTACTGGAACAGCAACGCACAGGTAATCACCGGTATATACCGTGAAGGCGTCTTGACGATGGATATCGTAAACATGGAGACGAAGGAAGCACTCTTCTCGGCTTCGGTAGCGACGATCCTGGAGCCAGGCGACTCGCAATTCAGGAATCTTTCAGGGATAGCGGAGGCCGTGCAGACGCTCTTCAGCAAATACCCCGTGCCGCTCTTGCCGCAATATAGAAATCAGAAGAAATAAAAACCAAGAGAAGAGAAGGAAAGGCTGCGTAATGGGCGCAGCCTTTTCTTGTGGAGGACGGTCCTGCGGACCGAACCTACGATAAATATTTTCTTTGGAAGCGGCCTCTGCGGCCAATCCGACGGCAGAAACAGGCTGCCGGTTATCTTACGATCTCCTTGGTGACTTTGGAGCCTTGACGCTTGATAACGAGCTGGCCTTTAGCAGGATTGAGCACTTTCACGCCGTTGAGATTGAAGTATTCTACCGGCAGATTTTCGTTGGCATCAACTTCCACCTGCTTTACAGCTGCCTCATAAACACCGGGGAAATAAATCTTGGTGGTCATATTTACAGGCACTACATTATCATCTACCTGACGATACCATCCGTTGCCGCCGTTGGGAAGCAGCTGTGAGCCGTAGTTGGCATCATATACTGTGGCACCCGAATTATTGAGGTAAGATGAAAGAGTCACCACGCCATCCTTATATGTAGTGAAAGGCATCGGCTGAACGCTGATGATATAATCTACCGTATACTGCGGGAAATTTTCTACATAATAACCGAGGCGGTTGTAAGTGTAGAACGCAGTCACACCGAGATTTTCGTTGGCGAAACCGGCATAAGTCTTGGAGAAGATCACGTGGTCAGGGTCGGAAACGTCGAATACGATATAGCCGCTACCCATATAGAGGTTCTCCCATGCAGCAGGACCGGTGCGGTACGGGTTAACAAGGCGGTAGAGGTTTTCGTTTTCAGTGCTTTGCTGCAGCTTCACTGCGTAGGCATTCTCTTCCTGGTCGTAACCGAGGGCGGGAAGAACCCAACCGTCTACGAAAGTGGCGTTGCCGAGGTCTTTCCAAGAGCCACCCCAACCTGCGGGACGGTTGACGGAGACAATGTCGAGGATGGAGGCAAAACCTACGCGGTCGGTGCCTTCTTCGTCATTATAAAGCCCCCAAGCGAGGCCAACGTTGCCGGTGAATGCGATGGTAGAGAAGTCAGAGCTTACAGTACCCGAGATATCCTGGTAGTTGAGGTTAGGATCGTTTGGCTTGTAGGTGTACGGCTCCTGATATACGAAAAGATCTTTATTGTCAGCATCTTTTGATTTGCCGATATATTCCCTGTGGAGCGTCACAGTGCGGCTTCCGGATTCATTTGCGAGGCGGAAGGGCCAATAGTTGTTGAGGGGGTCGGTGTAGTATGCGCCACCTTCCTCAGTGGAGCCTGAATAGAGAATATCGGTCTGTTTTTCGAGATAATTGTCGCCCACGGAGAGCACCCAAGAGCCGCCGAGAGAGGTGAAGCCTGTCACCTTCTGCGGGCCTTCGGCGAAAGCAGAGCCTGACGAAAGCAGAGCTGCGGAGGCGAGAAATGCGGTAAAAAGTTTTTTCATATCATTAGGTTTTTGGAAATATTATTAACTGCTTAAAAATCAATCATAAAGGCTGAAGAGATGCTTCTCAGAGCTTCCATTCCACGCCGTTTTTGGTGTCTTTTACGGTGAAACCAAGGGCGGCGAGGCGGTCGCGGATAAGGTCGCTTGTAGCCCAGTCTTTTGCCTCTTTGGCTTTGCTGCGGATCTGGAGCAGGAGGTCTACCGCGCCTTCGAAGGGAGCGGTGTCGGCCGACGAGGCGGCGCCTTCGTTGAGGCGGATTCCGAGAAGGTCGATGAGGAACGTGTCGAAAAGCTTTTTGAGCGATTCTATCTGCTCAGCGGTAAGTGCTGTTTCTCCCGCCGAGGCCGAGTTGATGATCTTGGCGGCTTCAAAGAGGACGGCTATCACCTGCGGGGTGTTGAGGTCGTCGTCAAGGGCTTCGTAGCATTGCTTCTCGAAGTCGGGGAGCGTCACGTCGGAGCTCTCCGCGGGCTGGAGCTTCTGGAGCCTGGCGTAGGCGTCGGAAATCTTAGCCAGCGCCTTCTCGGCAGCCTGCAGTGCTTCGTCGGAGAAGTCTACGGTGCTGCGGTAGTGGGCCTGGAGGATGAAGAAGCGGATGACCATCGGCGAGAAGGGGCGCGAGAGCAGGGGGTGGCTCCCGGTAAAGAACTGCGAGAGCGTGATGAAGTTGTTGTAGCTCTTACCCATCTTTTTGCCGGCGATGGTGATCATGTTGTTGTGGACCCAGAAGTTCACTGCGTCGTGGCCCTGGGCGGCGACGCTTTGGGCTATCTCGCATTCGTGGTGGGGGAACATGAGGTCCATTCCGCCGCCATGTATGTCAAATCTTTCGCCCAGATATTTCTCGCCCATGGCGGAGCACTCGAGGTGCCATCCGGGAAACCCTTCGCTCCAGGGTGAGGGCCAGTGCATGATATGCTCCGGGGATGCCTTCTTCCAGAGGGCGAAGTCGAGAGGGTTGCGCTTCTCCTGCTGCCCGTCGAGCTCGCGGGTGGTTGAAAGGAGGTCTTCTATGTTTCGGCCGGAAAGCTTGCCGTAGGGGTGCTCCTTGTTGAATTTCTCCACGTCGAAGTAGACGGAGCCCTGGCTTTCGTAAGCGAAACCGGCGTCGAGGATTCGTTTTATAAACTCAATCTGCTCTATGATGTGGCCCGAGGCGTGGGGCTCGATCGAGGGGGGCAACACGTTGAGGGCCTCCATGTCGCGATGATAGGAGTTGAGATAGTGCTGCACCACTTCCATCGGCTCGAGGGCCTCGAGGCGTGCCTTCTTCGCTACCTTGTCTTCGCCTGAGTCGGCGTCGTGCTCGAGATGGCCCACGTCGGTGATGTTTCTGACGTATCTCACCTTATAGCCGAGATGGCGGAGGTAACGGAAGAGTATGTCGAACGTGATGGCCGGACGGGCGTGGCCGAGGTGAGCGTCGCCGTAGACGGTGGGGCCGCAGACATACATGCCGACATGGCCTTCGTGGATGGGCACGAAGCGCTGCTTGTCGCGCTTGAGCGTGTTGTAGAGCTTAAGGTTGGAGTCGTTCATTTAATTGTTGCCGATGGGGCCGCCGAAATTTTGGTTGTTGAGTTTTATTTCGCCGAATTGAGTTTCGTATTTCTTCACGTTGTCGCCGAGGGCGAGGAGGAGCTTCTTGGCGTTTTCGGGATTCATGATCACGCGGCTCACCACCTGCGCCTGCTGCGGGCCGGGGGCTGCGAAGATGAAGTCGATGAGGAAATCAGAAGGAGTGTGACCGATCATGGCGATGTTGGAATATCTTCCTTCTGCGATTTCGGGACGAACCTGTATTTTAAGCTGGTTTTGGTTTTCGGGCTGATTGTTCATAATGATATTGAATTTAAAATATATAGCAAAATTAAGAAAAAATATTTAAAAAATCAAGATTCTGCTTCCTCGGAGGCTTCCGCAGGGACTTCAGGCGTAGCTTCAACGGGGGCGACAGCAGTTGCTTCAGCAGGGACTTCAGCTGCAGCGGGGGCAGGCGCTTGAGCCGAGGGCTCGACCACCGATTCGATGATGCCGTCGCGCATGGTGACGATGCGGTGGGCTATGGCGGCGAGGGAAGCGTCGTGGGTCACCATGAGGAACGTGTGGCCCCTCTCGCGGCAGAGCATGGCGATAAGTTGCTGAATCTCTTCGCGGTTGCGCGAATCGAGGCTGCCGGTGGGTTCGTCGGCCATAACTACGGCGGGGTCGTTGATGAGGGCGCGGGCGATGGCAGCCCGTTGGCGTTCGCCGCCGGAGAGCTCGCCGGGCTTGTGGCGAAGACGGTCGGAAAGGCCGAGCATGCCGAGCAGATCCGCGGCTTTGGCGAGAGCTTTCCGCTTCGACATGCCGCCGATCATGGCCGGGATGGCTACGTTCTCTTCAGCCGTAAACTCGGGGAGGAGCTCGTGAAACTGGAAGATGAATCCGATGTTGCTGTTCCGGAAGCGAGCCAACTTCCTTTCGGAGAGGGAAGTGATGAGAGTTCCATTGTAGTCTACATAACCCGTGTCGGGTGTCTCAAGGGAGCCGGCGATTTGCAGCAGAGTGGTTTTCCCGGCGCCGCTGGGGCCGACGATGGCCGTGATTTTACCGGTGGGAACTGAGAGCGAAACGTCGCGCAACACGTGAAGATTGCCGAAACTCTTGTTGATATTTCTAATCTCGATCATAATTCAAAAAAGTCATAAGTCGGAAGGAGGGGCTACGACGGCGCTTTTGATGCGCCACTCGGAAGGGTAGAGGTTGTTGGCCCGCGTGCCTATATTCTTCACCAGACCGAGGGGATGGCCATCGAAAGAGACAGCCGCAAACCCCTTGGGCACCTGCGGCGGCAGCCGGAGAGCCTCGCCGCGGAGGTAGGCCGTGGCGTCTTGCAAGGAGAGGTCGACTGCGGGTAGCGAGGAGGGCCTGAAAAGTGTTGAGAGCACCTGTCGGGACGAGGGTGCGAAGCGGTTTTGAGAGAGTGTTCCGACTTCGCATCCGGTCTGCAAAACGTTGATACCCTTTGATTTGAGCAGGTTGACGCATTGCATCGTAAACTTCGGCACAGCATAGACCTTGCTCCCGATGTGGGTGAAATCTGTATCAGAGAAATCGATGAATAGCGAAGAGGGATCAATCTTCAGTTTCTCCTTCTTCTTAGAGTCGGATTTTCTGAAGGGATGGGGTATTGGATTCTCCCCGCTGGGGGCGGTAAAAGCAGCCAAGAAGAGGCCTTCGCAGCGGTCGCGGTGTGGCAAAAACTTGCGGGGAGCGCCGAAGGGTATAAGCCCGTAAGCAGAGGCTATCCATTCCGCCACATCCTCATCCTCAGAGCGGTTGAAAGTGCAGGTGGAGTAGATGAGCAGACCGCCGGGCTTGAGGGCCGGCAGCACGTCGGCGAGGATTGAGCGCTGGAGGACGGAGCAGTTCTCAACCAGCTTTGTCGACCATTGGCGTCGGGCTGCAGGTTCGCGGCGCATCATCCCTTCGCCGGAGCAAGGCGCGTCGACCGCAATGATGTCGAAGAATCCGGTGAGCTCGCCAAACTTTGCGGCCGGTGAGCTGGTGACGGCCACGTCGGGGTCGCCCCAGCGGTCTAAATTTTCACGCAATGCTCCTGTACGCGACCTCTCAATCTCGTTAGCCACAAGGAAATGGGCCGGCGGAAGAGCGTTGATAATGGCCGTGGACTTACCTCCCGGGGCCGCACAAAGGTCAAGGACGCAGAGGGGAGAGTCGGTTTGGCCCGAAGTTTGCGACATAAAATCGCGCACCGTTTCCTCGTAGGCCATTGATGCGGCCTCCTGCACGTAGTATAACCCGGCGTGGAAGAGCGGATCGGCAGTGAAATTAGGCCGTGGAGAGAGGTAGACACCCGACCTGCACCATTCCACCGGCGTGGCCTCCACTCCCGGGAAGCGCCCTACAATTGGGTCTGCCGAGTCAGTCTTCAGACGGTTGATGCGGATGCTGCACACCGGTTCGGCGTCGAGCGAGGCTTTGAGGGCGGCTGCTTCCTGCACGCCCAGAAGCGCCTCCATCTCAGAGATGAAGCCGTCGGGAATGGGTAAGGAGGCGGATGAAACCATATTGCAAAATTACAAAAATTTTGGTGGAATTGCGGATAGTTATTATTTTTGTAGAAGAATGGAGGAGAAAGAGATCCTTGAACCGGCATTATACCTCTTGCCGTCGGCTTTGAGTGAAGCTGATGTTGACGAGGTGATTCCCGCACGCAACAGGTTGATTACATCCAAGTTGCGTTATTTTGTAGTGGAAAATCTGCGCACTGCCCGCAGATGGATAAAGCGTTGCGACCGGAGTTTCAGCTTCGAAGGCGTGGAGATGGTCGAGCTCAACAAGCAGACCCCCGAATCGGAAATATCGCAGATGCTCGAGCCGTTGCGGCAGGGTCACCCTATGGGTGTGATGAGCGAGGCCGGTTGTCCGGCCGTTGCCGACCCCGGTGCGGCGCTGGTGAACATCGCTCAGAAAGAGGGTTTGAAGGTGGTGCCGCTCGTGGGGCCTTCGAGCATAATAATGTCGCTGATGGCCTCGGGGATGAACGGGCAAAATTTTGCCTTCCTCGGGTATCTCCCCATCGACGAGAAGGAACGGCGCAACGAGTTGAGGCGTCTTGAGCGTGAAAGCGAGGAGAAAGACCGCACCCAGATCTTCATCGAGACTCCATATCGCAACAACAAGATGGTGGAGATTCTGGCCGAGACCCTCCAGCCCGACACTCTGGTATGTGTGGCGGCCGACATCACCGACGGCGAGCGCGAGAGCATCGTCACGCTGCCGGCCTCGCAGTGGCGGAAGAGGAAGTATGATTATTCCAAAAGGCCGGTGATTTATCTGATTTACAGAGGGATGGGAGAGGTAGCGAAGAAGCGTGGAAGGAGAAGATAAGATGAAAGGTAAGAAGATAGTTTTTGCAGGCGAATCGTTGGAATTTGACGAATGGATGACCCCGGGAGGCGTCAGCCCGAACCGTCGTGTAGAGGAGATAGTTCCCGCCGCGAAGCCCGGAGAAAACATCGACAGACGCATCTTCTACCAAAGCTTCGGCAGCGGCTCGAGCGGCAATTGCTGCTATGTGGGCACCGCCAACGGCGGTTTGCTCATCGACGCCGGCGTGAGGGAAGACGAGGTGGAGGCCGAACTCAAGGCGAACGGCGTGAGCATGGAGAAAGTGAAGGGAATTTTGCTTACCCATGACCACAGCGACCACATCAAATACGTCTACAAGATTCTGCGCAACCACAAGGGAATCAGTCTCTTCTGCACAAACCGGGTGATGAACGGCATCCTGCGCCATCATAATGTGGTGAGACGCATCAAGGATTATCATGTGCCTATCTTCAAGGAGATACCTTTTAAGGTGGCCGATTTTGAGGTGACTGCCTTCGAGGGGAGCCACGACAGCACCGACAGCATGGGGTTCTCGCTCGAATATGCCGGCAGAAAGTTTGTGCTGGCCACCGACACCGGAGTGATCACGCCGCGGGCGCGACATTATATCCGTGAAGCCCGCTACCTGGTGATAGAGGCTAACTACGATCTCAAGATGCTGCTGCAGGGGCCTTATCCTCAGTATCTTAAAGCGAGGATAGTGACCTCCACCGGGCACATGGACAATGAAGACACGGCCAAATTCCTGAAGGAAGAGTATCAGGAGGGGATGAAAAAGATATTTCTCTGCCATCTTTCGAAGGAGAACAATACTCCGGAGATAGCGCTCAGGGTGGTGAAGGCTGCGCTCGAGGAGCGAGGCCTGAAGGTAGGGAACGGCGACGAAGGGGCCGAAGACAGGGCAGCCGACGTGTCGCTTATGGCTCTGCCGCGCACGGAGGCCACACGCTGGTTCGTGTTCCGTTGAGAACGTGCCGTTTGGCCGCTTGCAAGCAAAGCAGCCTATAAATTAAGTTTTTAGATATTCGGTTTTGAAGAGACTGCCGGCTCAGGAGCGTGAGTCGAGAGCCTTGTAGGCGATGGCATAGTTTTTGATTTGCTTTACCATGGCCACCAGGCCGTTGCTCCTGGTGGGGGAGAGATGGTCGCTCAAACCGATTTTATCGATGAAATAGAGGTCGGCGTTGAGAATTTCGTTGGGAGTTCGGTCGGAAAGCACGCGCATGAGCAAGCTTACTATCCCCTTGACAATCAGTGCATCGGAGTCGGCTTTGAAACGGATTTTGCCGTCGGGAAGACGGTCGGAAGCTATCCAGACTCGGCTCTGGCACCCCTCGATGAGGTTTGCCGGCACCTTTTGGTCGGCATCGAGAGGCGGCAGTTGGTTCCCCAGCTCGATGATGTAGGCGTAGCGGTCCATCCAATCCGTGAGGTCGGCAAATTCTTCAATTATCTCATTTTGAGTATCGTTGATTGTCATAATGGTCTTGAATAAAAAGTTTGTGACGAAAACTGGAAGATGCGGTTTTCCAACTGCAAAATTAATAAAAAATAGAGTTAAAAGGGAGAGATTATCATAATTTTCACTATCTTCGCAAAATGGAGTGTGGAAATACTCACCCCAAAAATGAAAGGAAATAATAAAAGAAACAAAGATATGAAGATAAGAATAGCTGCCGTAGCCGTGGCGCTGCTGGCGACGGGCGCAACGACAGAAGCCCTGGGATGCACCAACCTGATAGCGGGGAAAGGGGCGACAGCCGACGGATCGGTGATGATAACTTATTCCGCCGACTCACACAATCTCTACGGGATGTTGAGCCATACGCCTGCTGCCGACCATCCGAAGGGAGCGATGAGAAAAGTGGTTGAATGGGACACCGGGAAACCGCTGGGCGAGATACCGCAGGTGGCGCATACCTACAATGTGGTGGGTAACATGAACGAGCATCAGGTCGTGATAGGAGAGACCACCTGGGGCGGCCACGAGGAGCTCGCCGACACCACAGGCGGTTCGATAATAGATTACGGTTCGCTCATCCAGATAGCTCTCGAACGCTCCAAGACTGCCCGCGAGGCCATCGACGTGATGACGAGCCTTGTGGATGAATTCGGTTATGCCTCTGAAGGCGAGTCGTTTTCAATTGCCGACAAGAACGAGGTGTGGGTGCTTGAAATGATAGGGAAAGGAGCCGAGAAGGGAGCCGCCTGGATAGCAGTGAGAATCCCTGACAACGCCATCTCGGGCCATGCCAACGAACCCAGAATCAGAAAAGTGGACTGGAACGACACCGAGAACGTTCGCTACTCGCCCGGTCTCGTGGATTTTGCACGTAAGCGCGGATACTACACCGGCAGCGACGAAGACTTCTCGTTTGCGGACGCTTTCTACGATCACACCATGGACAACCGCCGTGCCTGCGACGCGCGCGTATGGAGCTATTTCAGGCGCTTCAACGACGGCGCGGATTCTTATTACTCCTGGTGTGCCGGTGAGAGCGACGAGCCGATGCCGCTCTACTTCGTCCCCGACAGGAAAGTGAGCCTTGCCGAGATGCAGCTCAGTATGCGTGACCACTTTGAAGGAACGCCCTTCAATATGACCGACGACATAGGATCCGGGCCGAACAGGGTGCCGTATCGCTGGAGACCTATGGCTTGGGAGGTCGACGGTAAGAAATACCTGCACGAAAGAGCCATCGCCACCCAGCAAACCGGCTGGAGCTTCGTGAGCCAGAGCCGAGACTTCCTCCCCGATGAGATAGGAGGCGTCCTATGGTTCGGCACCGACGACACCAACACCACCGTCTACATGCCGTTCTACTGCGTGCTCACAGAGGTTCCCGCGCAATTGGGAGAAGGCGACATCGCCACATTCTCGATGGATTCCAACTTCTGGATGAACAATTGGGTGGCCAACCAGGCTTACAACCGTTATGATCTGATGATTCCTGACATTCGGAAGGTGCAGGAAGGCCTGGAGGGTGAATTCATCTCCGGACGTCCGGAACGTGAGGCTTACCTGCAGGAAGTGCTTGCGAAGAAAGGGCGCAAGGCCCTGATAGCTGAGGTGAACGCCGAGGGAGCCGCCGTGGCGAAGAAGGCCACAGACTCCTATCGCGACCTCGCGCAGTTCCTGCTTGTGAGATTTATGGACGGGAACATGAAGAATCTTGACGAAAACGGGGAATTCAAACGCAACGACTATGGCTTGCCCGCTTACCCGTCATTCCCGGGATACGACTCGCGTTACCTCGAAAACATAGTGAAAGAGACAGGCGACCACTTCCTTATCAAATAAGGAGTCGCCAGAGTGACATATTAAGTTTGTATGTCTGCACCCGATTCAGAGTGGAAACATACAAACTAAGAGCGGAGAGGAAACTCTCCGCTCTTTATATAGATGATGACTATTTCAGGAAATCGCTTTTTAGAGTGGCGCTTGAATCCAGTTGTGCTTGATTAGCCGTATAGAAGAAGCGCTTTAATCCGAAAGAGCTTGATTATTGGGTGTAGAGGAAGCGCTTGATGGAGCGTTTCGGGGTCTTTTCGAATTCTTGCGGCTGGAGGATGATTTTGGTAATCTGCTCGTAGGGGGCCACGATGGTGTTGAGGTCTTTGCGAATCTTCTCCATTGCTTCCTCGCGCTCTTCGGGAGATACGATACCCATGTTGTCGAGCGCTTCATAGTCGGGATAAACGAGGCCGACGAGCTTACCGTCGCGCTCTATCACCAGGCTCTCGGCCACGAACGGCATGTTGTTGAGTTTCGCCTCGATCTCTTCGGGATAGATGTTCTGGCCGTTGGCGGTGAGGATCATTGTCTTGGAGCGGCCGCGCAGGAAGATAGTGCCGTCTGACGAGAGCGTGCCCATATCTCCTGTCTTGAGCCAGCCGTCTTTGTCAAGCACGAGGGCGGTGGCTTCCGGGTTTTTGTAATACCCTTTCATCACGTTGCTCCCCTTCACGCAGATTTCGCCGGGGACGGCGTCGGGATGCTCGCTCAGCGCCATCACCTCCATCGTCGGAAGGATCCGGCCTGACGATCCGGGCACGAACTCGCGCCAGGGAGTGTAGGAGATGAGCGGACCGCATTCCGTCATTCCGTAGCCGACGGTGAAGGGGAATTTGATCTTATGAAGGAATTCCTCCACTTCTTTGTTGAGCGGCGCGCCTCCCACGATTATCTCCTCAAACTCCCCGCCGAAGGCTTCGATGAGCTTCTTGCGAATCACGGAATAGATGTAGCTGTCGAGCAGGGGCACCACGAGGGTCCAGCGGATCGCGCCCTTTGAGATCATAGGCAGAATCTGGCTGCGGTAGATTTTCTCGAGCACGAGGGGCACACACAACAAGAGGTTAGGTTTTACCTCTTTCAGGGCTTTCAGGAGCACTTTCGGCGAGGGAATCTTGCCGAGCAGATAGATATGGGAGCCGGCAGCGAGCGGGCTGAGCATATCGAAGGCGCAACCGTAGGCATGGGCCAGCGGGAGTAGGGCCAGCGTGCGCGACGTGCGGTAGTGCAGTTTCTTATATAGGGCGAAGCAGACGTTTCCGGCGAGGTTCTCACCCGTGAGCATCACGCCTTTTGAGAAACCTGTGGTGCCGCTGGTGTAGTTGATCTCGCGCACTTCGTCGTTGTCGTAGTGGTGATACACCACCTTGGCGGCATCGTAGCCGTCGGGATATTTCTCGTTGAATCGGCGTTCGAGCAGGCGCAGGTCGCGCTGCAGCTCGGTGCCTTCCGCTTCAAACACCACTTCCTGCTTGTCGAGCGTCACCACGCCTTTGATGTTGATGAGAGCCGAGGCGTCGAGGTGCTCCCAGATGGCGTTGTCTACAAAGAAAAACTCTGCGTCAGAGTGGTTTACGATGTGAGCCACGTCGGCCGGATTGAAATCCGGGAGGATCGGCACTATGATGGCGCCGTAGGTTACAGTGGCGAAAAACATCGTAACCCAGGGTATGGTGTCTTTGCCGCAGATTGCAATTTTGTCGCCGTGTTTCACTCCGATCTGCTCGAAAAGAAGGTGAATTTTGGCTATCCTTGTGGCATACTCTCCATAGGTGAGCGATTCTCCTGTAGGATAGTAGGTTAAAGCCTTGAGGTCCCAGTTCTCGCGAAAACTTTTTTCGTAGAGCGCGATGAAGTTTTCAATGGCATACGGAGCGTTTGGCATGGCGGTTAAAGTTTTAAGGTTAATATGTGGAAAAAATCAGAAGTGAGAGGCGATGAGGTCGGCCACTCTCTTCATTTCGGCCGGATCGGGATTTTCGATCTTATGCTTGAAATCCATGTCGCCCTCCGACTTGAGAGGCACGAGATGGATGTGGGCGTGAGGCACTTCCAGGCCGAGCACGGCCATACCCACCTTGCGGCACGGGAAGGCCTTCTTGATGGCGGCTGCCACCTTCTTTGCGAAGACCGTCAGCTCGCCGAGAGTGGCGTCGTCGAGGTCAAAAATATAATCAACCTCCTGCTTGGGGACTACCAGAGTGTGGCCCCATGCCACGGGGTTGATGTCGAGGAAGGCGTAAAACTTGTCGTCTTCAGCCACCTTGTAGCTCGGGATATCCCCGGCTATGATTTTAGAAAAGATTGTCATATCTCGATTTTGAGGATTTCAAATTTCATAATCCCAGCGGGAGCGTTCACTTCCACAACGTCGCCCACGTGATGGCCCATAAGGGCTGCTGCGATGGGGGTGTTGGAAGCGATCTTCTTCTCCTTGAGGTTGGCTTCGTTTTCCGACACGATGGTATACGTCATCTGCATCCCCGAAGCTGTGTTGCGGATGGTTACGGTGTTGAGAAGCTGCACTTCCTCGGTGTTGAGGTTGGAGTCGTCGATGATTCTTGCCGAAGCCACGAGTTCCTTGATTTTGGCAATCTTCATCTCGAGCATTCCCTGCGCCTCCTTTGCGGCGTCGTATTCGGCGTTTTCAGAGAGGTCACCTTTGTCGCGTGCCTCGGCGATGGCCTGCTTGATGGCGGGGCGTTGAGCCTCGAGGGCTGCCAGCTCTTCCATTTTCTTATTGTAACCCTCTTGAGTAAGGTATGTAGCCATAATTTATCAAAAATTAAAAATTAAAGGAATCATTTTCGTGGAAGCTCCAATGCGGCAAGCTTCTGGAAAACAATTCGGTCAATATATGATTCTTTTAAGTTTTCAGGGGTTTCGAAGGGTCTTTTGTTTTTGAGCTTTCCTTGAAACCGGTAGCAAATTTACGAAAATAAATCAACTTTTGCAAGTTGCAGCGCCGAAGCGCCGGTTTTGAGTCTTTCTGTTGAAGGTTTAAGTTTAAGGTTTAAAGGCCGTTTGAAGACCTTTAAACCTTATAAATTATTGAAGCTTAGAATCTAAGCCGCTGGGATTACTTGTCTCGACGCGGACCGCGGTCGTTGCGGGGGCGGTTGCCGCCTTCGCGGCGCGGGCCACGGTCGTTGCGCGGACCTCTGTCGCCACGCGGGCCACCTTCGCGGCGCGGACGCTCACGCTCCACGTAGCCTTCAGGCTTGGGAAGGAGGGCGCGCATCGAGAGGCGGTACTTGCCTGTCTTCTTGTCGATTTCGATGAGCTTCACCGTCACCTTGTCGCCCTCGTGCAGGCCGCTGTTCTCCATGCTGTCGAGGCGGTCCCACGAGATTTCGGAGATGTGGAGCAGACCGTCGCGTCCGGGCATGAACTCAACAAACGCACCGAACTCAAGGATTGACTGCACTGTGCCTTCGTACACTTCGCCTTCTTCGGGCTGAGCCACGATGGCTTTGATTCTCTCGTAAGCAGCGTCGATGGCTTCCTTATCCTTCGAGGCAATCTCCACGATGCCGACGCCGAGCTTTTCGTCTTCGTCGATCGAGATGGTGGCGCCTGTCTCTTCCTGGATACCCTGGATAACCTTACCCTGCGGGCCGATAACTGCGCCGATGAGCTCCTTCGGAATCTGGAAGGTGATGAGGCGCGGCACGTGAGGCTTGTAGTCTTCACGGGGCTCGGGGATGGTCTCGTTGATGATGCCGAGGATGTGCATCCTGCCCTGGCGGGCCTGTTCGAGAGCCTTGGCGAGCACTTCGTAGCTGAGGCCGTCACACTTGATGTCCATCTGGGTGGCGGTGATACCTTTCTCGGTACCTGTCACCTTGAAGTCCATGTCGCCGAGGTGGTCTTCGTCGCCGAGGATGTCGGAGAGAACGGCATATTTCACGTTGCCGGCATCTGAAATCAGACCCATAGCCACGCCGGCCACGGGGCGCTTCATCTTCACGCCGGCGTCGAGCAGGGCGAGTGTGCCGCCGCAGACAGTGGCCATGGATGAAGAACCGTTGGATTCCAGAATGTCGCTCACGATGCGGCAGGTGTAGGGGAAATCATCGGGGAACATGCGCTTCAGGGCGCGGTGGGCGAGATTTCCGTGACCGATCTCACGACGGCCAACACCGCGCTGCGGGCGCGCTTCGCCGGTGGAGAAGGGCGGGAAGTTGTAGTGGAGCAGGAAGCGCTCCTTACCCTGGTTGAGCACGTCGTCGATGATCTTTTCGTCGAGCGTGGTGCCGAGGGTGGCCGTAACGAGAGCCTGTGTTTCACCGCGGGTGAAGACAGCCGATCCGTGAGGGCCGGGCACATAGTCGGTCTCGCACCAGATGGGGCGGATCTCCGTGGTCTTGCGGCCGTCGAGGCGGATACCTTCGTCGAGCACACAGCGGCGCATGGCTTCCTTCTCCACGTCGTGGTAGTAGCGTTTCACCATTGCCACTCTCTGCTCGGGGGTATATTTTTCGAGCTGCTCCTCGGTCATTTCGGGGAGAGATTCGATATATTCGTCGCGGATAGCCTTGAAGGAGTCGTTGCGCCAGTGTTTGTCGGCGTTTCCGGCCTTTGCTATCTCATACACCTTGTCGTAGCACTTTTCGCGCACGTCTTCGCGAAGGGCGTCGTCGTTGATTTCGTGGTCGTATTCACGCTTTGTTTCCTTTCCGGCTTCCTTCATGAGCTCGAGCTGCACCTGGCAGTGCTTCTTGATCTCTTCGTGGGCCACCTTGAGGGCTTCGAGGAGTTCGGCTTCCTGCACTTCGTTCATCTCGCCTTCCACCATCATGATGTTGTCGGCAGTGGCGCCAACCATGAGTTCGATGTCGGCTTTCTCGATCTGCTCGAAAGTGGGGTTGATCACCCATTCACCGTCAACGCGAGCCACTCTCACTTCTGAGATGGGGCCGTTGAAGGGGACGTCGCTCACGGCGAGGGCGGCAGAAGCCGCGAGGCCGGCGAGGGCGTCGGGAGCGTCGTTCTCATCTGCAGAGAACATCACTACGTTTACGAAAGTTTCAGCGTGATAATTGTCGGGGAAGAGGGGACGCAACACGCGGTCGACGAGGCGAGACGTTAGAATCTCATAGTCGCTGGGGCGGCCTTCTCTCTTCAAAAAACCGCCGGGATAACGGCCAATGGAGGCGTATTTTTCCCGGTATTCTACAGTGAGGGGCATGAAGTCTACGCCTTCGTTGGCGTCTTCCGCGCTACACACTGTGGCGAGCAACATGGTGTTGCCCATTCTTACTTCTACTGCGCCATCAGCCTGCTTGGCCAGCTTCCCGGTCTCGATGGTGATCTCTCTGCCGTCGGGAAGCGTGATGGTCTTTTTGATTGCTTTCATCTAAATTACTATATTTTATCCTTTTCTATATTCGGTTGCAAAATTAGTAAAAATTATTCAAATAGTATGCCGAAACTTGGTCGGGTACACCTTAGAATTAAAAAAAAGAATTAAATTTGTGAAATGAAAATGGAAGATTGGAAAGATAAGCTTGCCGCCCTTAACGTTCCCGAGGCGGCCGAAGAAGAGCCCGAGGCACCATCGGCACCACAGGAGAAGCCTGCCGGGCAGACCGAGCCGTTGAGATTGATTCTCGACCGGAAAGGGCGCAAAGGTAAGGTGGCCACCATCGTCGAGGGGTTCGAGATTCCCGACGAGGAGGTGGATGAGATAGCGTCGATGCTGAAGCGGAAGATAGGCACCGGCGGGTCCTCCCGCGACGGAGAGATACTGCTTCAGGGCGACTGGCGCGACAAGGCCGCCGAGCTTCTGCAGGCCGCGGGATTCAAAACCAAGAAAGTGGGAGGCTGACGGCTCGCCGGTGTGAGCGCAGTGGCGCCTTCCAATGGATAACGGAAATCAAATAAAGGAGAAAGAATGCTTCATCTTAAGAGAGCGTCGGCCGGGTCGGGGAAGACCTTCGAACTGGCCAAGACATATATCAGACATCTGCTCACGCTGAAGGAAGAAGGGAAACCCCGGCGCCTTCGCAGTATGAATGGATTGAAAAACGTACCTTCGGAGATAATGGCGGTGACCTTCACCGTCAAGGCCACGGCCGAAATGAAGATCCGAATCCTCGAGAAGCTTGCCGCGCTGGCCAAAGCCGACGAGGCAGACCCGGCTGATTACGAAGACATCGACTATCTCGAGGATTTTCTCAAGGAGTTTCATTGCGGAGTGCAGGAACTTGCCGACAGGGCCCGCGCCGCCCTGAGGATTCTGCTGCTGAAGTTTTCCGATTTCAAGGTGCAGACAATCGACGCTTTCTTCCAAAGCATCCTCCACACCTTTGCCTACGAGGCGAGCATCGACGAGAATTTCAATATGGAGATCGACGGCGATTATGTGTCGGCCGTAGGTTTCGACGCGGCTCTGGATTCCATATCGACCGCCGCCGAGGAGGGAGAAGACCGTGGAAACAGAGAGACCCTTTACTGGCTCAACAAGATGATGCACGACCTGGGGACAGGTAACAAATGGAACGTATTCGCCAAAAAAGAGAGCAGCGACACCCTCTACGCACAGCTCATCAGTCAGGCCCAAAAGCTTGAGAAAGAAGATTTTCAAAAGATAAGAGAGAGCATTTTCGATTATTTCGACAATCTGAAGGGGAGCTTTATCGACGTGGTGAAAGAAGTTGACGAGGCCAACCTCGAGCCTTGGCTTAAGCTGCACGCCAAGAGAGCCGAAGCCGCCAGGGAAGTGGCGCAGGAGCTTGAAGCGCTCGGGTTGGATTTGGAGGATCTTTACAACCGCACCGCGGGGAGGGTGAAAAAATCGCTTGAGGCGTTCGACGAGAAGATATTGGATAAAGGAGTAAATGTCGTTGCGGGGCCCGACAAAAGAGATCTCGGGTTCTCGCTGTCGGCCAAAGGGAAGAAAAAGTTTAATGCCCTCAAGGCGACGCGCTCCGACCTGAACGATTCTCTGCTCAACAATCTCGACAGCGCTTATGCGGCGTGGCTCGATGCCAACAACGAGTATGCCGAGGAGGTGGAGCGCAATATCTGGCAGCTCAACACGTGGCGCGCCTTCAGAGACCTTCTGCCCCAGCTTATGGTGGTGCTCGAGATAGCCCGGAAGAAACGGGAATTCCTCGAAGACACCAACACCCTCGAGATAAGCGACACTGCCCGGATACTCTCGCGCATCATCGGAAAAGACGATACCCCTTTCATTTACGAAAGGATGGGCAGCCGTCTCAACCATTACCTGATTGATGAATTTCAAGACACGTCGCACATGCAGTGGGACAACCTTCGGCCCCTCCTTGCCGAGAGCCACAGCCGCGGCGAAGACAACCTGATAATCGGCGACGCCAAGCAGAGCATCTACCGCTTTCGCAACGCCGATTACAAGCTGATCACCGAGGTGGTGGAGAAGGAGTTTGACAAGGTGGTGCCCTATACCTCTGACGACGAACCGAAAGACTGGGCCCGCGAAAACACCAATTACCGCAGCTCGCCCCGCATCATAAAATTCAACAACTTCATCTTCTCGCGTATCACAGACCTGACGGAGGACAATGTGCCGATTTTCAGCGACACCATCAAGAAGATTTACGACGGGTGCGAGCAGAACATCCCCAAGAAGAAACGTGATAATAACATAGGATACGTCAATATCAAGACATATCCGAATCTGGGCGATGAAGATAGGAAGAATTATTTCAAGGCGGGTTATGCGTCGGCGGCCGAGCCGGGATTTCAGCAGCTTCCGGAGCTGATCATGCGTCTCAAGAAGAGAGGTTACAGTTTCCGGGAGATAGGCGTGTTGGTGCGCACCCGCGACCAGGGGAAAGTGGCCGTGAGGGTGCTTACCGAGCATAACATAGCCGACCCCGACAACAAGATTACTATAATCAGTGAGGAGAATCTTCTGGTGTCTTCGGCGTTGTCGGTGAAGCTCATTATTAACGCCTTGGAGACAGCCGTGAGAGGGTTTGTAGAAGAAGAAGAGGAGCCCCGGGGAAGCAAAAAGGAGCTGACCGAAGAGCAGGCGCTTTTGAAGCAGCTTGAGGAAGAGGCCCGGAGGAAGCGGAAGGCTTACGACCAGCCTATTGACGGCGAGGAGCTTCGGAAGCTGATGCACTCGCTTCAGTCTATGGCGCTACCGTCGCTCACCGAGGCCATCATCGACAAGTTCCTGCCTCCTAAGCGGCGCGATGCCGACGCTCCTTTTCTGGCCGCTTTCCAGGATGCGGTGCTCGACTACAGCTCAAACCATACCAGCGACATCGGCAGTTTCCTGAAATGGTGGAAAAGGAAGGCCTCGAAGCTGAGAATCAACACCCCGGAAGACTCCGAAGGGGTGAGGATACATACGATCCACGGCTCCAAGGGGCTGGAATATGGAGTGGTGATCATTCCGGTGAACGACATCGGTTTCAAGCCGAGCAAAAATCAGACGGAATGGAAATGGTTGGATCCTGCCGCTTGCATCAAGAAAAGGAACTTGTTGCCGCCTTTCCTCCCGATCGAGACGAAGGCGAGCCTGGCGAAGACGGCCTATGCGCAGATATGGGATAATTATTGCGAAGAGGTGGCTCTCGACGAGCTCAACAAGCTATATGTAGGGTTCACCCGCGCGAAAAACGAACTTTACGCTTACTTGCCTATAAAGAGCAGCACGGTGGCCACCGCAGCATCGGCAGTGGACCTGCTCCTTGAGGAGAAGGAGATCCTTACGGCGAACGGCGCCTCGGAAGAAGTGAGGGTGAACGTGAGTCCGGAAGGGATGCCGGCCGACTCGGTGGAATACGAATACGGTGATCCGCTTACTCACGCTCAGATATTGGCGGCGCGGGACGAGGAGCCACGCGAGCAGGGGGAGCTGAAGAACTATATCGTGGCCTCCGACCGGCGTCTGCTCCGATTCAGGGAAGACAATCCTGCGCGCCGGAACAAGGATAAGACCGACGGCCTCGAGGACAACGACCCGCGCGCGGAGGGAACGCTGAAACACAACATCCTGCAGATGGCGCAGACCCCTGACGACATCGACCGCGGGCTGCTGATGATGAAGGTGCAGGGATACGTCTCCGACGAGGAGGCCGCCCAGTGGAAGGCCGAGCTGCTGGAAGCGATGCAGAAGGAGGAGCATCGCGGCTGGTTTGGTCCGGATGTCAAGGTCCTCAACGAAAGGGCTTTGCTCTACAAGGGAGATGAGGTGAGGAGGCCCGACAGGGTGGTGATTCGCCCGGATGGAACGGCCGTGGTGATAGATTATAAGTTCGGACGCGAGGATCCCTTGAACTATGAGCAGGTGGCCGGATATATGAGCCGCTTGTTGGCCACGGGTCGCTTCAGATCCGTAGAAGGGTATATCTGGTATGTGCCCAAGAAAAAGGTGGTCAAGGTAGGCTGAGAAAGTCTACGTCAGATTTCCGTCACCGCTCCAGGATCCATTCGGAGGGTTCGCGGCGGGAAAGACCGTGGCGTATCGTCTCCTTCGGCGCGCAGTAGTTGCAGAAGGGCACCGGCTGGGAGCGGAGTTTCTCTATCTGCTTCACGTCCTCCAACTTATCCACTTCGATATAATCGCCTGGCTCCCACTTGAAATCGGAGCCGAAAGTGCGGTTGAGGTGCCCCACGCAGGCAGCCTGCGAGCAGGGGAAAATCTTGCCGTGGTCTACGGTGATACACCCGTATGAGATGCATTTGAAGTGGCTGATGCGCCCGTTCTGCTTCTTCTCCGGGTCGAGGGGGAATCTGAAGAAGGAATCGTCGTTGTTTCGGTCGTCGAAAACGGTGAGGGTCACGCCCTTGTCGCGGCAGAGGGCCTCAGCCTTGTCATAGTCAAATTTCACGGGGTAGCGTGTGAGCGCGATCTCAACATCGTTGCTTTTGCAAATCTCCCAAAAATCGTCGTCCATACGGGGAAGGAGCAGCCCGTTGGTGAAGATGCTCAACTTCGCTTTCGGGAAATATTTCTTCGCCATAAGGATGGCTTCTTTCAGCTGCGGGAAGAGGAGCGTTTCGCCGCCAATCAAATAGACGCCCTTGATGAGGTCTACGTTTCGCGCCGAAGAGATCTTCTTCATCGAAAATTCAAGCTCGTCGAGCGGTTCAAACTCACGGGGGGCGATAGGGGAATAATGGGAGCAACACTTGCAGTTGAGATTGCAGGCGTCGGTCAGATTAAACTCGATATGAAGCGGTTGGGCCTTCTTTACCCGGATGGTTTTGAATGCTTTCAGGAGCTTTTTGATCATACCTTTATAACGAACGGTGCGGGTTGATTGGTATATTTCGGACCTTCTTCCGCGGCGGAGATTGCAAAATATCTAAAAATTATTGTAAATTTGTAGACTGAAGACCGTCAAACGGGATAAAAAGTATGGAAACACTTTACTACTATCAACATAACGGTGAGCAGAAGGGCCCGGTGCCGGTGGATCGGCTCGTTGCCTCGGGAATCCGCCCGGGCACATACGTATGGTGCAAGGGGATGCAAGACTGGCAGAAGGCTGAAGACGTGGCTGAGATCCGCGCCGCTATGACGGGCCATCTCGCCGACAAGGCGCGCCGCCACATCGAGATAGAGACTCCGGAAGTAACCGAGGTGAGAGGTAGCGGTACGGCTCAGGAGGCTCCGCAGGAAGAGAAGCGGGCGTTCGGCTTCCCCATCCGCGAGGATAACACGATGGAGCCCGACGTGAACATGCCTCCCCAGCTGTCGATGACGCTCTCTGTGCTCACGCTCATCCTCTGTTTCCCTCCCACGGGGGTTGTGTCGGTGGTGTTCACCGCCAAGTCGCAGAAGGCGTGGCAAAACTCGTGCATGGAGCCCGATCATAAGACGCAGGAGGAACTTCGCCGCAAATCGCATGAATATGCACGCCTGGCCAAGATGTGGCTCGGGTTTACCATCTCTCTCGGAATCATTTTCTGGTCGCTCGTTTTCTTTATAAAGTAATGTGCAGCCTCCGGAAAAAGATTTTTTTGATTACAGGATTAAAACGTTGAAAACAAACAATATATGCTCCATATAGTACCCACTCCGATAGGAAATCTCGACGACATGACGCTCCGGGGTATCAAGGTGTTGCGAGAGGTTGACTTGATTCTGTCGGAAGACACGCGCACTTCGTCGGTGCTCCTTCGGCATTTCGATATCCACACTCCGCTGAAAAGTTTTCATCTTCACAACGAGCATGAGCGCGTGGCCGCCATCGTGAAAGAGCTTAAGGAGGGGCGCGAGATAGCGCTGATATCCGACGCGGGCACTCCCGGGATCTCCGACCCCGGATTTCTGCTCAGCCGCGAGTGCCGCCGCGAGGGGGTAGAGGTGGAATGCCTCCCGGGCGCCACGGCGTTTGTCCCGGCCCTTGTGGCATCAGGGCTGCCCTGCGACCGATTCGTGTTTGAAGGATTTCTTCCGCCGAAGAAGGGGAGGGCCACACGTCTTGCCCTGCTGGCCGAAGAACCCCGCACTGTGGTGATTTATGAGTCGCCCAAGAGGGTGGCGCGCACCTTGGCGCAGCTGAGCGAGGCTTTCGGCTCGGACCGTCAGGCGGCTGTTGCCCGCGAGATATCGAAGCTCCACGAGACGATACATAAAGGCACTCTCGGCGAGCTGGCCGCCCATTTCGCGGAACATCCGGCCAAAGGAGAGATAGTGTTGGTGATAGAAGGGAAAATCAACCCCAGACACGCAGAGAAAAATCAATCTGCCGAATAATTCAAACTCGCGCACAGAAGGAGAAAAATATAGACCTCATATAAGAGAAATGAAACATTTTGGAATAATGGCCGCGGCGGGAATCCTCTTGTTGGTTGCCGGCGCCTGCAAACCGACCGAGAAGAATTATGCCCTGGCTTACGACAAGGCTTACCAGGCCTCTCAGCGCAAAGCAGAAGAGGAGAAGACCGGATATGACGGCCGCACTCTCGAGAATATGAACAACAGCATCCGCCGCGATGTGGTGGAAGGCGACACCATCTATGTGAGCACGGAGCTCGTGAACCCCACCGACAAATATTCGGGAGTGACCACAAAGCGCATAGGCATCGTGGTGTCGAAGTATAAGATGCAGACCAACGCCAACAGCACCGTGGCCGACCTGGCCGAGAGATACCCGGGCGCTTACGTGGCCACCGACGGGAAGGGGTATTTCTACGTGATAGCCTCCGGAGCTGAGACGCGGCCCGAAGCCGTGAAGCAGATTCGCTCTTTTGTCGCCAACAATCCTGATTTCAGATACATGGGCCTCAACGGAGAGCCTGTGGCGGTGTATTTGAGCGGAAGATAAGAGAGAAATCGGGAAAGTAAATTGCAAAAAATTTTAAGAAAATTTGATAGTTTTGTAAAAAAAATATAAATTTGCGTATTCTCTGACTCGATAGAGAGCATAAAAATTCTCTTCCGAAGCTGACCTTAAACCCTGAAATTGGAGAAACAAAAAGGGAGAGAAACCATGAAAAACGACAATAACAACAATAGATAAAACCCTTTAGAATGAAAAAACTGATCTTAGTCATCATGACGATGATGGTGTGCTCATTGGCTGCGATTGCCCAATCGCGCACCTATCACGGCACAATCTTAGACCAGGCAGACAATGAACCCCTTATCGGCGCAACGATTATGCCGATAGGAGGCGGTACGGGTGCGGCAGCCGATTTCGACGGCCATTTCACCATCACCGTTCCTGCCAATGTCACCAAAGCGAAGATTTCGTATGTAGGTTACACTACAAAAGAGGTGACACTCTCAGACGACGCCACCTATTATCTCTCTTCGAGTGCCACTGCTCTTGACGACGTAGTGGTTGTGGCCTACGGTACGGCTACCAAGGAATCTCTCACGGGTTCTGTGGCTGTAGTAGGTGCAAAGGAGATTGAAGACCGCCCCGTAACCACCGTAACGCAGGCCCTCGAAGGTAACGCCCCCGGTGTGCAGGTGAACGGTTCAACGGGAACTCCGGGTTCGGCTCCTTCGATCCGTATCCGCGGTTTCAACTCCATCAACGGCGACAACTCCCCGCTCTATGTAGTAGACGGTATCCCTTACGAGGGTAGCCTCAGCGACTTGAGCCCGAACGATATCGAGTCGATGTCGGTGCTCAAGGATGCCGCTTCCTGCGCCCTCTATGGTAACCGCGGTGCCAACGGTGTGGTTCTCATCACCACGAAGCGCGCAAAGAAGGTAGGTAAAATCGACGTTACCTTCTCGATGCGCCAGGGTGCCTACACCCGCGGTCTTCCGTTCTACGACCGTCTCGATGCCAACGAGTGGATGCAGGCTGCATTCGACGCCCAGGTAAACGGCCGCACCTGGACCAACTTCCGCGGCGGCATGGATGCCGAAGCTGCCTATAACGACGCTCTCACAGCTTACGTGGGCGCTCCCGGCTCGAACGAAAACTTCATCACCAACTACGCTTACCTCAACATCTACGGAGTGCCCAACAACAAGCTCTTCGACCAGAACGGTAAGTTTGTAGGCGGCAATCCCCTCCCGGGTTACACCGACCTCGACTGGTGGAAACCGCTCTCGAGAAACGGCTACCGCTCGGAATACAACATCAACGCCACCGGCGCAACCGACAAATTCAATGTGTTCGCCTCAGTGAGCTACATGAAGGAGAACGGCTATATGCTCGGCACAGACTTCGAACGTTTCAACGGCCGTGTAAACGCCAACTTCAACCCGGTGAGCTACCTGAAGTTCGGTATGAACCTCAACGCCAGCCAGCAGCAATCGGAGCTCGGTAACGTTGACGAAAGCCAGCTCGGCGGTATCAACAACCCGTTCCTGGCGATGTATATCGCTCCTATTTATCCTTACTACGAGCACAACGAAGACGGCTCTCTCGTACGCGACGCCGAAGGCTATCCCGTATGGAACACCGCCGGCAGCTATCTTCAGGGCACGAACGTAGCTTGGGAAATGAGGCTAAACAAGAACGACTTCAACCGTACGGCAGTTGACGGTATGGCTTACGCCACCGCCGTGATACCTTACGGATTTGAATTCACCGTGAGAGGCCAGATCGTACGCAGCAAATACAACTACGTGCAGTATCTCAACAACGTAGTAGGCTCGCAGCGCTTCTCCGGTATGATCTCCACCAGCATGAACGACGTGAGAAGCCACACCATCATGGAGACCCTGACCTGGACCCACGATTACGGTGTGAACCACATCGACGTGCTCCTCGACCATGAGAACTACGAGCTCTACTCGAAGCAGTACATGGTGTCGAAGACCGACCAGATGCTCGAAGACGTCTATATGCTCGACAACTTCCGCAACACTGAATACGCTCTCGAAAGCTCAGGCCGCATGCGCTCGGAATCTTATCTGGGCCGCGTGAGATACGACTACAACCAGCAATACTTCGGTGAAGTTTCGGTGCGCCGTGACGGTTCCTCGAAATTCGACAAGAAGAACCGCTGGGGTACATTCTGGAGCATCGGTGGTTCGTGGGTGATTTCCCGCGAGAAGTTTATGCAAGACGTAAACTGGGTGAACTACCTGAAACTGCGTGCCGCTTACGGTGCGGTAGGTAACGACGCCTCGGCCCCGACTTATTCGGCTTACAACCTCTACGACTGGAACACCCTCGCAGGTGTGCCCACCATCTATCCCTACCAGCTGGGTGTGAACAACCTCCGCTGGGAATCCACCAAGACTTTCGACATCGCCGTGGAAGGATCGCTCTTCAACGACCGCTTCAACTTCACGGTGGGCTACTTCAACAAGCGCAACGCCGACCTTCTCTTCCAGATGGTGCTCCCGTCGTCTTACGGTATGAGCTACAACGGCACCAACGCCGCTATCTGGCAGAACGTGGGCGAGATGGAGAACGCAGGTTGGGAAATCCAGCTTGGCGTAGACATCATCCGCAATCCGGAATTCTACTGGAACTTCAAGGCTGACGCCACCTTCATCAAGAACACCATCAAGAAGCTCCCCGGCGGGAAAGACCTTCCCTCGCAGTACCTCTATATCGGGAAGAGCCTCTATCAGAAGTGGGACAGAACCTTCGCCGGTGTAGAACAGGCTACAGGTCAGTCGATGTATGAAATCAGCCCCGAAGGCTGGGAATTCAACAGCGAAGTAGGCGAAAACGGCCGCACCGTATATAACGACGCTCTCTTCTGGAACTACGTTCAGGGTGCTCAGACCGACGCCGAAAACGGCAACTCCGTATTCATTGAGAAAGACGGCAAGTATTACACTTCAAACGCTTCCTGGGCATCGTCGCAGAACCACGGTTCGGCTCTCCCGTTCGTTTACGGTTCATTCGGCACCAGCCTCTCATGGAAGGGTATCAACTTCGGTCTCCTCTTCACTTACAGCCTCGGCGGCAAGACCTACGACTCCAACTACCAGCAACTCATGGTGATTGGCAACTCGGCTCCGGCAGCTGTGCACAAAGACGTGCTGAAGAGCTGGACTCACGCTCCCGAAGGCGTAACGCCTCAGAACAACTACATCGATCCCAACGGAATCCCGCAGCTCAACTCAATCAGATACAGCGACAACTACGCTTCATCTTCACGCTACCTGATCAGCAGCAGCTATCTCTGCCTCAAGAACATCAACATCTCTTACGATCTGCCGCAGAAGTGGATGGAAGCGATCAAGCTGCAGGGCATCAACGTGGGCTTCACCTGCGACGACTTGTTCCTCGTAACCAAGAGAAAAGGTATGAACCCGACTTACGGCTGGACCGGCGGCCAGGCTCAATACTATGTGCCGAGCAGAGTGTTTACATTCCAGCTCAATGTGAAGTTCTAA
This sequence comes from Muribaculaceae bacterium, assembly GCA_022509145.1. Classification (GTDB taxonomy): domain Bacteria; phylum Bacteroidota; class Bacteroidia; order Bacteroidales; family Muribaculaceae; genus Lepagella. The sequence continues at coordinate 13,797 of JAFLTX010000006.1, read as the reverse complement.
TCTCTCAAACATCAAGAAAGATATGAAATTAAACAAGATATTAAGCATAACAGCCGGAATTCTTCTTGCTTTTGGCGCAACGTCGTGTTCGGAATATTACCTCGAACTCAAGCCTGAAGGAACTCTGGACTACGAAGAAGTGATCGTAGACAACGAGGAGGGTGCCACCCTTGCCATCTACGGCATCTGCCAGTCGATGTACAAGCAGTATTCCTCTCTGAGCACTTCATCATCATGGTTTAACGGCGAACCGTTTGTAGCCCTTTACTACGGCGACGTCGTGGGTCAGGACTACGTGTCGGCCTTCTGGTTTGACGACGACAACCTGATGCTCTGGCAGAGCATGGACCGCACCACCTCCGCAGGTTCATCTTACGCCTGGGGTTACTACTATGGTCTTATCTCTCAGGCCAACAACATAATCAGCTTCGCTCCGAAGAAAACAAACGAGGCCGGCGAGGTGCTCACCGACGCCGAATACAACGGCAACCCGGTGCCCGACGTAGAAGGCACCTATGCTTTCCGCTATGCCCAGGCCCTCACCCTCAGAGCCCACTCTTACACCAGACTGCTCCAAATCTATTGCTCCCGCTATGAAGATATGTGGGACAATGAGAAAGGTCAATACCAGAACACAGTGCCCCTCCGCCTGGAATATGAGTCACCTCAGGGCGATCTCACCAAACCGTTGGCAAAATGGGACGTTCTCGTACGGCAGATTTATGCCGACCTTGAGCAAGCTATCGCTCTCTACAATGAAGCCGGCATGGACCGCACCTACATCTGGGAGCCCAACCTCCCCGTAGCTCAGGGTCTGCTTGCACGCGTGGCCATGATCAACCAGGACTGGAAAACCGCAATGGAAATGGCGCGCGCAGCCAGAGCCAACTTCCCGCTGATGTCGATGGCAGAATACCAGGCAGGCTTTGCAGAGCCCAACGGCGAATGGATGTGGGCCAGCGACGGCGCTTCGCAAGGTCTTTACTACTACTCGTTCGGCGCAACTTATGCCTGCAACGGCGCTTATCCCTGCGCATGGGGTACTATCGGTGCCGGCGGTATAAGCAACGACCTCATTAAGCAAGCCATCAACCTCGACCAGCGTGCGGTGCTCTTCTATTCACCGCGCAACGTAAGCTCGGATATCCGCAGCCGTTTCTGGGGCAACGAATGCAACAGTGACAACATGAACATCAACCCCACACAGGGCTCTCTCCACAGAGACTTCGTAAGATATTGCGGCATCCGTCTCCAGTCTGTAAACCCCACATGGGCTCCCCCGTACACTTACACAGGTTATCCCTACACCGAATCAGGTGTCTACACCACTTGTGTCGCTATCTTCGGAGCTCAGTTCAAGTTCTGGGGTACAGACAACTACAGCGCATCTTCCTTCCCCTACATGAGAGGTGCGGAGATGTATCTGATCGAAGCTGAGGCTGCCTATATGGACAACAACCCGACGTTAGCCAACGAACTCCTTACCGAACTCAACGAACAGCGCATCAGAAACTACGATGAAGAGTTCGTAGGCGATGAGATCCTCAAGCAAATCAAGCTCAGCAAGCGTATGGAGCTCTGGGGCGAAGGTTTCTCATGGTTCGACCTCAAGCGTTGGAACGAGCCCATCAAGCGTAACGCATGGGTAAGAAACGACAACAATTCAGGTAACTGGCCGCTTCGCGTTGCCATCGATTATCCCGCAAGCTACAACCGTGGCTGGCGCTGGAGAATCCCGACTGTCGAGCTCAACTACAACAACGCTATAGACCGAACGGAAGCCGAAACCTCCGACAGATAACATTGCCAAAAGAAGCTTGATAAGACCATTCTTATCAGCCTGAAAATAAGGAATCCCGGGTGCCAATCCAGCGCCCGGGATTTGTTTTACCCCCAGCAGGGTGTCAGGAATGCTACGCGCCCCCTATGTTCCAGTGAAGGCCATTTAAAATTCATCCCGCTAGCAGGGGTGGGCCTGGCTGCGGGATGCCGTTTGAAAGAATCGGGATAATTTTCTTATTAACTTTTTGTTGGTTTAGAATGAATTGCTCTGATCTTTCTTAATTATCCCAAGGTAAACTATTTATTATATGGTAGAATGAAGAAACTTTTCTCAGATGTTATATTAAAAAACCTTTCTTCAGTATAGTGAGGAGCCGTATTAAAGTTCCACGCTGCGGTTGATGCTCTGGTCGAGCACGATCATCGTGTCGGTGCCCACCACGCCGTCGATATTGTTGACCACCTCGTTGATGATAACCATCAGGCGGTGGCGCGTGCGGGTGTAAACTTTCAATACGATGGAATAGGGCCCCGTGGCGTAATTGCACTCAACGATCTCCGGAAACTTTTTCAGCTCCTCCGAGATATTGTTGAAAAGCGCACCGCTCTCAATCCTCACCCCGATGTAGGCGCAGCTCGTATACCCAACGTCAAACGGGTCGATGTTGTATTGAGGATTCTTCAAGATTCCAGTATCTCTCAGCCTCTTGATGTGTTGGTGCATGGCTGCACGGCTGATGCCACATTCCTTTGCAATCTCTGTGGTCGGAATCCGTGCATTTTGCGACAGTTTCTTCAGTATGTAACTGTCGATGTCTATAACCTCTTTTTTCATAAGTAAACCTGTAATATAATGAGTCTTGGGACGTTTTATTCTGCAAATTTCACAGAGAAATCGTCTAATTTATTCAGATAATATTCCTTAAGATTTTTCCAGCTGTAATAATTTCCTACGGTCGGTTCTCCCGGGAGCGAAACCTCGGCTTCATTGAGCAATACCTTTACCAATACGTCGTCTTCGCTGAGCTTTTTAGCTTTTTTAGGACGATAGAAAATCATCTGGATGTTGCTCCCCATCGGGAAGATCTCGTAATTGCGCCAGTTGTCGGCAAGGGTGGTGAGATCGGTGGTCTCATAGGCGCTGTTGCCGAGCTCCATCAGTACGGAGAGGGGGAGGAGAATCGACTCATGGCCGAATCTCAGGTTCGCGCTGATATGAGGCGAATTCATCGCGGTGTCGGCCGACTCGATGATGTTCTTCAGAAGCACCCTCTGATTGTAGGGCACACGGTTGTTGGTAAGCGGAGTGTTGCCGGCGGAGATATACCAGTCGGCATTTCTCGCAAGCCACTCGTTGTTGAGCTCTTCGGCGGTGAAAACGTCGAAAATCTCGGGGTAATCGTCGTGGCTCTGCATATTGACTGCCACATCGAAGATGGCGTCGAAAATCTTCTGTTCGCCAATGCTGTCGGCCACATATTGCCGGTCGGTAAACAGTTTTTCAAAGAAAGCCTCCGGTTTCGGCAGCGATGCGGCGTAATCCTCCACGTGATGCTTCGCTCCGCGGCTTATCTTTTTGGCCACGGTGTCGGTGCTGTTGTAGGCCAGCGTCTTTTGCGTGGTATAGGAGGCGTCCATGTTTATCTTCATCCCCGGGAAGAGTTTCTGAAACTCCGCCATCTCGTTGGCCATCGAGAGGATACACCTGATCACGACGGTAGATTTGGCATCGAGAAGGGTTGAGTTGTTGAAAATTTCGGGGAAGTTGCGGGCCATGCGGGCTGCTATCTCCCTGTGCTGGCGGTGTCCCAGCGGGGTGAGCTCGCCTGTGCGGTTGTTGGCGTCGTCTGCGATTATGGTAAGCTGTTCAAGCAGGGTTTCGCCGCGAGGAGTGAGCTTCCCGTCTTTCTGCGCCTTCTGCAGCAGTTCCACCGGCTCTGTGTAATCTTTCATCTTGAGTCTCCAGCGGCTTCCGTGCCTGCCGTAGTGCTCGATATGGAAAGGCACATACCCGGCCGGAGCGGCCGAGAGCTGAGGCGCGTTGGAGTCGTTGACGGGATAGGCAAGATACTGGCTGCCGGCCTGATGACCGTCAACGTATATCTTTCCCTGAACTGAAAGGGGCAGTAACAGGATACTGATCACCAGCATCCTGTTACTCAGAAATTTAACTTTATTCCAGATCATTTTATGAGAATTTTTCTTGAAGAGGATTGTCCGTTGGCATTCTGTTCAAGCAGAATGTAAAGACCGGGCAATACGAGAGTTTGGTTGTCTTCGAGAAGATCAGCCACCCTTCCTTTGCAAACGAGCCTGCCGTCAACGGTGTAGATGCTTACGAGCGCGTTAGACTGCTCGGAGATGAGATCCACGCCGTTGTCGTCGCCGTTGTCGTCGCCATTGTCGTCGCCGTTGTCGTCGCCATTGTCGTCGCCGTTGTCGTCGCCGTTGTCATCGCCATTGTCGTCACCGTTGTCGTCACCGTTGTCATCGCCATTGTCTTCGTCTTCCTCGAATTCACCTACGGAAAGCATAGCCTTCCCGCCCGACACTTTCATGTTGAGCATAGTGATGGCGCCTTCGTTGTAGACAAACTCGCCATAGAGGCCGTCTTCTTCGCTTTTGTAGATGGGCTCGACGGTGTAGACACCGTTGGGGAGATCCTTGGGGAGAGTAACTTTTTCGCGGTAAAGGCTGGCGGGAGAGGAGGTGGAGGCCACGTTGCTGTAAAGCTCGATGGTCTCGCCCTTCTTGCTGGTCAAGCGAATACCGACCTGTCCTTTCACGGTGGAGCCGCCCATATACTTGGCCCCGTAGATGGAGTTCGCGAAGATGGAGATGTACTGGCCAAGATCTACGGTTTCGATATCGGTTTCGGTCGGGTCGGCACCGAGGCCCATAGTGCTGAAATTCTTGATTACATAGAATAGATATGGGGATGCCGAGGCCGGGAACTCAGTATCGGGAAGGGCGATGTAGCGTGTGGCCTCCTGCTCGGTGTTGTAGCCGCTGAGATTGGAGAGGAGGAAGTAGCCGTCGCTTGAGCCGCCCCAGCCCCAGTTGATGTGGAAACGTCCGTTTTGATAGCCGTCGCACACGAAGTTATGGCCACCGCCTGATTTGGTGCTTCCGCCATACTGCAGGGGACGCCCTGCTGCCAGCTCCTCATAAATCAGAGCGTCCCATGCGTCCTGCGAATAAAAGTCGCGAAGGAGGGTCTGCACATACTTGGAATATCCGAAATATTTCCAGTATGCGGGAGCGATATAATTGTAAGAAGTGGTGCTCTCGCCGGTGTTGTAGTTCATGCGGGTGGCGTATCCGCAAGCCATCATGAGGTTGGCAATGGCGTTCTTCTGGTCTGTAGTCGCCGAGTTGCCGTAAGAGTCGACAATGTTGGCCCAGTCGATTGCCACGTCGTCGAAATTGATCGAGAGCGAAAGATTAGTTGTTGTGGTATATTTGAGCGAACCTCCCTGGCAGTTGTCGGGATATTTATACACGTTCAGAATCTGCGCCATGGCCGTGGCCACACACCCCGTCTGTGTCGCGCGGTTGTTGATCTTGGGGCAATCCTGATTGTACGGCGAGCCCTGGTTCCACTTCGCCTTCACGATGGGAGAGATATCGGGCCAAGACGCCTGGGGAGTGGCTCCCTGCAGACCGTTGGCTACGGCATAGTCAATCTGGTCGGCATAGAAATCCAGCCAGTAGGAGAGGCCGGGAGCGATGTCGCCTTCGTCGAGGGCGTTGTCGGAGTAGGCCAGAAGCGCGGGCATATTGTCGTAAGCCGAAACCACCATGAAGCCGTCGCTGCCGTTGAAGAGGTAGAGCGGATCCTCGCCGGTGCGGTCTTGCGCCACTACATTCTTCACCTGCTTTATGTCGGCATTCAGTGCGCGCACGCGGGCACGGCCAGAATTGTCGGCTGAAACGCGTTGCAGCGCCTGCTCGGGCGTCAGGTGGCGTGCCGAGAGGGGGAGCGCCACCAGCGCCAGCGCAGCAAAAGATATTATCTGTTTTATACGCATTCTTAAAGTCCTTTTTTAAGTGTTACAGTTCAAGTTTGAATTTCTCCCAACCTTCGTTCTGCTCGACACCGAAGCCGGCGTTCACTTCATTTGCCGGGATGGGGAACACGAGGTCGGCCACATTGATGTTCTCATGGCGGAACATCACCTGCGGAGCCCTGTAGGCAAAGAAATTGCCGGGGAGATTCCAGCGCCTCAAGTCCCAGAGGCGGAACCCTTCCTGGAAGAGCTCTCTTGCTCTCTCCTCGTGCAGGAAGTCGAGAATGGCAGCCTTGGTGGCTGGGAGGTCGCTCACGGAAGTGATCGCGCTGTTGCGTTTTGCCACCACGAGGAGAGCTTCCTGGGCCTGTGTGGGCTGGTCCATGTTGGCGTAAGCCTCTGCCTGAATCAGGAACATCTCGGGGGCGTTCACCAGATAATTGGTGGCGTAATCCGGATTGGGAGTTGCGTCGCCGAAATCGCCGAACTTGCCGCCGTTGAACGGATTGGTCATTCCCCACCAGTTCTTGTTGTTTTTGAAAGCCATCACGGAAGTGCGGCAGTCGGTGGAGGCATAGAGCCCGTAGAGGTAAGGCGAGACGCTGTAGCCGTAGTTGGCGAAGAAGTGTCCGGATGAATCGGAGCCGTTGTTGTCGATGTTGCTGATGGCCAGGGCAAACATACTTTCGGTGTTGGATAGACCACCGTTGTAGAGAGCCTTGTAGGCCGTGGCGTCGTAAGTCAGGGTCTTGATGCCCGCTTTATCCAGCGCTTTCCCCGCATATTCGGCGGCGAGAGGCCAGTTTTCAAGGTAGAGCTGCACGCGAGCCATAAGCCCGTAAGCCGATTTGAGGGTGAAATAGTAGATCGAGCCTCTGTCGTCGGCCTCCTCGAAGAGGGCGATGGCCTTTTCAAGGTCGGTGGTTATCTGGCTGTAGGTCTGGCCTACGGTGCTTCTCTCCACGTGTGCATAAGCCTCTACGGGCGATTCGATCACCACGATTCCCGGCATGGAGGAGTAGTCCTGACCGTTCACCTTCACCTGATGGCCGAACACGTTGACGAGCTGGAGCGACGAGAACGCCCTGAGACACCGGGCTTCGGCCTCGTAGATCTTGATTGACTTGAGTTCCGACTCGGTGAGGTTCCCTTTGCTCAACACCTTGTCGCAGGCCTCGATGATGCGGGCTGAGTTGTCGATCACCTTGTAGCCGTAGTTCCAGATTAGGTTGAAGCCTTGGTCTGTGTCGGTGTAGGTAAACTGGTAGATCGAAGCAAGGTGGGATCCGAGACCGCCGCCGTTGTAGACCATGTCGGAGGCGTAGTCGCCTATCAATGTGGAGTAGTTGCCGGCAGCGCCGTAATACAGCAATCGCGAGTACGCGCCGTTGAGCGCATAGTTTATCGAATTGGCATCCGTCAGACCGTTGTCGAGATCGATGGCATCATATTGCTTGGTATCAAGGAAATCGTTGCATCCCGTCAGTCCGATAAGAGCAACCGCAGCCGTAAATATGGATAATATACGTGTTGTTTTCATGTTCTCTTTCAGGTTAGAAGGTTAATTGTACACCTCCCGTAAACGTAAGTACGCCGGGATATTGCGAGTTGATGAGACCATCCGTTCTGGTGTCGGGATTCCATCCTTTGAAGTTTTTCGACATAAATGTGTACACATTGTCGATGGTGACGTAGAAGCGAACCTTCTGCAGGTAGATTTTCTGTGTGAGGTTGAACGGCAAGGTGTAACCCAGGGTGATGTTGCTTATCCTGAGGAAATTGGCGTTCATCAGATATCTCGAGGAGTAGCTTTGCGACACTTCCGTGTACGGGTCGCCGTAGACGTACTGCGGGTAGGTTCCGGTGGGATTCTCGGGTGTCCAGGAATTTTCAACCACGTCGAGGAGCACTGTGCGGAAGAGGTAGCCGAAGCCGGCGCTTCGCGGCAGTGAATTGTATACCTTGCCGCCTACGCGGTAGTTGAACTGCACCGAGGCGTCCACGCCGTAGAAGTTGGCGCTCAAACCGAAGGCGCCGTATACTTTCGGCAGCGGTGAGCCGAGGTAGCGCTTGGCTGCGGCGCCGTAATTCTCGGTCAGCTCGTCGCCTTCCTCATTCAGGTAATACTGGGCGCGGCCGTTTTCAGGATTCACGCCGGCGTATTCCTTCATCCACCATTGCCAGTAAGGATAACCTTCCTGCACGATCTGATAGTTGTATTCGAGCTTGCCGCCTTCCTCGTTGAGCTCCAGGATGGTGTTCTTGTTGTGAGAGAGGTTGGCGAAGGCGTTGATCACCACGTCGTTGGTGGCGAAGACGATGCCGTTGATGCCGAGCTCGATACCGCGGTTGCGCATGCTTCCCACGTTGCCCCAGGCTGTGGAGAGACCGGTGGTCATCGAGAGGGGCACCTGATAGAGAAGGTTGGAGGTGTCTTCGTTGTAGAAGTCGAATGTCAGGCTCCAGCGTCCAAGGAACGAGACGTCAAAACCGACGTCGAATTTCTTTGAAGTCTCCCAGGTGAGATGGGGGTTGGAGAGGCTTGTGGGCACCATGCCCGGGCTGCCGTTGTAGTTGTAGCCAAGAGAGTAAACGCCGCGTGCTGAGTACGGGCCGATGCTCTGGTTACCTACCGTACCGTAGCTGATTCGTATGTCGGCGTTGGTCAGCACGGTGTTGTTGGCAAGCCATTTTTCCTGTGAGAGTCTCCACTTGGCGCCCACCGACCAGAAGTTGGCCCAGCGGCTGTCTGCGCCGAATACTGACGAGCCGTCCCTACGATAAGACGCCGAGATGAAATACTTGTTGGCGTAATCGTAATGGGCGTCGGCAAATATGGAGAAGAGTCTCGTTTCCGAACGGTAGGCGTCTGATTCACCCTCGGTAGAGGCCGTGGAGATATCGCGCATTCCGGAAAGAGCGTAGGGGAAGTTGGTTTTCTTGAATTCGCTTGACGCATACGTGCGCATCTGGAGTTCCTGACCGAGCAGGAGGTTGATGTGGTGGTTCTCTCCGAAAGAGTAGATCCAGCCGAGGGTGTTGTTCCAGGTGAGCAGGGAGAGGTAGGAGTCAAACATTGTGCCCGAACCGTTGCTGCTGTTGCCGCTGCGGGTGAAGGGGCTGTGGAAGTTGTATTGGTTCACGTCGGTGAGGTTGGCGCCGAAGTTGGTCTTGAACCAGATGCCGAGCGGGAAGTTGACCATCAACCAGGGGTTGAGGTTGATCACCTGCGTGCGTGTCTTGTTGATGTCGCCGAGGTCTTTGTCCCATACGGCGAGGGGGTTGTAATAGTCGATGCGGTTGGCATAATCTCCGTCGGGCGTGTAGAACGGCATGAAGACGTTCATCTGCGAGAGGGCGGAGTATACGGGGTTGGTATATGTGCCCGAGGTGCTCTGGCTGAACCCTTGGAACACGTTGTATGAGTAAGAGGTGTTGATACCGAGCGACACCCATCTGTATTTGGTGTCGAGGTTCAATCTGCCGCCGTAGCGCACGTTGTCTGAGGCGATGATGGCGCCTTCGGAGGAGTTGTAGTTGAGGTTGCCGTAGAAGTTGGTCTGGCCTACGGTTCCGTTTAGCGAGAGGTTGTAGTCGCTGTAGTAGCCGTTTCTCGAGATGGCTTTGGGCCAGTTGTAAGATGAGCGGCCATCCCATCCGAGCGTCTTGAAATAGTCGATGAGATATTCAGTAGCCGATTCCACGTCGGGCTGAAGACCAGCCGCCACCTGTCCCTGCGCGAAGAAGGGGAGGGTCTGCTGGGCCGTGGCCATCTGCATGTGGTTGTTGGCTACCGCGTTGAAGCCCTGGCGGGTTTCGAAAGTGGCGGAGAATTTCTCTCTGCCGCCTTTCTTGGTGGTGATCACGATCACACCGTTGGAGGCGCGTGAGCCGTAGATTGCGGTGGCCGCTGCGTCCTTGAGCACAGTCACGCTCTCGATGTCGTTGGGGTTGTAAGCAGCCATCGGGTCGAAATATGTCCCCGAGTTGGAAGCATTGTTTGAGATCACCTCGGCATTTACGGGCACGCCGTCGATCACATACAAAGGCTGGCTGCTGCCATTGATACTGCCCATACCTCGTATTCTCACGTCGCCGAACATACCGGGGCTGGCCGCGGTGGTGTTGTACTGAAGACCGGTAACCTGGCCTTCGAGAGATTTTACGAAGTTCATGTCGCTCTTGCGGTCAACGACATCGCCGTCTACCACTGAGGCAGAGCCTGTGAACGCGGCCTTCTTGGTGACACCGTAACCGGTGACGATTACCTCGTTGAGCATCTGGGAGTTTTCCTCCAAAGCCACGTTGACTTCCGGCTTTACATCCATCTCAACCGTGAGCATCCCTATGTAAGAGAATACGAGTTTCTTGCATTTGGCCGGCACGTCGATGGTATAACGGCCGTCGAGGTCGGTCATGGTGCCCACTGATGTGCCTTTGGCCATCACAGTGGCGCCTACTACGGGTTCACCGGTTGCAGCCTCCGTCACCAATCCCTTCACAGTGGTCTGAGCAGGGGATGCCACGAATGCCAGCAAGAGTGAGAACAGCATCAATAGTTTTTTCATGGTTATAGTGTTTTGTTGTTTTAAGTGAAAAAGGGCGTATCAAACGATTTTTGATACACCCTTTTTTTGAAAATTACAGGTGTCTCAAGGCGCTATGAAAGCGCTCAAATTTACACCTATTGTTATTTAACCTCCACCTTGAGAGCCTTGTTGCCCTGGCGCACTACGTAAACACCGGGGTTGAGGCCTTCGGTTGAGTTGCCTACGAGGCAACCTGCAAGGTTGTAGACTGCTGCGGGAGCGTCGTCGGCGAGTACGCCGTCTACGCCGTCGTCTTCACCAGGTTCTTCACCAGGTTCTTCGCCCGGCTGGTCGGGAGTTTCGGGAGCCTTCACGGTGAGGACGAATTCAGCCGGGGTTGCGGCGAAGAAGTAGTTTTCTTCCAGAGAAGCGGTAACTGTAACGCTGCCGGCTACGGAGGTATTGAATGTTACGGTCTGGCCATCTTCGCTCACTTCGGCAATACCCTCGTCGCCGGTAACGGTGTAAACGAGGTAAAGGCTTGCTTCTTCAGGATTTGCTTCAGTAACGATGTCAAGAGTGGGAAGAGTGAATTCTTCGCCTACCTCTACAGTATATGTTTCTTCAGGGAATGAGAGAGTTAGCTGGGCAACTTCAAGTTCAGACAGCGGACGGAGAGCCTTGAACTGCCATTTTGCATAATTGTTGTTCCAGTCATCGCAAGCCTTGTAGAGGTCTAACGATTCATCGGGTACATAGATGGTGGTGATGGTTACATCGGTGTTGCTGAAGAGATTGGAGCTTTCGTTTGTGGGCGGTACAGGGAAGTTAAGCACCAGAACCTTAAGATTGTTGTTATAACCGAGGACGCGGCCATTAAGTTTTTCTACATCCGGACCAACCACGAATCTCTCGATAGAACAGGGGTTAGAGGTATCGTCTTTATCACCGCAGAATGAATAGTCTCCGAGTGTAGTGACGCTTTCCGGGATAACAACAGTGGTCATAGCTTTCATACCGTAGAACGCATATTTACCTATCTCCTCAAGAGAATCAGGGAACCTTAAGTTGCCAAGCTCATAGCATTTATTAAAAGCATACTCACCGATAGAAGTGAGGTTTGAGCCGAAATTGATTTTTTGGAGTAGCTCGCATTCGGCGAAAGCCCATTGGTCGATTGTAAGAATTGAATTGGGAAGAGTGAGAGTCCAATACTTGTCGTATTGAGCATCACACTTATAAAAAGCTTGAACGCCAATACCGATAACCATATATTCCTTGCCTGTGGAAGGATCTGTTACGTATTCGGGCACAAGGAGGTCTCCGCTGATGAGGTTGCCAAAGCCGTCAAGATCGCCGCCGGCATCCGGGTAAGCTATTTCGCAAGTGCCGAAGCCTTCGTTGACGACACCATATACAAAACCATCGGCACCTTTAAATGTGCTGGTATACTCAGAGGTGTCTAATGCGTTGGCAGAAATCGCAAGCATTGCTGCCGCTGCTGAAAGTAGGAGTTTTTTCATAATAATTTTGGGTTAGGTTGTTAGTAATTGTGCCACAAATTTAGAAAAGATTTTTAGGCGAGAAAAAATTGAAAATTTTGTAATTTTTATTAAAATTTTTTGCACAAACAGAGTGTAAAGTGAGTATATTTAAATTTTTATGCAACAGCGACCTCCAACCCCATTTCTGCACACTTTTATCTTTACACCCGTAAATGAAAAGGTTTACACTTTGTTAAATGTTAAATAATGTTAAAAATTTGATGATTGTAATTCTTAATATTTTTGTTAATTTTGCTCCCCGAACCAATTAAATCTTAACCATGAACTCCAAATTATTGTTAAATCCCAACAAGCTGGTTAAATTTCTAATGAAGCCGGCATCTGAATTCCGTAAGGCAGACCTTATAAAGTATGTCAAGGAGAACGGGATCCAGATGGTAAAATTCATGTATCCGGCAGAAGACAACAGATTGAAGAGTTTAAATTTTGTAATAAATTCCGAGGAATATCTCGATTCCATCTTGACATTCGGTGAAAGAGTTGACGGCTCGAGCCTCTTCCCTTCTTTTATAGAAGCTGGCAACAGCGACCTCTATGTGGTGCCCCGGTATTCCACCGCTTTTGAGGATCCCTTCTCAGAGATTCCCACTCTTACGCTGCTTGCATCGTTCTTCGACAAAGACGGGCAGCCTTTCCGTTCTTCTCCGGAATATGCCTTGAGAAAAGCATACGAGGAGTTTAAGAAGGAGACGGGTATGGAATTCCATGCTATGGGAGAGCTGGAATACTATGTGATTGCAGAAGACCCCGGCCTTTTCCATGCATCGGATCAGAAAGGATACCACGAGTCGGCTCCGTTTGCAAAATTCAACGATTTCAGGATCGAATGTATGAGCCTGATAGCCCAGGCAGGCGGTCAGATCAAATACGGCCATAACGAGGTGGGCAATTTCACCATCGACGGCAAGATTTACGAGCAGAACGAGATCGAATTCCTTCCCGTATCGGCCATCGAGGCAGCCGACCATCTGATGATAGCGAAATGGATCATCCGCACGCTGGGCGCCCAGAAAGGTTACGACGTTACCTTCGCTCCCAAGATCACGGCTGGGAAGGCCGGGAGCGGGTTGCATATCCATTTCCGTATCATGAAAGACGGTAAAAACATGATGATTGAAGATAACGCCCTGAGCGACACCGCGAAACGCGCTATCGCCGGTATCCTGAAGCAGGCCGATGCCATCACCGCCATGGGCAACAAGGTGCCCACGAGCTATCTGCGCCTGGTGCCTCATCAGGAAGCGCCCACTTCAATCTGCTGGGGTGACCGCAACCGCTCCGTGCTGGTGCGCGTGCCGCTGGGCTGGACCGGGAAGAACGACATGTGCGCCCTGGCTAACCCTCTGGAAACCGCCGAGGAGAGTGTCTTGCCCGAGAAGCAGACGGTAGAGCTCAGAAGCGCCGACTGCTCGGCCGACATCTATCAGCTCCTTGCAGCGATGATCGTGGCTGCTCGCACCGGCTTCGAGATGGAGAACGCCTTGGATTTTGCCGCCGACACTTATGTGAATGTCAACATACACAATGATGAGAATAAGGAGAAGCTTAACAAACTCGAATCGTTGCCCGACAGCTGCGATGCCTCGGCCAACGCCCTGGAGAAGAAGAGGGGAGTATTCGAGGCGAAAGAGGTGTTCAATCCGGCGCTCATCAACGGTATCCTCAAGAAGCTACGCGCCTACGACGACCGTAATTTGAGGAAGTCCACTTCAGAGAATCCGAAGAAGATGATGGAAGTGGTGAAGAAATATTGGCACTGCGGATAAGATTTTATCAAGATTTAATCAGCGGGGTCTCTATCCGGAGGCCCCGCTTTCCTATGCGGAGCAGCTGAGAGCCGGGAGGCTGGGAGCCTTACGTAGGGGCCGCCCGTGGTGAAGGCACTGAAAAAGTCCGTTAAGTATCAGATTG
>JAFLTX010000059.1 GCA_022509145.1 Muribaculaceae bacterium | reverse complement strand
GGAATATGACCATATCATATTTGATACGGCACCTACCGGCCACACCCTCCGTATGTTGCAATTGCCGTCAGCTTGGAGCACTTTCATCAGCGAGAGCACCCACGGCGCCTCGTGCCTCGGTCAGCTATCCGGTCTCGAAGCGAGGAAGGAGATTTACAAGCAAGCCGTATCGACACTTTCCGATTCCAAACTCACAACGCTCGTTTTGGTAAGCCGACCTGAGATTTCGCCCTTGAAAGAGGCTGCACGTTCATCGCACGAGCTTAGTCTTCTCGACGTCAACAATCAGGTGCTGGTGATAAATGCACTCCTCGAAAAAGATGAGCCAGGCGACAGGATTACCCACGAGATGTATGAGCGTCAGCAAAACGCCCTGAAAGAGATACCGGAGGCTTTGCGGAATATCAAAACGTATTTCGTGCCTCTCCGCTCCTATAATCTTTCCGACATCTCCAAAATCCGCAAGATGCTCGTTTCCGATGAGCTGAAAGCTGATGAAAATTACAGTAACCCGGAGAATTTCGTGACTCTCGACCAATTGGTCGACGACCTCAAAAATTCCGGTAAGCGCGTAATCTTCACGATGGGTAAAGGTGGTGTAGGGAAAACCACCATAGCCACAGAAATCGCCAAACAGCTTGCAGCCAAAGGGGAGAAGGTACATCTTACAACCACCGATCCGGCCAATCATCTCGACTATTCCGCGATGAAAGACGCGGGCATCACAATGAGTAAGATTGACGAGGCGGAAGTTCTCGAAGCCTACAAGAACGAGGTTCGCTCTAAGGCCAGCACCGCTATGACGGAGGAAGATATGGCTTACATCGAGGAAGACCTTCGCTCGCCATGTACCCAGGAGATAGCCGTTTTCCGTGCTTTCGCAGAAATTGTTGATAAGGCAGATGATGAAATAGTGGTCATAGACACCGCTCCCACAGGCCATACACTTCTGCTTCTTGATGCAACACAGAGTTACCATCGAGAAGTGGAGAGAACCCACGGCGACATCCCCGAATCGGTTAAGAAACTGCTTCCAAGACTCCGCGAGAGGAATGAGACCCAGGTTGTAATAGTGACACTTCCGGAAGCTACTCCGGTGTTTGAAGCTGAACGACTACAGGCCGATTTGCGCCGTGCCGGAATCAACAACAAATGGTGGGTGGTCAATCAGTCGCTTGCCCTAACCGACACCAACAATCCCTTCCTTAAGGCCCGTGCAAAAGGTGAGGAGAAATGGATTGACAAGGTGCGTGACCTTTCCGGCAACAACATCTCTATCATTGAATGGAAAGAGCAATAGAGATGGACGAAAAAGGAGGAATAGGATTCTTCGAGAGATACCTGAGTCTCTGGGTAATAATCTGCATAGCCGTCGGAATTGCCATCGGTGAACTGTGGCCCGCTTTCCCAAATACCTTGGGAAAGTGGGAATATGCGCACGTCTCCATCCCTATCGCCATCCTGATCTGGATGATGGTGTTTCCTATGATGCTGAAAGTGGATTTCAAGAGTGTGAAGAGTGTGGCTCGTCAACCGAAAGGGATTGTAGTAACGTGCGTCACCAACTGGATTTTGAAACCGTTCACAATGTTAGGCATCTCCTGGTTTTTCTTTTTCCTTGTTTTCAAGTATCTTATACCTCTCGATCTGGCCGACGAATACCTGGCCGGTGCCGTGCTTCTCGGAGCCGCTCCGTGCACGGCGATGGTTTTCGTATGGAGTTATCTTACAAAAGGCGACGCGGCTTACACGCTGGTGCAGGTGGCCGTTAACGATCTCATTCTTCTCGTGGCTTTCGTGCCGATTGTCGGATTTCTGCTCGGTATCGGAGGCATCTCCATCCCCTGGGACACTCTTATCCTGTCGGTGGTCCTTTTCGTGGTGATACCGCTGTTGGCCGGTATCTTGGTGAGAATCTGTGTTGTTAAGAGAAGGGGAGAGGATTATTTCAAAAACTCTTTTGTCAATAAATTCGGACCCGTAACCACGACAGGGTTGCTGCTCACTCTGATTATCCTCTTCTCGTTTCAGGGGAAAACGATATTGGGAAATCCCCTTCATATCGTTTTGATAGCTGTTCCGCTGATCATTCAGACCTTCGTAATTTTCTTCATCGCTTACGGTTGGGCCAAAGCGTGGAAACTCCCGTCGAGCATCGCCGCGCCTGCAGCCTTGATTGGTGCCAGCAATTTCTTCGAGTTGGCGGTGGCTGTAGCGATCTCTCTTTTCGGGCTCAACTCGGGAGCCGCGCTCGCCACGGTGGTAGGTGTGCTTGTAGAAGTTCCGGTGATGCTCACTCTGGTGCGTATCGCCAACACTACCCGGCGACACGTCGCCACAAGCGGTTAGAAGGGACTGAGGCCACAATCAGTCGGCATCTTTTTGTCGGCCGTATTTCTTCTCAAAAATTTCAAAATTATCTTCGCCCCATTTCAACATCGCGTCGATGA
This sequence comes from Muribaculaceae bacterium, assembly GCA_022509145.1. Classification (GTDB taxonomy): domain Bacteria; phylum Bacteroidota; class Bacteroidia; order Bacteroidales; family Muribaculaceae; genus Lepagella. The sequence goes on along the minus strand of JAFLTX010000059.1, from coordinate 8,131 downwards.
TAGGAATCAAAGAAGCTCCCAATTCCGTGATTTTATACTCCGATCTCGGTGGCAATTCCGGGAAGATGGTCTTGGAGACAAGTCCGTCGTCAACCATCTCCTTCAGCTGAATGTCAAGCACACGGGGAGCAGCCTCCGGGAGGAGTTTATGTATTTCGCTGGGACGAAACGGTTGGCCGCTGCGCAATTCATCAAGGATACACGATTTCCATTTTGACTCTATCAGACTCATTGTGAGGCGCAGAGGGCAATCAAGGTCAACGGGGATTTTCTTTTGGTAAGCCATAATATAGAGGGTGTTTTAAACGAGAAGCAAAGATAACCAATATTATTGAATTTCGGTATACCGAATAAATTTTCCATACCCGAATAATTTTTCGGTACTTGTCAAAAATAAATTACAGTAGTAATTTTGCCGAAAGAAAATCAATTAATTATCAAACTTATGAGAGACAAGATCAAGGAATATGACGAAGTGGCGCGCGCAGCCGAGAACTTCGTGCGCACAGTGGCAGAGGGGAACAGCAAGTATGCCAGGACATTATTCACTGAAGATGCCGTTCTGTTCGGTATTCTTGACGGCGTGCTTGAACATGGTTCAATCGATCAATTCTACAAGAATTGTGATACAATCGGAGGGGATCCCAACTTCAAGGCCCGCATCGATGTTTTGGCCGTAGAAGAAACCGTGGCAGTAGTGCGGGTTTTGGAAGAGAATTGGGGTAATAGAATCGACTTTACCGACTATCTTTTGCTGCTCAAACTCAACGGAGAATGGAAATGTGTGGCAAAGGCTTACAATCAAAATTCCAACACAATTGCCAAGTAATGAGATGTTTAATTTGTACTCTTGCAATTGCAGGAATTATTTCACTCACCGGTTGCTCCAAAGGAACCACAATTCTAAAACCAGATAATACTTCAGCGATGGAACAGACCGAAAAAACTATCAACGCCACTCCCGAGGAGATCGACGGTATCAAGAAAACATTAGACGCCTACATCGAAGCCGCTCTCAAAGGAGACAGCCAGATTGCGAAACCGGCGTTTGCAGAAACCGCCACAATTTCATATAATGAAGACGGCAAACTCGTTTCAAGCCCGATCGCGGCTCTCTATGAGTATTATGACCAGACCGGTCCGCATCATGCAGAATATACGATAACAGCGGCCCAGGTGGCAGGGAATGTGGCTGTAGTAAGCATCGACTCAAAGTTTGGTGATGTCCGTTTCGACGATATGTTTACGATGGTCAAGGACGGTGACGACTGGAAGATTGTCAGCAAGGTATACCACGTAAAGTAAGCCATTTTTCAATTAAAATATTGAGCCTCGGAGGGAAAGAGCTTCCGAGGTTCTTTTATATTTAAATTGCAGTCGACAGGCTAAAGGCCTAATTCCTCTCGCTTTGACTTTGGCAAGCTCTTGACAATCAAATCGTAGGCTTCTCGTATGAGAGTTTCGATCTCATTGTCCGGCACATCAGAGTCGAGCAGAAGCTTTATCCAATGGGTTTTGTTCATGTGCCAGGCCGGCTGCACGCCGTTATACCTCGCCTGCAGTTCCTCAACATTTTCGGGTGCACATTTCAGATCGCAGAACTTATTCTCGATGTCGAGGAGGGCAAACCATTTGCCGCCTACGGTGAAGGTAATCAAATATTGATATCGGGGCTCGGTCCATGGAGCATTCTCTTCAGCCGCGGGGAGCGAGAGAGAATAATTTCTGAACTCTTCTACATTCATATTCCTTTATTTTTAAGTGAAACAATTCCGGGAGTAAAAAAACAATATTAAAACACCTCATCCTTAGGAATTGTTGCCCAGAGAATATGCAGCTGTACCATCTTGTAGTTTAGTTTTATCTTTGTATATTTGCAACTGTTATCAGTTCAAACTCTTACCGTTTAACAATTAAACTTCAAACAGAATGAAAAAAAATAGCTTTTATCCTCTTATCCCTTCTCTTTGCCATTAGCAGTCAGGCAATATCTTTGTTTCCGCATTTCGTCGATGTAGTCGGCAATTATAAAGATGGCACCGATGCCAAGTTTACCGAACTGAACATTCCGGTTAAACATTGGGCTGTTGCCCCGCCGTTTTATAATTCTCTTTCAGAGGCGGAGGCCTTCCTGCAAGACACGTTGCCGTTTTCAAATTATGAGATCGGTAAAGAGACCGAGACCCAACCCGACGGAACAATCATAATAAAGTATTCTGCCTCATTGGCCGACGGCATCTTCGGCACCGACGAATCAATGAAAGGGAAGTGGTCATATCTCTACCTCATCCAATCGCCCGACGGTCCTCTCTATGTGGGCATTTATGAAGATGAACCGTAAAGTTGATTTGAACGTTATTTATGTGTAAAAAATAACGAATATGGAAGAACGGAGAATAAAAGTGCTGCTGGTAAACGGCTCTCCACGCCCGAACCACAACACCGGGAAAGCGCTTAAGGCTGCTATGGAAGGAGCCCGGGAAGCAGGAGCCGACGTCGAGTTGGTAAATCTCTATACCGTCAAGAATCTCAAGGGTTGTTACAGCTGTTTTCAGTGCCAGCGCAAGGGTTTCAGCAAGGTAGATCCGGTTTGTTGCATAAAAGACGAAACGTGGCCATGGCTTGACAAGGCGCGTGAGGCAGACGTAGTGATTTTCGGTTCGCCGGTATATTTCGGTTATCCCACCGGACTTCTGCGCGCTTTCATAGAGCGTTTCCTCTTCCCGAAACATTCTTACGACTCGAAGGTGAAATTGGTGAATCCAAAGAACACGGCCTGCATTTTCACGATGAATTGTCCGCGTGATTATATGGACCATATGAACTATCCCGTTTTGCTTGGTTATACCACAGATGGGTGCAAACACGTATATGGCTTTGGAGAATCGCTTTATATCTGCAACACATATCAATTTGATGATTACTCACAGATGCAGTTTGATATGGTCAAGGAAGAAGATAAACGTGCCTACCGCGACGCCCACTTCCAAGAAGACCTTGACCGCTCGAAAGATCTCGGCGCCAGGTTGGTTGAAGAGGCGAAGAAACGCTTAGAATCTTAGTCGGAATTACAGGGAACTACGTCGGATCATAGACATGCTCTGCGAGCAAGTTTCCTATTGGTCTGCTCACCCCAACAAGCTCACTTTGTGTCGCTTATGTTGGGGTTAACCACAGGTAAGCTCTTCGAGCTATTTGGCGCGACTTGTCTGATGTCTGTTTTCAGATTTTTCCTGATGGTATTTCTACCCGTCTGACGTAGGGGCCGCCCGTGGCCGGCCCACAGGACGCATGGCGCGGAGTCTCTCAAGCTTTTATTCTTCTGTCGAGATGAGCTGGTAGAGGTAGTTGTAGATGTAGTGGAGGTGGTCGGTGTCGAGGGCGTTGTTGAATGAATCCCAAACCGAGAGTCCAAGATAGACGGTGACGAATATTTCCGCCATTGCTGTGACATCGGTCTCTTTTTTGATCTCGCCGGTATCGACGGCATGCTGAATCACGGCTGTCCAGTTGGCCAGATTCCTGTTTCTGATGGCGAGATATTCCTCATTCAGTTCGTCGGAGTATTCCTTCAGTTTCAGACCGAGAATTATATATGATTTACTTGCGTTAGAGGTAGAGAGATCACCGATGAATTTCTTCAGAGTGTCCATCTGCCGCTTTACAGAGTTTACGAAATTATCGATGTAACTTTGCAGGGAGATATCCTGATGGTTGATACTCGTATGCGCGTTCTGCCTATTGATGAAGAAATGTTTAATTACGGCTTTGAAGAGGTCTAATTTGCTCTTATGGTAATAGAAGATGGCGCCGCGGGTCATCCCCGACGCGAGCTCTATATCCTTTAAGCTCACCCCTTCGTATTGCTTTTGAAGAAACAGCCTGAAAGCCTCTTTATATAGAATATCCCTTCGATTGTTCTTATTCATTCCGCATCCGGATTAGATGTGGTTAGGTCTATAATGCAAAATTACAAAATTTTGTAACAGCACCAATTACCTTGAATCAAAAATACAATATGTGGTCCAATTCGCCGGGCGTCTTGTGGGCCGACCACGGGCGGCCCCTACGTTAGACGCGTAACCCTGCAGCCGGGAGAGTTCTGAAAACTGAAAACTGACAACTCCAAAAAACATACTCATCAGTATTCTTTTTTGGAGATTTGAAAAATTTTAGCTAATTTTGTATTATTAATCTATAGAAACGACTTTTCTTAACTAAACAACATATTAATATAATGCATATAATGAAGCGATTAATTCCATTATTATTTTCAGCATTGATTCTTGTCGTATTGAAGGCGAACGCTACTCCGGTGGCTCTGCAACAGTCCATTCCGGCAAGCGGTTCAACGATAACCACATTCGACATACAGTTGAAATTTGATGTTTCAGGAGCCATCGCGGAAAGCGGCAACCAGAATGTTGCAATCGGTTACTTAGGCTCTTACTCGAGATGCGCCAAGCTCTACGACGGCGATGCCGAGACCGGTACGTTGCTTATATCGACGCTGGGCTCTTCGTTTTATGGGAGTGCCACTTCATCGCAAGACTGCGTGAATCTTGGCATACCATTCTCGTATGTTCCCCAGAAAGGACATAAATACACTGTGGTCGTGACCAATACCTTCGGAATGTACGACCGGGCAACCGGAACTCTCGTTTCCAACTCACAGCTGACGTGCAACAACAACCCGTTGGTGTTTGAGTTTTACGGTGGCGACGCTTCAGCCAATGAGTTGCGTTTTGAGAAGGGATCGATAGCAAACGGCGAAAACGTATCTACAATAAGTACCCTCTCTTTCACTTTCAGCGGCGACATAGCTGTGGCTCAGGAGAAGCCGGTACAGATTTTGATGGGCGACGAGCTCGTGGCTTCATCCAAATCAATAAAGGTAGATCCGGCCAACTCCAAGGCGCTCCTTGCTACATTTGATGATGTAAACCTGATGCGCGGCAACAAATACACCGTGAGCTTGCCGGAGGGAGTGGTAAGGCTCAAGAGCAACACCTCCGTGACCAACAAACCGGTGGATTTCCAGGTAAACGGCAATTCCACCATCGTGGTGCCGACAGTCTCCCTGACTCCGGAAAACAATTCAGTAGGGTTGCCGAGACAGGCAAGATTCGTTTTTGACCTTGATGAAAAGATGACGCTCCACAGCAGCTCGGCGTATGTCGACGTCTACAAAAACGAGGTGAACCCCGCAAACCTGCTCAAGAACATCCGAGGCACGGTAAGCAAAGACACTCTCATATTCTCGATGGACGCAATCAGATATGAACCTCAAACGAAGTATATCATCCATAAGAAAGCCAACGACATCACAGTGCAGATCGACGGCAAGAATGCCCCGGCCTACGGGAATGAGGAGATAAGCATTTCGTTTACCACTCCGGCCGTGGAAGCCACCGATTTTCCCCCGATGGAGTTTGGCAACGAAAAGTATACCACTCTGGCTCTCCAGGAGGAATTCAAGTACACTCCTGATGTAAAGGCAGACTACATAAGCACTTTCAAAGCGCCACTTGTAAACCAGCATTACCCCCTTGACGGCGAGGATTACTACCTCTGCACTCATCCCGACAGGAATGAATGTTATCTCTATGAGGTGACCGATGAGGGCGACAAACTCATCAAGACTCTTTCAGCAGGCATAGGGAGGAACCAGTATCAGCTGAAGATATGGTACGACCTTAGCATAAGCGTCGGCACACGCCTTTATGAAGGGAAGAAATACAAACTCGTGATCCCTGCAAAGACACTGACGGTGAGCCCTAAATATGGGTATGAGTTTGCCATCTCGGTGAGCCACTCCCTTTGCGAATACGTCTACAACGACGAGATGGTATTCACATTCACCGGCGGCACTTCAAAAGAATGCGTTTACCTCGGCTGCAATGTAGACGATGACGCCCAGGTTTTCTCGCTTTACAATATAATCTGGAGATTCCAAGACAACTACAAACTCAATGAAGCGTGCACCGAAAAGATCAAATTCGAGACCAACGTGCCCCCGAGCAGCATAATAAAGGTGCATCCTTCATATTATACACCCGAGGTACACTCGGGCTCGGGGACCACTTACGTAATGATCGATTTCGTAAGCAGAGTAACCGGCAAACCGGATTATCTGAACTCTGAATACACCTATACAGTCACCGTTCCCAAAGGGTTGATCATCAACACCGGCAACGGCGAGACCGTAAACGAGGAGATTGTGCTCAACTTCTCGGGCGCTGATGAAGATCAGGATGACGTTGTCAAGGTGACGACAATCGTGGAGGGCGGCCACTCCTACACCCACACGGCGTTATATGGGAAGGGCTACAAGTTCACAGTAACGCCCCCGGAGAACTGGCTTATAGAATCCGTAAAACGCAATGGTACGAGTCTCAGCCCGGTATCGACGGAATTCGGTACCAACGGAGCCAACTATGAGCTCAACGCACTTTATAACGACGTGACGATAAACGTTACCTACAAATATGCGGGGAAATGGGCCCAGGAGAACAGCTCGTCGGGCGTATGGGCCGTTCCGTCCACCGACATCCGTATCTATAAAGACGGCGAAAGCATCGTAGTGGAAGGAGTGAACCCGGAAAACACCATCAATGTCTACACCATAGGCGGCACGCTGGTGAAAACAACCGCAGCACCTGCCGGCAGCGACATCGTGCGCCTCACCGTCACCCCCGGCCAATACTACATCATCACCGTCGACGGCACCGCCGCCAAACTCAAGATGTAACCTATATAATTCGCAGATTAAATAGAGCTATATAAAACCATTACTTGGAACCCCTGACAGTTAATACTGTCAGGGGTTCTTTACTCCCCATAATTTAAAAGTCTTTTCCTGTTAAAGCCTACCAAATTAAAAGCATATAAATTAATAATACATGCTTTTCGGTATTTTTTTTGTTTCTTTTATTTTTTATTATAACTTTGCATTATAAGATATTAATTAAAATTATTATAGTTATGAGAATCTTTAAGTTTTTGTAATTGATTTTGGTATTGACCTAGACAGGTTGTATGTCAATGGTCGATAATGAGCCGGCAAATAATACGGTAGAGAACTCAGCTGTAGAAATGCAGAGAAAAATAAGGAAGGAAAAAGCGGTTTATATTGGTGGGTAAGTTTTAAAGAAGATATAATTATGAGAAAAAAATTATTTCTTGCGGCTTCCCTTATTGTGATTCCATTTATTGGACATGCGCAATGGTTTACAGCAGGGACTTGCTGGATTCAGGAAAACATACCCTGTGATCCGAACGAAGAGGTGACGACTTCTTCATATTATTTAGTTGAAAATCTGGAAAAACCTGACGAGCCTATCTTATATAATTCATTCCGTCCCGAAACACCTATAGCCAAGATAAAAACTGAAGGTGATAAAGTTTTGTTTAGTTCCATCGGAAGAGAAGATTCCGGTTGGTATCTGCTTTATGATTTCGGGCTTCAGCCAGGAGATTATTGCACAGTCAACAGTATCCCGGAGGGAGGCAATAAGCGTACTGAAAGAATGTATTATTGTGAAGAAGTTGATGAATCAAACCTTGCTTTCGGAGGCTGGCCCACTATGAAAATGTGGGATGTTTATACAGGCGACGATGGAAATCCTGAATTTTTTGATTATGGAATTTGGATTAAGGGAATTGGTTCTGAAAAAGGTGTATGTGATAATTATACCATAGGTTATGATGGCGGTGGATCGAAGCTTCTCGAAGTTTCACACAACGGAGAAATCGTATATAAAGAGAACCCTGCTGCAATTAGTTCCACGAAAGCCGATGATTTCAACGTCAGAATTGAAGACCGTAAGATTATCATTAATTCTGCCATTCCAGGATCTCTTGTTGAGATAGTGTCAATCGACGGCTCTAATCTGTTTCAAGGTTTAACAGGACCTGAACAGGTTATTATTGATATTACTGATGCGGGTATTTATGTTGTAAAAGTTGGTTTGTCAAGCAAAAAAATAGTGGTAAACTGAACTGACGTTAACTAATAACGATTTAAACTCCTTTGTTGAAGGTTCCCCTTTTTAGTGGCTCCTGACCATTTTATAGCCGGTTCCGCCCTCATTGTGGACAGAAGCGTAAGGGACGGCAGATGTGAAGCGCA
>JAFLTX010000058.1 GCA_022509145.1 Muribaculaceae bacterium | reverse complement strand
GCCACACCCATCTGCATGGCCTCGTGCCAGTCGTGGAGGTTGTCAAACATACCCACCATCATGGCGTTGGTTATGATCACTCTCGGCGCGTCTTTACGCGAGGGGAAGAGGCCGAGCGGGTGTCCGCTCTCCACCACGAGCGTCTGCTCGTCGGTGAGTTCTTCGAGATATTTCTTTATAAGCCTGTATTGCAGCCAGTTCTGGCACACCTGCCCCGTCTCGCCGTAGGTTACGAGCTCATAGGGATAAAGGGCGATGTCGAAGCTCAGATTGTTGTCGATCATCACCTGGAAAGCCTTCCCTTCCAGGCACTTCCCTTTATATTCATCTATCGGCTTGGCCCTCAGGTCGCCTTCGGGGCGGAATCTGTAGGCGTAAATGCGGCCGCGCGTGCGCAATTCCTCCATAAATTCCGGGGCTGCCTTCTCGTGAAGCTCCGGCGGCAGATATCGCAGCGCGTTCTTAAGGGCTATCTTGGTTTTTTCTGGGGTGAGTGTGTACCCGCGGTCCGGGGCACGACGAATACCCTCCACGAACTCCGGCATCTCCGGCCAGGTCGCATCGAGCAAAATTCTATTGTCTTTCATGGAAAAAAATACTTTTTGCAAATATACATAAAATCCGCGTATCCGCCGCCATTTTCAAGCAAAAAAACAACCTGAGACCCCATTGACTTAAAATTATTAAATTTCAGGCTAAGGGGTCTCAGGCTATGATCTTTTGAAACGCACGAATCAGAGGTGCGCTAATACCACAACAAGTCGTAGTCCGGAAGTGGAAATATTCGTCTCGCTCTCGCCAGATCCACGGCTTTCTTGAATTCCGACGTGTCTGTCTTGTAGGAAAGCTGTTGGTCTCCGAAGATGAAAGTGATGAAGTCGGGATAAAACATCACCCTGAACCGCTCGTGGTTCGACTCGTTGTCGATTGTCCAGTATTTGCGCCCGTCGGTGTCTTCCTTCTCGATATAGAACGGGTTGTTGCCGAATCCTCCTCCAAACAGGAACAGGTTGTCGCCTTCGTCTTTACCCGGGAGCTTTACAAACATACAGGTCCCGTACACGCTTATTTCGGCCGAATTCTTCCTGTCGAGCTTCTGGGTGAAGAATTTCGGAGGGCCTGCTTTGTGAAGACTCTCCTTTTGCTGGATATCCTTTGTGACCACCACCGGATCCCAGTCGGGCACGAGATCTCTGAAGTAATTATACATCTCTTCAGAGATGCTCATCGAGGAGATGCCGTGGTCTTTAATCTCGTCGGGGCGCCCGAGGGGCTGGCCCTTGGAGTCGCGGTAATCGAAAAACGCGCTCGTCATCGGCCCCACGATCTTATAGTCGTTTTCATACACCGTGGTGTCCTTGACGTATTCCCCGTCGACGTAAAGCTTCTTCACCTGGCGATATTTCACCAATTTCAGGGTGTCCGGGTCAACCTCCCAAGTCTGATTGTAGGTGTAAGGCTGTGGTTCCAGAAGGCTGATTCTGACCTCACGTGTGAAGCTCACCCGGAAGTGGTCTACATTCTCGGCGGGAGTCTCGGGATTGAGCCTGTAAAATTTTATAACGGCGTCGTAACCCGGCTGGTGGATGCCGTCCCAGAGCACCCCTTCCTCGACGTTGACCGACAGGACGGGCTCTTCCTTTAAAAACTCCGCCTTGGCGATAAAGAGACCCGAGACGAGCAGCAGTAACGAGAGAGAAAATAATCTTTTCATACCTTTGACGGCAAGCGAGAAGTCCGATTATTCGTAGATTGCGCGCAGCAGTTCATACATCTCGGGAGTCTCGCCGAGGAAATACTCGTAGATATACCCCTCGGGATTTATCACCACGTAGGTGGGATACCCCTGCAGTTGATATATCTGCGCAAGCTCGCCGCCTTTCGGGCCGGGATTGTAGAGGCTGACCCAGGGGAGCTCGAGGGCCTTTACGGCCTGGCGCCACGCTTCCTCGCTCTCGTTGCAGTCGATGCCTATGATTTCAAGGCCCAGCGGATGATATTTGGCGTAGGCTTCCTTCATGTTGGGGAAGCTCAGAAGGCAATACTTGCACCATGAGCCCCAGAAGTCGAGAATCACCCAGTCGCCCTGGAATGATGTGAGCGAAACGTCTTTACCCTGAAGGTCTTTGAGGGTGAAGTCGGGGGCCGGTATCATGTCGCCGTCTTCTTCGAAGTCGTCTTCGATTTCCACTTCCGCACCCGCAGTCTGAGCCGAGTCCATAATCGGGAATGAGAAAGCGAAAGCAATGGCAAATAATAATTTCTTTATCATGTCGATCTCTTTTTTATCGGTTGATATTTAGGATTTTGGTATCGCGGGAGGTAGGTTGAAAAGGATGCTTTGAGGGATCCCCGGCTATGCGGCTCTTACTCAAAGTTTCTTGATTCCCATTATCTCTCTTACGTCGCGCAGGGTGGCCGAGGCGTATTCGCGGGCTTTCTCCGCTCCTTGCGCCACCACCTTGGAGAGGTACTGGTCGTTGCCGCGGATGTCGAGGATGCGCTCGCGGATCGGGAGCGTCATCTTGAGGATATCTTCGGCAAGCTGCTTCTTGAGGTCGCCGTAGCGGATCGAGCAGTCGGCGTAGGCGTTGCGGTAGTGGGCCACCACGTCTGGCTCGCTCACGAGTTCCATCAGCGTGAAGAGATTCTCCACTGGCTGACTCGGGGTCTGGTTGGGCTCTTTCGGGCCTTCGTCGGTAACGGCGCGCATCACTTTCTTGCGCAGGGTCTTTTCGTCGTCGATAAGGTAGATGCAGTTACCCTCGCTTTTTCCCATTTTTCCGGAGCCGTCGAGACCGGGCACTTTCACTGCGTTGGCGCCGAAGTTGAAGTTTACGGGCTCGGAGAAATAGTCCACGCCGTAGAACGAGTTGAACCTGCGGGCAAACCTGCGGGTGAGCTCGAGATGTTGCTCCTGGTCTTTCCCTACGGGCACGAGGTTGGCCCTCTGAATGAGGATATCCACGGCCATCAAGACGGGATAGGTGAGCAGGCCGGCGTTCACGCTGCGGTTGGTGTTGTTGCCGATAATCTCTTTTTCGATGTCGTCGCCTTCGGTGGCGATTCCCAGGGCCTTGCGGGCCTTGTCTTTGAAAGAGGCGGTGCGCATCAGCTCGCCTATGCCGGCATGCATGTTGAGAAGGAGATACATTTCGGAGACCTCGGGCACGTCGCTCTGCACGAAGATGGTGTTCTTCTCGGGGTCGAGACCGGCGGCCAGATACTCGGCAAGGATGCTCTTCACATTCTCTTGCATCTGTTTCGGGTCGGGATGGGTGGTCAGGGCGTGGAGGTCGGCTATGAAGTAGCGGCAGTCATAGTCGTCCTGCATGCGCACGAATTTGCTCAGCGCGCCCAGATAGTTGCCCAGATGGAGGTTGCCGGTGGAGCGTATCCCGCTCACTACTATTTTTTTATCTTGTTCTGCCATATCTTTAAGCTTTTGCTTCAGAAGATTTGATTTCTTGAGATTTCAATTTCACTTTCATCTTGTCGAACCCTTTCCCGTAGACGCCGTTGGTGTTGGTCTGGGTGATGAAGGCGTTTTCGTCGATACTCTTGACGATTCGGAAAATCGTCACCGACTCGATTTTGCGGCACCATACCATGAGCACTTTGATCTGCGTCTTGGAATACCAGCCTTCGGCGTCGACCACGGTCACTCCGCGATGGGCGTCCTGGTTGATGGCGTCGGCGATTTCGGCCCATTTGTGAGAGAAGATGAAGAATTGCGTGGCCTGCCGGTTGGTGTTGATCACCGTGTCGGTGAGATAGGCGATGATGAAGGTCACCACCCAGCCGTAGACGATTATAGAGACTCTCTCCTGGATGCGCTCGTCGAGGGTGCCGTCGAAGGGGAGGAAGATCGAGAGCAGAACGATGCTCATGTCGCAGAAGATGAAGATGCGGCCCACGCTTACGTTGCTCACCTTCGACACCATTGCGGCCACGATGTCGGTGCCCCCTGAGGAGCCGTTGTGGATGAAGACCACGCCGATTCCGATGCCGCAGAGGATGGCTCCCATGATCACGCTCATCGAGGTCTCGGCGATAAGCGGCGGCCGGCTCATGAAGTAACCTTCGAAGAGACCGATGGCCAGCGAGATCACCGAGGCGCCGAAGATGGTGCGCAGCACAAAGGTCTTCCCCACGATGCGGAAGGCGATGGCCAGCAGTATGAGGTTGACGACGTATTGCGTCACGGCCACCGGAATGAAGCCGCCGGAAGCGAAATATACCAGGGTGCCGATACCGGCCACACCGCCGATTACAACTCCCTGAGGAAGGATAAAGGCGGTAAAGCCGAGGGCGTAGAGAAGCAGCCCCAAGACTATCACTATGTAGTCTTTGGCGCTGTGCATCAAGCTGTCGTAGTGGGGAACCTTCATGAACGGGTTGAAATTTTATGCAAAATTAAAATCTTTACTTTTAATATTCAAACATTTTAACTATTTTTGCAATGCTTATTTAAAGACGATAAACCATCAGATTCGAAATAGAAATGAAACGCTTTACAATCGGACTCGCACTCCTTGCAGCCGCCGTGGCTCCGGCCATGGCTGAAGATTTCTTCTCTACGGCAGATGCCGACCGCCTTTTCACCTTCGGCGCCAGAGTGGGCATCAATACTTCAAACCGCACTATATCAGACTCCTACTTCAATTATTGGAACCAAAATTCTTGGGGAACGGGGTTTGACGCCGGCGTGGTGGCCGACATCAATTTCAAGAATTTCATCTCGCTGCAGCCGGGATTCTTCTATGAATCGCGCACCGGCTCGTTTGCATATCAAAGCTCGGGTGTGCTCGATCAAGACGGTATGGTGCTGACCCAGGTGGGGAAGGGGAGGCAATATCTCTTCAATATCCCGGTGCTCGTATCGCTCCACTTCAATATCCTCGACGACCTGCGCTGGAACGTTGATGCCGGCCCGTACCTGCAGCTGAAGCTCCGCAGCACATTCGACCACAGTTTCCAATACCCGGAGCTCGACGTGAACAACCACCTCTATCTCACCAACAACGAGAAGACGGCCGCGTGCGACGTAGGCCTCAAGATCGGCACGGGGTTCGATATCTTCCAGCATTATTACATCGGGGTGCACTATATGACGGGCTTCCTGCACGCATGGAACCCGGGATGGCTCGGAGGCCACAACCGCGCCTGGACATTCACAATCGGATATACGCTCTGATTATCCGCCCGATGGGAATGGTGCAACATCAGAATACCAGAAGGCCGACTCATCTTTAAGATTGAGCCGGCCTCCTTCTTGATTCCACTATAACTATACTAACTATAAACCAAAATACTTCTCTTTACGTTCTCGCGAATTTGGGAGAAGGTTTTCTTTTCCCACTTGATATGTTTTATCCTTTAAACGCAAAGTATATGCCGATAGTTTGCAATGGATAAACGGCTTAACAGAGTTTAACTATAACCGCCCCGCATTAACCTTTATTAGCAAACCGGGCCCGCTGCGGTCATTAAATTCCACAGTTGAAAATGGAGACAAAAGAGTTCCGACTCGGCAGAATGAAGTGCTATCTTCTGATGCTGGCCTATCAGGCTCCCACCGTAGGCTGGGTGCTCGGCGCCGTGGTGGTGGCCACTCTGGTCGCGGGCTTCATGGTCTCGCCCTGGGTAGGACTGGTTACGGTAGGGGTCGACGCCTTCCTCTGCGTGATGGTGATGAGCCTTATCATAATGGCCTACGGACTGGGATCGGTGACGGGCTGCAATATGTCGCTCCATACGCTGAGCGTGACGGCGCAGACTCTTTCGGTAAACTTCGAGGAGGGGGCGCCGCTCGTCTTCGAGAAGAAGCGTCTCGGGAGGTATACCATCTATCCCGGCGGGATCGTTGTGCCGATCGACGGCAGGAAGGGAGGATGGATATGGGTGGCCTCGCGGGCCTTCGAGCAGGGGGCGGATATGGCAGAGTTTATCAAGCGTCTTTACGACCGCGGGGAAGGGGAGTGAAAGATTTGATTTCAAGCAGATAAAGATATAAAAATGAGGGTAATACAAGCGAAAAACAGAAATTATTGCTTCGTAATGGAGATGGAGGTGCGCGACTATGAGCTCGACATCGAGCAGATAGTCAACAATTCCAACTATCTGCGCTATATGGAGCATACGCGCCACAAGTTTTGCGAGGATGCAGGCCTCCCGTTTTCCCAGATGCACAGCAACGGCATCGATGCCGTGGTGAGAAAGGTGGAGATCGAATATCGCTCGCCGCTCAGGAGTATGGAGAAGTTCCTCAGTTGTCTGAGCCTCGAGCGGAAGGGCCCGCGCTATATCTTCCATCAGGACATCGTGAAGCAGAACGGCGACATATCCGCTTCGGCCGACATCACCGTGGTGATTCTCAAAGACGGAAAATTGAGCAGAGGAGATGAGCTCACAGAAGTATTCGGAAAATACCTATAAGATAGCCACCGTTTTTCTCGAGGGGCTCACGCCGGAGATGGTGAAGGCCTTCCCGGAGGTGGGGCTCGATGCCGAGACGTTTTTCACCCTTGGCGACGGCGAGCTGCGCGAGGCCCTGGGAGGGCGGATGAGCGCGGATTTCGGCCGTTACAAGCGCGACGAGGCGTTGCAGCGAGCTGCCCGCGAGCTGGAGTTTGTAGAGCGCCACGGCATAAAGGTGCTCTATATGCACGATCCGGATTATCCGGCCCGCGTGGTGCAGATAGATGCTCCGCCGAAGGTGCTCTTCGTGCTCGGAAACGCAGATTTCAATTCTGAGCATACCGTCAGCGTGGTCGGCACCAGGAAGTGTACCCGCGGCGGGATGGAGTTTTGCAAGAAATTCACCTCGGAGCTCTGCGAGCTTTACCCAGATATTTGGGTGGTTTCCGGTTTGGCTTATGGAATCGACAGTGTGGCGCACGCCGCTGCCCTTGAAGCGGGGAGGAAGACGGCGGCCGTACTGGCCCACGGCCTCGACACCATCTATCCAGCAGCCCATCGCAACCTGGCGCGGGAGATAATAAACCGCAACGGTGCCCTCGTGTCGGAATATCCCTCCGGTATAACGCCATACAGGAGCCGTTTCCTGGAGCGCAACCGCATCGTGGCGGCTCTCACGGATGCCACGGTGGTGGTGGAGAGCGAGGTGAGAGGCGGAGCGATGTCTACGGCCAACACCGCTTTCTCGTTCAGCCGTGAGGTGTTTGCCGTGCCGGGAAGGCCCGACGACATTATGAGCTCCGGTTGCAACCACCTTATCCACAGGAATAAGGCCCACATCTTGACGTCTCACTCGGATTTCATCGAAGATATGGGGTGGCCTCTGGCCGGCGTGAAGGTGGAGAGCAAACAAAGGTGCCTCTTCCCCGAATTGGAGGGAGACACCCGCATTGTGTATGATTTCATTCGTTTTCAGCGCTCGGCTGTGACCCCCGACGAGATTCACGCCTCCACCAGCCTCCCCATTGCGAAGGTGATGGGTGTGCTCGGCGAGCTGGAATTCGACGGCATCGTCACGCGCCTCCCCGGCAACCGCTACGAGCTCATCTGAGGGAGTTGTCAGTTTTCAGCTGACAACTCCTTAAATTCTCTCCACCACGGTCTCTACCAGGCGCTTTACGGAGGGCTTGTAATCGGTGTTGGCTTTTGTGGCGCGGCGTTCCGCGATGATGCAGCAAACAGTCATGGCCTTGTGTCCAAGCAGTTTGGCCATACCTTGCAGGCAGGCGCTTTCCATCTCGAAGTTGGTGATGGGGCGGCCGTCGTAGAGGAAGCTTTCAATCTTGGAATTGAGGTCCGGGTCGGCCAGCTTGAGGCGTACCACGCGGCCCTGGGGAGCGTAGAAACCTACGGCGGCGATGGTGTAGCCGCGGTGCATGTCGTCCTTCCCGATGCGCTCAACGAGCTCTGCGTCAGCGTCTACGGTGTAAGGTGCAGCCCAATCCTTGCGCCATTCGGTGTGTTTGCAGAATTCACGTTCAAACTCAAGGTCGCACACCTTGTTGCGGTCGGCATAGAAATTCAAGATACCGTCAAAACCCATAGCTTTCTGGGCTATGACGAAGTCGCCGATATGCAGAAACTCCTGCAGCGAGCCCGAAGTGCCGATTCTCACCATATTGAGGGTGCGGTGTTCGGGTTTCACCCTGCGGGTCTCGAAGTCGATGTTGGCCAGCGCATCCAGCTCCGTGATCACGATTTCAATGTTGTCGGGGCCGATGCCGTGAGATATACACATCACCTCTTTCCCTTTATATTTGCCTGCGATGGTGTGGAATTCGCGGCTTTGCACGTCATAGTCGATGGAATCGAAGAAGGAAGCCACCATATTCACCCTCTCGGGGTCACCCACCAGGATGATGTTGTCGCGCAACTGGTCGGGGCGCAGGTGAATGTGAAACACCGATCCGTCGGGGTTGATGATCAGTTCGGAAGAAGGGATGATTCTGTCTTTATCCATATCTGTGAGTTTTATGGTTTTTCATATTAAGGTATTAAAAATGGGCGATAAGCTCGAGCACAAGCCGGTCGTCGTCGGCCGTGCCGGGCACCACTCCTTTGCGGAAGAAATATTTCTCGTAGTTCAGGCGGATGTCGGCCTGAAACTTGCTTGTAAACGAGAGGGTGGCGCCTGCCGTGAGCCGGTGGCACTCTGGAAAATCGGCAAACAGCTTCCCGTCGGCGCCGGGGGTGCCGGAAGAGAAATCGCTCATATAGTCATACCTCACGGCGCCCGAAACTCCGCTCACCATCTTCTTATCTATGGGGAAGTTGCGGTAGACGAAGAAGTCGAAGGCATTGACGGCCGTGAAGAGATCGTGGTTGTAGTGGCGGTGAAGATACTCGCCTTCCACGTGCCACAGCCCGTTGTCGAAATACGCGCCGACATCATACACCTGCGACCACGCTATCCCTCGCTTCAGGCGAGCCGTGGAGGCCGAGGCATACCAGTGGGGCAGAAACGGCGATATGATCTTGGCGGTGAAGCCGTAAGAGTTGGTCCAGAAGTTTTTCTCCGCTCCCGTGCCGCTGCAGTTGAAGACGGAGGCCTGAAGGGTGAGCGGCACCTTGGCGAAGGTGTAGTTCCCCACGAGTCCCAGGTCGCGTATGCCGAGGTGACGCGCAAGGAATGTGCGGTTGGCGAAATATTGCTGACACGGAGCGCGGTGGGCAGCTATCGTAACCGGCATTCTCGACTGCCCCAGGTTGAAATAGAGCCCTTTGACCGGTGTGAGCCGCACGTAGGCGTCTACCAGCAGCACCTTACCCCAGTCGCTGAAGTCGGCCTCGGCCCTGTAAGACATCACCGGGGCTACATACCCCTCGATGCCGAGCCGGAGGTTGCGCACCTTGAACGCCCCCTTGTTTTGCTGCGTCAGGTATTCGTAGCGGGCGCGGAGGGTGCCCGAGAATGTCGGCATATATATCGACTTCTCGGCCGCTGCCGGGAGGGCCGGAAGCAGCAACGCCAGCAGCAGGGCTATTTTGAGAAAAGATGTGCGCGGCTTTATTAACATTTTTTTATCGAATGTGGATTGTCAAAATTAACAAAAAATTTCGTTAAAAGCGCCATTTTTGTTAAATTTGTGGTCCAATTGTCAACGAAAAAGGCTTAACTTATGAATAAATATATGATAAAAGGGTTCTTCGCCCTTCTTTTCAGTATTCTCTCGCTTACGGCCTACGCCCAGAAAATATCGGGGACACTCCCGGTTCTATATATCAACACCGAAGGGCGACGCGATATCGTATCAAAAGAAGATTATCTGAAGGCCGACTTCTGGCTCGACCCTCAAAATACTGATTACGAGGCCGTAGGCTCTGAGTCTGCTCCTATTGAGCTCAATATCCGCGGCCGTGGCAACTGGACCTGGATCGGGTTCAACAAGAAGCCTTACAAAATGAAATTCGAGAAGAAGCAGGCGCTTCTGGGGATGAAGAAGAGCAAGCACTTCGCCCTTCTGGCCCACGCCGACGACGAGCTCGGTTTCCTTCGCAACACTCTCGGCTTCGAGCTGAGCCGCCGCCTCGGGCTGCCTTGGACACCGACGCAGATTCCGGTGGAGCTGGTGCTCAACGGCGATTACAAAGGCCTTTATTTCCTTGCCGAGAACGTGCGTGTGGATGAAGACAGGGTCAACATCGTGGAGCAGAAAGACCTCGTAACCGACCCCGCTGAAATCACCGGAGGCTGGCTCGTGGAAATCGACAACTATAACACCGACCCGCACGTCACCATAGAAGAAGAGGCGTGGCGGTGGGGCACTCCGCTTTATATCACCTATCATACCCCCGAGGTGCTCTCGCCTCAGCAGGAGAAGTATCTCACCGACCAGATGTCGCGCCTCAACAGGATGTTCGTTTCTTCCGACAAGAACTCAGCCCCGTGGACCCAATACGTTGACATCGACCTTCTTGCGCGTTATTACATCGTGCAGGAGATCTTGGACGACGCAGAGTCTTTCCACGGCAGCTGCTACCTCTATAAAGACCTGGGCGACAACGAGAAATGGAAATTCGGCCCCGTGTGGGACTTCGGCAACTCCTTCCGTCGCGGCGACAGCCATCTCTTTATTTACGAGAATCCTCCCTACGGACAGGCGTGGATCGGCGAAATAGCCCAGTTCAAGGTGTTCAAGCAGAAGGTGGCC
>JAFLTX010000057.1 GCA_022509145.1 Muribaculaceae bacterium | reverse complement strand
ATAGAATAGAAGTTTCCTAAACTTTAGATAGGAGTTCGATTCTCCTCGGAGGTACCAAAAAGGAAAAAGATGGGAAAGTTTACGGCCTACAAGGTTCAACTGGCCTCGCTACCGGAGGGGCACCACGAGCAGGATTTCGTGTGTGACACGGCGTTTTTCAAGAATATGGAGAACGGCGACGTGGTGAACTGCAACGTAGACGTTCATCTCGACCTTGAGCACCATCGCGGGCTGTATGACCTGAAGTTCACCTTCAAGGGTCTTGTGCAGGTGCCGTGCGACCGCTGTCTCGACCCGATAGACATCGATGTGGACACCACCTATAATATCAAGGTGGAATATGGCGACGACTATGACGATGCGAGCGACGACCTGCTTATCATTCCGGCGGAGAATCCGTATCTGAACGTGGCCTATATGCTCTACGACACGATCTTGCTGAGCATTCCGTTGCGGCACGTGCACCCGCTGGGGAAATGCAACCGCGCGATGGCTGCGGCTCTGAACAAGCATAAGGTGAGAGGCGGCGAAGACGACGACACCGAGTTGGTAGACACAGAGATAGGCCTCGACGAGGCAGAAGATATATCGACAGAAGATTGAAAATTAATAACGAAAGACGAAAATAGACAATGGCACATCCTAAACGCAGACAATCACACACTCGTACGGCCAAACGTCGCACCCACGACAAGGCCCTCATCCCGACACTGGCAGTATGCCCGAACTGCGGTTCATGGCACATCTATCACACCGTATGCGGCGTATGCGGCTTCTATCGCGGTAGAGTGGTGATGGAAATCAAAGAAAAGTAAAAAAGAGAAAGACATCTGCCCTCTCCACGGAGGGGACACCTCTACAGGTACAGGTAAACAGTTATGCTCAACGCAAAGATAAGCGGGATAGCGTCGTACGTGCCGGAAGGGATTCTGGACAACGAGATGCTGTCGCGCATGGTTGACACCAACGACGAGTGGATCACCACCCGCGTGGGAATAAAGGAGCGTCACATCCTCCGGGAACAGGAAGGACGTGGCTCGAGCTATCTTGGCATCAAGGCCGTGGAACGGCTCCTTGAGTCGACGGGCGTAAAGGCGGAAGAGGTGGAATTGCTGATATGTCCGACCTCGAATCCGGACTACAGGTTTCCGTCAACGGCCTCGGTGATATCGTATGAATGCGGGTTGAAGAACGCGTATGCATACGACATCCAGGCGGCGTGCGCCGGCTTTATCGTGGCCATGCAGGCCGCCAAGGCTTACGTATGCTCGGGGCTTTATAAGAAGGTGGTGGTAGTAGCCGCCGAAATGATGTCGAGTATGACGAATTATACCGACCGCGCCACGTGTCCGCTCTTCGGCGACGCGGCGGCGGCGGTGATGGTAGAACCCACGGAAGAGAATGTGGGCGTGATCGACGGAGAGTTCCACGTAGACGGCATCGGCCTTCCGCACCTTCTGATGAAGGCTGGCGGGAGCGTGAAGCCGGCCACGGTAGAGACCGTGAAGGCGATGGAGCACTACGTGTATCAGGAGGGGAGAGTGGTTTACAAGCACGCGGTGCGCGATATGTTGCAGTCGTCGCAGAGCGTGATGAAGAAGAACGGCCTCACCGTAGACAGCATCGACTGGTTTGTGCCTCATCAGGCCAACCTCCGCATCATAGAAGCTGTGGGAAACCGCCTCGAGATACCGCAGGACAAGGTGCTCATCAACATCGAGCACACCGGCAACACGTCGGCGGCGTCGATACCCCTCTGCCTCGACGAATTCAAGCACAAGCTCCGCAAGGGCGACAAGGTGCTTCTCACTGCCTTCGGGGCAGGATTCACGTGGGGCGCGATGTATCTGATCTGGGCATTCAACAGCCCCAAGGGGAAGAAGAAATGACAAAAGATTATCTCAGCCGCCCGAACCCTCAGCGGGGTTCGGGCGTTATTTTATTAAAAATCTAACCTCCGGCAGATTCACTCTTGCCGGAATCTTAAACTGAAGACACTATGGAAAACGCAACAGACAACGGAGCCGGGAGGCAGCATAAAGCGGGGTTCGTAAACATCGTGGGGAACCCGAATGTAGGGAAATCCACCCTGATGAACGACCTTGTGGGAGAGCGCATATCGATAATCACATCGAAGGCGCAGACCACACGCCACCGCATTATGGGAATAGTAAACACTGATGATTACCAGATAGTATACTCCGACACGCCGGGGGTATTGAAGCCGAAATACAAGTTGCAGGAGTCGATGCTCAACTTCTCGGAGGGGGCGCTGACCGACGCCGATATCCTGGTGTACGTAACCGACGTGGTGGAAGATCCGGAGAAGAACGCGGATTTCCTCGCGCGTGTGGCGAAGGAGAAGATACCGGTGATGCTGGTGATCAACAAGATAGACCTCCTCAAGGGGAACGAGGAGCTTGAAAGGATAGTGAAGGAATGGGAGAGCCGGCTTCCGAACGCGGAGATCTACTGCACCAGCGCCACGGAGCGCTTCAACGTAGACAATCTGCAGAACCGCATCGTGGAGCTTCTGCCCGACTCGCCGCCTTTCTTCGGGAAGGACGCCCTGACCGACAAGCCAGCCCGCTTCTTCGTCACGGAGATCGTGCGCGAGAAGCTGCTGCTGAACTACGACAAGGAGATACCCTACAGCACGGAGGTGATCGTGGAGAAATTCGACGAGAAGGAGGGCGCGATACATATAATGTGTGTGATCTATGTGGAGCGCGACTCTCAGAAGGGTATCCTCATCGGCAAGGGAGGCGAGAAGATCAAGAAGATCGGGATCGAGGCCCGCAAGGATATAGAAAAGTTTTTCGGGAAGAGCGTTTATCTCCAACTGTTTGTGAAGGTTGAGAAAGACTGGAGGAACAGGGAGAACAAGCTCCGAAGCTTCGGCTATATCGAGTGAGGCTCCGGGCCGGGAGTCCCCAAGGAGGGGCATCGAAAAGTATAAAAGATTAAAGAACAGAGAATTATGGGAAGATTAGTGGCAATAGTGGGGCGCCCGAACGTAGGGAAGTCAACTCTCTTCAACAGGCTCACCCAGACACGAACGGCCATCGTAGACGACACTGCGGGCACAACCCGCGACCGCCAGTATGGTAAGGTAGACTGGAACGGGATGGAGTTTTCGATCGTAGACACCGGCGGCTGGGTGGTGAACTCAGACGATGTGTTTGAAGAGGAGATCAACAAGCAGGTTGAGATAGCGATCGAAGAGGCCGACGTGATACTGTTTGTGGTAGACGCGTCGGTGGGCGTGACGGATCTCGACGACAGTGTGGCCCAGATATTGCGCAGGTCGAAGAAACCGGTGATCCTGGTGGCCAACAAGGAGGATAAGGGCGACGCACGGTTCAATGTGCCGGAGTTTTATTCCCTTGGGCTGGGCGACCCGATAGAGGTGTCGTCGGCCAACGGAAGCGGCACCGGCGACCTTCTCGACGAGATCGTGAAGGATATGCCGAAGAGCGACGACGATGCCGACCGTCCGGAGGAGAATGTGGCCAAGTTTGCCATCGTAGGGCGTCCGAACGCCGGGAAATCGTCTCTCATCAACGCTTTCATAGGCGAGGAGAGGCATATTGTGACCGACATCGCCGGCACTACCCGCGACTCCATCTATCACCGCTACAACAAGTTTGGCTTCGACTTCTATCTGGTGGACACCGCCGGAATCAGGAAGAAGCAAAAGGTAAACGAGGATATAGAGTATTACAGTGTGATCCGCTCCATCCGCGCCATCGAGGCGAGCGACGTCTGCATCCTGATGATCGACGCCACCCGCGGCATCGAGAGCCAGGACGGGAATATCTTCTCGCTGATTCAGCGCAACAAGAAGGGCCTTGTGGTGTGCGTAAACAAGTGGGACCTGGTGGAGAACCGGTCGCTCGAGGCGCAGAAGATGTTTGAGGCCGCCATCCGCAACAAGTTTGCACCGTTTACCGACTTCCCGATTCTCTTCACTTCGGCCGTGACGAAGCAGAGGATATTCAAGGTGCTGGAGACTGCGCTGGAGGTTTATGCCAACCGCAGGCGCATCATCCCGACATCTCAACTCAACACGTATATGCTTGAGCAGGTGGCCATTACTCCGCCGCCGAGCAACAAGGGTAAGTTTGTGAAGATAAAATACGTAACGATGCTGAAGGATGCTGTGGTGCCTACGTTTGTCTTTTTCTGCAACTTGCCGCAGTGGGTAAAGGAACCTTACCGGCGCTTTTTGGAGAACAAGATACGCGAGAAATGGGATTTCACCGGGACTCCGATTCAGATCTTTATGCGCGAGAAATAACGGCAAAGCCGTAGCGATGCCCCCGCCGATCCGGCGGGGGTATTTTTGCTTTTGTGGCTGTTTTCGGGTCGCGCAAGGGTTGGAGTGCCAATCTTTTGCAGTGAGAGGGTATTTGTTAAGAAAGTTTAAATGATTTCGGGGGTTAATTATTAGGTAATTAAAAATTAGGTTAGTAATTTTGCATCGGGAATCAATCTCAAAAGCAATGATTCAGATGAAAAGGGATCAATCTTGCAATGGGAATGGATTTTGCTTAAGATGATTCCGCAGGGAGTGAGAGGAGCCGGGCGAGTGGAGGCTTTCATTAGGCCGGGCATAATTAGAAAAATCATTAAAAACTTGAAATAATGGCAAAGAAGAAAGAGAAAAAATTAGCGGTAGGCAGGGTGAGCGACAGCGAAGAGAAGAAGAAAGCCCTGTCGGCAGCTTTGCAGCATCTTGAGAAGGATTTCGGCGCCGGAGCAATCATGCGCCTGGGCGACGACAAGGTGGAAGACGTAGAGGTGATTCCTACGGGCTCAATCGGGCTCGACTTCGCGTTGGGCGTGGGAGGTCTGCCCCGCGGCCGCATCACCGAGATTTACGGGCCTGAGGGCTCGGGCAAGACCACGATAGCCATCCACGTGATAGCGGAAGCCCAGAAGATGGGCGGCATCTGCGCCATTATCGATGCCGAGCATGCCTTCGACCGCTTCTATGCGGAGAAGCTGGGTGTAGACGTAAACAATCTCTATATCTCGCAGCCCGACAACGGCGAGCAGGCCCTGGAGATAGCCGAGCAGCTGATCAACTCGGGCGCCATCGATGTGCTGGTGGTAGACTCTGTGGCCGCTCTCACTCCGAAGGCCGAGATCGAGGGCGAGATGGGTGACAAGAACGTGGGCCTCCACGCGCGCCTCATGAGCCAGGCGATGCGTAAGCTTACCGGGACGATAGCCCGCACGCGCACGTGCTGCATCTTCATCAACCAGCTCCGCGAGAAGATCGGAATGATGTTTGGCAATCCGGAGACCACCACCGGCGGCAACGCGCTGAAGTTCTATTCTTCGGTAAGGCTTGATATCCGCCCGTCGTCGTTTATCAAGGAGAAAGACACTCCGATCGGGCGTCTCACGAAGGTGAGAGTGGTGAAAAACAAGGTTGCGCCTCCGTTTATGCGCACCGAGTTTGACATCATGTTCGGGAAGGGAATCTCCCGCGCGGGCGAGGTGCTTGACCTGGCCGTAGAGCACGATATCATCAAGAAGAGCGGTGCATGGTTCAGCTACAACGGCTCGAAGCTGGGTCAGGGGCGCGACGCCGTGAAGGCGATGCTCGAAGATAACCCCGAGCTGATGGACGAGATAGCCGATAAGGTGCGCGCCAAGCTTGAGGAGAACCGCGATGCCATCCGCGCCGGGCAAAGTCTTCCCGGCGGTGCGAAGAAAAAGACGGCCGAGGCCGACGACAGCCGCTATTCCGACGACATCACCGAAGGAGATGCAGGCGACGACATCGACGATTTCTTCGAAGACGACGATATCGATATAGATTAATACCCGCTTCCGGCGCCTGGAGAAGTGGCGGCGGAAAAAGGTATACAAAGAATAATCCCGAACAACCAGCAATGCATTGTTCGGGATTATCCTTCAAATAACTTTTCCATAACTTTTACGATTCAATCACTTGTCTTGGCATCCGTCGGGGTTTGAATTCGTGCACTGAGGCATCCGTATTCATGACGTGCACTCGGCTGAAGCATCTACAGCACCGGCATCCGTTGGGACTATCAAGCACCGTGCACTGAGGCATCCGGTCTGATTCAACGCGCACTCACTGGAGGGCTGCTTTTTTAGAGATTGTTTTTGTTCGCTGTTTGATTATAAAACACAGGTCGGATAAAAAAGGTTCACACATTTTGAAAAAATGTGCAATTTTTTTCAAAAAAATAATCCCGGAGGTCCGGGATTCATTTTGGGGGGGGGGTGGGAGAGGGTTATTGCAGCACTACCTTCTTGCCGCCCTGGATGTAGATGCCGGGGCCGGGATTGTGGACTCTGCGGCCCTGGAGGTCGAAGTATTCCAAATCGGCTGGATTGGCGGCCTCATCGGTTGTGATGGTCTCCACGCCGTCGCTGGGATTGTCGGGCGCGTTGGGATCCTCAGCATAACGGTCGATGAAGAAGCTGTAGTAGCAGAACTCAGGCGAGGTTGTGCCTAATTCTTCCCAATAATAGTCGTAGATACTCATGCAGTAACCGCCTATGATTCTTCCGTCGGCAGAGATGCCGCGGCAGAAGTACGGGGTGTCGTAATCCTCATGATCCATCTGGTATTCCTGAAGGCGCTCCATATTGGGGAACATATCATTGAGAAACTGCGGGTCTTTGTCGGGGTCCTTGATGAAGGGGACAGTGGTATAGAGGTCGCCGGTGTAGCCCACCACGGTGCCGTCGTCGGCCATACCGAGGATTTCAAACGTGCCGCCTGCCTGGCCGAAGAGATTATCGGGATTCCAGGGCACAACTTCGAGGGTGCGTTCCTTTACGTGGAAATAGGCGAGCTGGTTGTAGGGGACAGTGCGGTCGCTGTAGTTGTCGGCCACATACATTGAGATGATCGAGCCGTCGCTCGAGATGTAGGCGGGCATAAAGATACACCACGGGTTGGGGCCTTTCACGAGCTCGTATTCCTCATTGTCGTAATCGTATTCGAGGCGATGCTTGGGTTCATAGAAGTCTGTCCAGACGTCGACAAACTCGAAGAAACCGTTTTCGCCACGTTCCCAGATGATCATGGGATAGGTGTTGGGATAGGCCTCAAACTGGCCCACGATGACCGAGCCGTCGCCGCTGACGTCTACCACACGGCAGCCGTTTACTTTGAAGCCCAGATTTGAGCTGAGGGTAGGATAGGGAAGGTAGCTGAGCTTACCGTTAATCCATACCACGGGGACTGAGTTTGTTATATTGGCACTGGCGACGCCGCCGATCACAGAGGCATCCTCGGAGGCAGCCACGGGCGACACCGACCTCATAGTGGCGGCGGCGCTGTTGTCGAGCATGGTGTAAGTCTTGTTGAGGATGTCGATGATTACGGAGCCTCTGGTGGAATAACCCGGGCATTTGCCGCTGCTGGTTACTACCGAGGGGTAAACGGCAGCGCTGCCGAGGATACCGGAGGCGCGGAAAGTGCCGTCGAAGAGGATCATCTCGTCGGTTTCGGTGTCGTAGACATAGCGCGTCGCGCCGGCGTAGGTTGCGCCGAATACGAAGCGCCCGTTGCGCGATACGGAGACGGTGGAGGTGCCTCCATGATCGTTCAGGAGATCAATGGTAGTGAGCTCCTTAAAAGTTGCAGCAGTTGCTCCGAGAGCAACCGCTGACAACATAATAAGGGATATAAAACGTTTCATTATCAAATTTTAAATTTTAAATTCAAAAAAGCGGCAAGGGGCCGGTTCAGCGAACCACAACCTTTCGCGAAGTGCCGTCGGAGCCGCGCACGATATAGATGCCCTTGTCGGGACGGTCAACCTTCACGCCGTCGATGGTATAGTACTCTTCGAGACCTTCAGAAGGAGCGGCTGCGGGGATTGCCTCTACAGCGCTGTTGAGCTGCAGATTTTTGGCATTGTCGATGATGTAACCCTCGAATGCTAAGTCGGAATAGGTGTCCGAGTAATCATACTGAACAGTGGCGTAACCTGTGATGCGGTTGGCGTCGGCCGAGATACCGATGGCAAAGAAGGGGAAGCCCATGTAAGACCAATCTTCCAGTCCAAGGAGGAATTTGTCGTCTTTATAAACATCGTTGATGTATTTCGGAGACTCGCCGTATTTGTAGACATACGGGGTTACGCCCATGTTGAGGGATCCGGCGATACCGGCGATGGTCTTGTCGTCGGCGATGGAGTTGAGCTGATAGATGTAAGAGTTTTCGCGGAAGAGCGGAATTTCTGAAAGCGGCACCACCTGGAGCTCGAGAGTCTCGGTGTCGAAATATGCTACCTGTGTGGGGGGCACCTGGTCGTTGCTTTCGTTGTTCTGCACATACATCGCAACTGTAGAGCCGTCGGGAGTCAGAGAGGCGGGTTGGAACCAGCACCAGGGGTTCGGACCTTTCTCGAGGCGGTAATCGTAGTCGCCGGTCTGCTCGTTTTTAATAGCCACGAGACCGTGAACGGGTTCGTAATACCTACTCCATACGTCCACATACTCATAGCTGCCGTTCTCCTGACGTTTCCAGAGGATCATCGGATCCTTGGAGGGAGAGCTGACGAGGAAGCCCACGATAACGGAGCCGTCGCCACTGATAGCGAGGGGTCGGCAGCCGAGCACCTTGAACGTGCCTGCCTCGATGTCGCTGGGGACGGGGAGAGGAGTGATGACGCCGTTTTCGTAAACGAAGGGTTGACTGTCGTACCAACCGCCGCGATACCCTACGGCAATGGATCCGTCGGCGTTGATGTCGGTCATGCTGCAGAGCTCGTATTTGGGTGTCTGGGGCTGGATCACGGTGAAGTGACCTTCCATGTCGACCATGATGGCGCCGTTGGCATCAGTACCGACGGCCACACCGGTGTCAGAAACCCCGAGAAACTGCCCGCTTTCATCGCCATCGCCCACCTTGCCACCCTGTTCAGGGCCGAAGAATTTATATTCGTAATCTGGGCTTTCCACATCGATGATGGCGGGATATTGTGTATATGTGGTTCCCACGACGTATCTGCCGTTGCGGGAGATTTTGAACACCTGGAGACCTCCATACTCCGAGAGGATGGAGGGATTGGTGACCTGATACACCTCGAATGCGGAAGCACCGAGCGTAACGGCAGCCACGAGAAGGCCTGTAAGAATTGAGCGTTTCATGGTAAATGCTGGTTAAGGGATTTTAGAAAACGATTTTATCTGTCTTTACAGAGCCGTCGCCGAGGCGCTGCGAGCGCACGTAGATGCCTTTTTCGGGGTTGAGCACCTTGCGTCCGGAGAGGTCGAAATAAGTGGTTTCAACGGGTTGCTCGTCAGCTTCCACGCCTTCTACCGACATAGCTTCGGAGAGGTAGAACTTGTTGGAGTTGTCTACGAGGCCTGATGAGTAGTCAACCACGAAAGCAGCCACCACGAGGTTTGAGCGATGGTTGATCAGCTTGTTGCCGGCGATGTTGATGGTGTACTCATGGGTGTAGGGAGTCAGGGCGGAGATTGAAGTGGGGAGACTTCCTGCCACACCCATCATTCCTGATACCTCTACGGCCACATCGTTATATACCAGGTTACGGATGGGATTACCCATTTCCACGAGGGGTTCAAGGACTGAACCGATATACGGGTTAGGGTTATTTTTATCTCCTGCGGTTGCAAAGGCGTTTTGCTGCCTCCAGCTGGTGTTCTGCAGATTGTTGCATAGCAGAACGTAGCCGATGCGGTAGGTGGAATTGTCAATATCGCGTCCGAAGGTAGCCTGAGATTTAACAGTGATGATTCTGTCGTGGATTTCTGCTGTAACGTCAATGTCGGATACCGGCACGACATTCATTGCTGCCTTGAGGTTTTTCTCGATACCCATGTTGAAGGGGAATACTTCGGGATCATTACCAAACCAAGGATCAATGAATGCCTCGCGGTTGATGCTTGCGTTGGGCCAAGCACTTACGGGCATCGGGAAAACACTGGAGGCTGCCAAGGCATCGCCGCAGTGATAGCAGATTGTCACTTGGTCGTCGGGGTATTCTTCGTTGATGATCTCCATCGCATACCATCCACGGGGGCACCATATGCACTGGAACTGTGTGTATTCTTCGATGAGGGGACGGTTTTTAGGGCTGAACTTGAGCACGTCTACCACGAATGATGCTTCTTGAAGGTATGAATGGAATTCCTGACCGTTCACTTTGGTGAATTTGATGTCTATCAGATGCTCGCCGTCTTCTTCGATAGGCCGGAAAGGCACGTGTATTTGCTGAAGCTGGAGGAGATTTACTTCGATGGGCTCATCGAATGTAATCGTGGCTTCATATTTGTTGGTTACGTCGACTTCATACTGATAAGTGATGCTCGAGATGGGATTGTTGCCGGTGTTGATGATATAGAAGCTGTTGGTGAACTCCTGATTGTAACCGGCGCGGATGTCGTCCACGGGAAAAGCGTTTAGCAATGTGAAGGCCCCGGGATAGTCTTCCTTTTCTATGGATACATAGATAAGGGCTGCACCGTAATCGTTCTTCCTATCCATTTCATTGTAGAGAATCTGCCACTCGGTATAGTTACTACCCTTCGAGGTCTTCATGAAGAGGGAGTATTGCGAAGTGGTGTTGTTCTTGTCGGTAATGACCGGGTAACGTGCACCGTCTGTAGTCTGGATTACGCCTGTGGAAGTTACGGGAACATCGGGGCTGATGGTGAACGAGTAGCCCGCATAGATGGGAGTCTCGGTAAAAGTGTATGGTTGGTCGAAGGTTGCGGAAACTTTTACGAGAGTCTCGCCGGCGAACTGCACCTTTTCGAGGGTGGCGTCTTTGATGGCGAGGTAGGTTTGATTTTCATTTTCGAGGTCTGAAGCGAGCCAAACTTTGGCGTCTTCGAAATAATCACTTTCATTGAGATAAGCGGTTATTCCGATCGCTTTCATGCCTGCGAAGGAGGAGTAGGCGATACCCATAGCCACGTCGAAGGTTTGAACAAGGCCTTGGTCTCCAATGGCATTTACTTTCGGATTATCTGTTACATAGGTGAATTGAAATTCCTCGTATTGAGCCGAGGCGCCTAAACTCAAGGAACCCAGCATCAGAGTCAGCAGTAATTTTTTAATCATAATATAAAGAAGTTTTAATTGATTTTAGAGTTTAGCTCCCTCGCGGGAGAGGGACCGGTATCAAAGGTTAACTTATGACAAGCTCCCTTAGGGAGTTATCAAAGTGCAAATATAATAAATAAAATTAAAATATGAAATAATAATGCAGAAAAACGCAGGAAATGCTGCATAAATAAAAAAAGCGCGGCCGGGAGGAGGAGCCAGGGAGATGAAGAAGGGAGGGCGATGAGGCCCTCCCTTCTATGCGGGGTTGATGGTAAGCGCTGATTATTTTTTGAGGAGGGTTCTCCCTTTCTCGATAGCTTGCTCGTTGAGGGGGATGAGTTTGTGATGGCGCTCGGGAAGGCTTTTCTTGAGGCCTTTCACTACGTTTTCCATCGGGAGTTTGTAGGGCATCGCCTCGAGCAGGGCTCCCATCACCACCATATTGTAAGCTTTGGAGTTGCCCACTTCGAGAGTGGCTTCCATAGCATCGATGGGATAGATGGTGATGTCGGAGCGGGTGGGGCGGTTGTTGATGCCGTTGGTGTCGTAGATAAGGATGCCGCCGGGTTTCACTTTGGGGGCAAACTTATCGAGGCTCTGCTGATTGAGGGCGATGGCGATGTCGTATTTGTCGAGCACAGGCGACGAGATTTTGTCGTCGGAGAGGATTACGGTAACGTTGGCCGTACCGCCTCTCTGCTCGGGGCCGTAAGAGGGCATCCAAGTGACTTCCTTATCGTCCATAAGGCCGGAGTAGGCAAGGATTTTACCCATCGAGAGGACGCCTTGTCCGCCGAAGCCGGCTATAATTATCTCTTCTTTCATTTGAATCAGACTTTAACGAATTAAATTGATAAATCCTTACCCTTTGAGGTCGCCGAGGGGGTATTTCGGGAACATGTTTTCGGCCATCCATTCGTTGGCCTTTGCGGGCGACATTTTCCAGCCGGAGTTGCAAGTGGAGACCACTTCCACCACGGAAGTTCCGCGTTTTGCCAAAGCGTTTTCGAAGGCTTTCTTGAGCGCGGCTTTGGTTTTGCGCACGGCGGCGGGGGTGTGCACACTCTGGCGGGTGACGAAGCAGGTGCCGTCGAGCTTCACCATGAGGTCGGTGATTTCGAGGGGGTGTCCGTTGAGGTCAACGCGACGGCCGTAGGGAGTGGTAGCGGTCTTCTGGCCGATGAGGGTGGTGGGGGCCATCTGTCCGCCGGTCATGCCGTAGATGGCGTTGTTGACGAAGACCATCACGATGTTTTCGCCACGGTTGGCGG
>JAFLTX010000056.1 GCA_022509145.1 Muribaculaceae bacterium | reverse complement strand
GTATTAATGGCTCTTTCGGGGGTCATGCTCGTGGCGGGTGTGTTTTATTACACTATCCGAAAACCCGACAAATCAGGTTCAAATCCTCACAACCCGGCCAATAAGTCCGGTATGCCCTGGGGCTAACCCTTTTTGCTCCCGAATAGGTGGACCAGCAAGTTCCCCATATTTTTTATTAGATTCTTATTGCGCCAACCCTCCAGCCAGATAGCCTGGCCATATAGGGCTGCCCATTCTTCCTCGGTTTCGATGTCGTCGGCATTTATATGCAGGTTCGACCGTATTAGGGCGCACCCCTTGGCGAAGCCGTCCTCGTCGTCGCTCTCCGCCAGTGTGTGCGCCTCTACAAGTTTTTTAGTGAGCCCATGCAGCCGTTGAGCATCTTGCCGAGCTGCTCCTGAACTTTCATAAACAACACGGCGTCCTGCTCCAGCCACTGACTCCCCCCCAGCCAACAGTTTTTAAACAATACACGCCCGGCTTCCACCTCGTCCGTCTTGCTCAGCTTCGTAACGGCCTTGATCGTCGCGAAGTCCGGACGCTTGAAATAACCCACGTGGGTTTCCTCTCCGTCCACAACATCCACGCGCACCACCTTGCGGTGCTTCTCTTTCAGCTGTGCGATTTGTTCAGGCGTCATGCCGCCGTCAAACGTCTTTACCTCGTTCGTCTGCACTTTCGTTTCCATGTTTTAATTAGCGTTTAAGCGGTTATTAAATAGAGCTTAAGTGGGCGCGGAATAGGCCCGCGCCCTGGTTGATTTCGATTATCTGTTTGGGGTCAGCCTATTTTCCCCCATTCTATATGACTCGGCACAAGCGTCAGTTCTACCTCCTGTCCCGTGTCGCCCTCTTTCCATTTTCGGCCGTTGTCCGATATGTGGCAGTTGCGGATCTTGTCGGTTACCACAATGCCGCTCTCCGGCAGATACTGCACGATAATGTCAAAAGGCGGAAGGTCCTGGAGTCGCCCGTTCACGCTCTGAGCTGCCAGCGCCTGAACTTCCTCCTGATAGAGTATGATCTTGCCGCTCGGCGTTATGCGTCCCTTGGCTCGCCCTACCGGGTGTCTACCGGCGCCCCATTTGTTCACTATCTCCTGCTCGTCGCTGTATTCAACGCCCAGAATACCGGTAAATGGAACACCGCCTAACAGCACCACAATATCGGCCCATGCGCATATCATGCCGTTTACCATCGGCACGCCGTTGTTTACTACACTTGCCATTTATTTTTGCTTTTAAGGGTTAAAGGCTTTTTGCAAAACCTATCTTGATTCTCACGTGGCGCATTACGCCCACCGCTACCTTCTTGATCACGAATTCCACCGTGCTCGTGCTCAGCACATCCTGCTCCGGGTCAATCTCAACCCTATAGCCGCTCAGCTCTCCGGCCTTCTCCATATCCTCAAACGCATGGTTCGCCACCGTCTCCAGATAAGACACCGTGTAGCTTGCCAGCTTCCCGGTCTCCGGATCTACATATACATTCCCGCCCAGTTCCGGGATAATGTAGGCCCTTACGCCGCGCACTCCCTTGTCCATGGTCCGCACGCTCTCTATGCTCCAGTAGTCGCTTATGGCCGCGTCCATGGTGTGGCTGTCGTTCATATAGCTCCCGGCTTGCCCCGTCTTGGTTACAAAGAAAAGATAACGCGCCGTGTCAAGCTGCTCCACGAGCGCCTTGTCTATATCGCGCAGAAGAGTGCCGTCGCCAAATGCCGGCAGACTTACACCGGTGGGGAACATCTTAACCCAGGCAATACACTGGTGCACCTTGGCCTTGCTGATAAGACCCATTACTACACCCAGACCGCTCACTGTGGCCTTCCCGGTGTTCTTTTCGTCATTATAAAGCTCGGCCCCCGTGCCGCTCCCTGCCTGGCCGATTATTACGCTGACGCGGTTTTTCCCGGCGCCCGCCATATCGGTCGGAAGCGTCTTTATATCTTCTACCTTCGGGGCGTAAACTATCGAAAGCTCGGCCGCTTCCTCTGCCAGGGTGTCCCCGACGCCTTGAAGCGCCACCAGGTCGTCTTCTGTCAGGGCGCGGTCTCCACACCATACGCCCATCTGTCTGATACGTCCCCCGGCATAGTTCTGCACCGTCTTGATTTCACTGAACGCGAAACTCCCGCTCGGCTTCTCGAATATGCCCAGATAAAGGCTGACGGCCGGATTGATGCGGAACAACTCGCTCAGCTGATAGTGCAACACTCTCACACCCCAGCTTTCAGCCTCGGCCGTTATGCCCAGGTTCTCGGCCGTGGTTATAGTGCTCACCGGCTGCACATGGTCGGTCTTGAAACTTTCCGGAATTTCCGAAGCAGCCAGATACATCACAAGACCCGTGATGTGGTCCTCGCCGGCTAAGGTCTTCGGGACATTCCCGTTCTGTCTCTCTATGGTCAGGCTTGTGCTCATTTCGCTGTTACTTTAAGTAATTCATTATTGGATAGATTGCGCGCATGGTTTTTTGCATCGCTTTCATTCGGGAAAGTCTGCCCGTCGGTTGTGACCCATACATGGTCTAACTTATGGCGCTTGCAAGCCGCCAGCCCTACCGATTTGAGGGCATTGTTGGGCGCCGGCTTCTTCCCCTTTGTTGTTTTGCCGCCCGTGGGTGCCGGTGTTCCATTTTCTGAGGGAACGGGCTGTGCGGCTGCCTCGTTTGTTTTCTTCTCTTTCTCGCTCATTGTTTTACCGTTTTTTTAGTTTATAAATTATCCACCCTGCGGCTGTCAATATGATTATTGCCGTCGCCCAGGCAGCCCCCTGCTTTACTCTTTCCCGGAAGCTCGGCGTTCTGCTTGCTGCAACCACTGTTTCGTCAAGTTCAGACCCTTTATAGGTCGCCGTGCTGTCCATAACCGCATCGGCTTTGAACTCCGACCTGGCCGTTGCCTCGCTCCGCGCGTTTGTTTCGGTCGTGACGTTCTGGTCGTGCCTTTGCTTCACTCTCGCCTTTATCGGAGGGAGGCCGGTTGCAGGGTCCGCGGGTTGCGTGGTGTCGTAGATTTCAATCTCCGTCACTGTCGCCCCCGTCGTCAGTTCCGTCCTGCTCGTCGCTTTGCTCAGGGTCGTCTCTTCCCTTTCCTCTGTCTGGCTTTCGGCGTGGGCGATAGCCTCTGACATTTCCACTGTCTCGAGCCGCGTTTGCTCCACTGCCTTGCGGCTTGAGCAACAACTCGAATTTGACAGGGCAGCGGTCAATATGAGGGCAACCCCAAATCCGTTCCAGCACATTGTTGAGCCTTTGCAGATCATTCCTTAAATTTTCTATTTCAGCCTGAAGCGGCGGAACTATCGACTCCATGAGTATGTCCGCAGCCTTGCGCACGTTCTCCAGCTCGTGCTCCTTTACTTCCGTCCGAAGTCTGTCCAGCTCGATCTGATATTTGGCACGCTCCAGCTTCCGGCCTACCCAGGCCCCGATCGGACCGGATATAGCCGCAACAAGCGTCGGTATTATCAATGTCAATAGTTCGCCGTACATTCATGTCCGTTGTTTTCTCTGGGTCCTTTATCGTTGGAGAGTCTCAATATACTTGATAATCCCCTTTACATGAAGGTTCACGATCGCCTGTTTACCCGCCTCTGAAAGCAGGAAGTCGACATCGGCCTTGTTATCCTGGAATAGCGACTCGGTAAGCACAGCCGGGCATTTCGTCCCTGTCAATACTGTAAACCGCGCCTCGAAGTCGGGGTCGCCGTCGCTCCAGTCTGCTCGCATCGGCTTCTGCTTGCTGTCGTATGCGCCCTGTGCCTTTAAGACTGGGAACTTCTCTATATATGGCTTCAGTTCCTCTTGCGCCGTGTTCCATAGAACGGTGGCCAGGTCGTCCGCCTTGGTCTTGCCGGGTGAAGTATAGACACACCACCCGCCGGCTGACTTCCATTTGCCGTCGCCGCCTGCCGCGTTTACGTGGGTTGATACGAAAATGACGTTTGTCGACCCCAGTTGCGTACACCAGTTGTTTACCCGCCGGCAGCGTTCCGAAAGCGAGACATCAGTCTCTTCCGTGACGACACGTTCGGCGTCGTAGCCTTTCCCTTTTAGTGCGTTCACAATACGGATGGCAATTTCCCGGGCCCACTTATATTCGCGCAGGCTCATGTCTGGCGAATGTTTGCCCGGGGTATTGCTTCCGTGTCCGTTGTCGATTAATATCTTCATTATTCAGCTTTAAGCGGCGTCGCTGATGATTGAGGCGCGGCACTTCGTTTCGCTGAGCGGCAGACAAATGCCGTATTGCTCAAAGTTCACCAGATTGCGGTGGTAGAGGGGATCCTTTTCCGCTTCGCTGTGGTAGAACTTGGTCGAGCCGTAGGCTTTCATCATGCGGCCGGCATAAAACGCCACTGAGCTCTGCACGTCAGTTTCGCCCGCAACCGCTCCCCATGCAAGTTTTTTCCCTGCGCTGGTATAGTGGGGGGTGCCGTCATATTCGTAAATGTCGAAGCTAAACATGCGGCAGATCTTGCCGTCGGTCTGGTTGATGTTGTAATGCTCCTTAAACTTCTGTTCGGTCTCAAGCAGGTCATTTACATGGTCTGTGCACAGCACAAGCACGCGGTCCTGTTTAGGTACGCCCATTTTGTCAAATACGCGCTTAAGGCTGAGCAGGTCCGCAAAGGTCATTTTCTTGCGCTTCCCGTCGCTCGCTCCCGTCGTGCGCAATACAGGCACATCAGTGGCCGCCTCGTCCGGTGCGATGGCGTGGATACCTCGCTGGGCAATTTTCTCGCGCAGCGCGTCGCGGTGGCGTTCCTGTACGCTCGCCATTTTGTCATAGCTCACTGCATGCAGCTCGTCGTCTGTTACTGGGGTGGCCTCTGTGCTGAATTTATCCAGACTGATAGGTTTGTCTGCGTCTGTCAGCGCTGTAATGGCCAGAGGATAGGTGGTATTGTTTACCAGAACAGCAGGGTCGCCGCCGATTGCCACGAAGTGGATCACGTCATTCTCCACATATTGGTTGTAACTGCGGATCCTCTGCATCCACCCCAGCGACTCCGGGGCTGTGCGGAACGCCTTGATCATTTCGCCGGTCCATATCTCTTTGAGCACGCCGGCTCTCAATGCTCCGGCCGGGGCAACCTGACCCATTGCAAGTGCCACCACATTGCCGGCTACTGCGCCCGCGGCCGGTGCGCAGCCCATTGCTACCGCCACGGCGGCGCCCGCCGCAGCGTTAAAGGCGATGGCCATAACCATACAGCACATCACCACGAAAATTCTCTTGAAAAATTTCCCTTTCATTGTTGTTGATCTGATTATTTGGTTAGTCTTTGAGTTCGGGACATTCGACGCCATATTCAGCCTTGTAGAGCTTCATATATTCGGCCGGGTTGCTCTTGCGCAGTTCCATTACCTTGTCGGCCGGCACTTCGCTGAGCTTTGTGTAGGTCTGTGGTGCCCCACCCGCTCCGGGCGCTGACTCCTTCCCTAAGTTGATAACTTCGGTCGGCTTCTGCTGCGGCTGCATGGTGGCAAGCGTTTCGCTCAACATCTGCAAGCCAGCGCTCTTCCCCAGTTTGATGAAGTGGTCGCGTTGGTCGGCCAAAATCTTTTTTTCATTCACTGCCTGGTCAACCACCTGTGTAACGGCTGCCAGCTCCATTGTGGCCGCATTGTCGGCGCGCTGTTTCATCAGGGTAAGCGCGGCAGTGGCCTGCTCGTCTGTGGCTGTTTCAGGAAGCCCGAGCAATTCTAACTGTGCTTTGTTCATTTTTTGTTGTTTTGGTTTGTTATTTTGTTCCTCGCCCTCCTCCTGCTCATCAGGGTTTGGGTCATTTTCGTTTTGCAGTTGAAGCAGTGGAAGACCCGGGCATTCTTCGCCGGCCGATAGTTTCAGCAGCTTCCCTTCCTCTCCGTAAAGTTGCAGCGCTTCGTCGTTGCCTCCTATGTCCACGATGCTGACCTCGATTAATTTGCTTTTAACCACTGTCTCCCTGGTCTGTCCGGGGAGTATCAGCGACGGGTCCGCTGTCGTTTCCGTAGGCTCCAGCCCGGCGCTTGCCATTCTTAAAAAGCCGTTTTCCCATTTGCTCTCTATCTTTTTGGCAAACTCATCGGCCTGGTCAAACACCGGCGTGCCTATCAGCTTGCCGTCCTCTACTCTTAAATTTTCTATTCTGCCGATCGGCATGGCGTCCGGCTCCCAGCTCCTGCGGTGCATCCATAGCAAAACCGGGTTGCGCTCATACTGGCTCAGGTCTATGCCCGAAGTCAGCACTCGGCTCCCGTAACTGTTGACCGCTTCGGTCGATATGATTACTTCTTTCATTGGTTGGCAATTAAAATGACCCCCGGCTTGTTAACCTTTCCTTTTGCAAATACCCGCGGCAGCCGGGGGTCAGGCTTCTCTCCTCTGGGTTGTAGCGGAGGCAGGATTCGAACCTGCGACCTCCGGGGAATGAACCCGGCGAGCTGTCCTCTGCTCTACTCCGCGTTGTGTTGTCCTGTGCAAAATTGAGCATAGTTAAGTCCCTGGGCAAAAAGAGTGTAAAGGTTTTGCACTCTTTTTTATTATTGTGGCTTTTTGAGCCAATTTTGCACCGAAAAGGCGCGCCAATATCGGTCGCGCCCAATTCCTAAATCTGTTAAATTATGGATGGCTACTAAAAAAGAACGTGAGCAGCAGCGCGAGCACGCCCGGTTGCTCTACATGCAGGGTGAGCCTCAAAAGGTCATTGCCCAAAAGGTCGGCGTCTCCGCCCAGACTATCACCAAATGGGTCGCGGAGGGTTCCTGGGACCAGGCGCGTGCAGCTTCAAGCATAACACGCCCCGAATTAGTCAATAAGATTCTTAACAGCATTAACATGCTGCTTGAGGACCTGTCAGACAACCCCTCCCCGGAAAAAACCGCTTCGGCCGCAGACAAACTCGCAAAATTCGGCGCCACTATTGAACGCCTCGATAAAAAAACCTCTATCGTCGATATTATTGAGGTCTTTATGGCTTTCAGCAAATGGCTCCAGTATCGCATGAGCTTCGACCCCAACGTTACCCCTGAACTGCTCAGAACCATTAACCACTATCACGATCTGTTCATATCCGAAAAACTAAAAGAGTCCTACTAAAGCATGCCTACAAAAGCGGAATTAAAAAAAGCATTTGAGGAATGGAAACAGCATTGCGAGACTGTCCAGGCCGCAACTGTCGTAAACATAAATGAAACGGAAGCCCAGAGGCTCGAACGCCTTAAACGCCTCCGCTCCGATTATGCCGCTTTTGTCGATTATTACTTCCCCCACTGGACCGTTAACCCCGAAACCGGGAAGTCCACACCATGCGCGCAGTTCCACATCGACGCAGCCAATAAGATACGCAAAAACCGAAACCTCAAAGCCGGCTTTATGTGGCACCGTGGCGCCGCCAAATCTACCAACATGGACGTATTTATTCCCATGTGGCTGATGGCTCAAGACCTTGGCCGCGAATCGTCAGATAGCAGACCGCAGAGGAGGCAAATTAACGTTATGGTCATTGTCGGCAAATCCGAGGACAACGCCAAAACACTTTTAGGCGATATTCAGGCCGAGCTCCAGTATAATCAGCGTTACATACATGATTACGGCGAACAGTATAATGCCGGATCCTGGGAAGAGGGCGAATTTGTCACCCGGTCCGAGGTGGCCTTTTTTGCCAGAGGGCGCGGTCAGTCCCCTCGTGGTCTCCGCTACCGTTCTCACCGCCCCGATTATGTCGTCATAGACGACCTCGACGACGACGAACTCGTCGAAAGCCCCGCACGTGTCTCCAAACTGTTCGACTGGGTCCGCTCCGCTCTGTTCGGAACCCTCGACGGGGGTCGCGGCCGATTCTTCATGGTGGGCAACCTTATCGCCAAAAATTCAGTCCTGGCAAAGTGGTGCGAAATTAAAACCGTTCACGTTACCCGTGTAAACATCTATGACAAAAAAGGCGGTATCTCGTGGGCCGCAAAATGGACCCCGGCAGAAGTCCGCGAAATTGAGGCAATTGCCGGCTACAGGGCTTTTCAAAAGGAGTA
Source organism: Muribaculaceae bacterium (assembly GCA_022509145.1). GTDB lineage: Bacteria > Bacteroidota > Bacteroidia > Bacteroidales > Muribaculaceae > Lepagella. Next base: position 4,389 of record JAFLTX010000056.1, on the reverse strand, counting down.
TATGAACAATCCTTTGATCGAGGGGGCCGTATTCCGCAATGAGTGGATCCGTTGGGGTAAGTGTCCCCCATGGTCCAAATTTTCCGAATTCGTGCTTTACATTGACCCCAGTTTCAAAGGCTCCAACAAAAACGACTTTAAGGCTGCAAAACTCTGGGGAAAGGCCGGCACCACTCTTTACCACCTCCGTGCTTTCGTCCGGCAATGCTCTGTGGCCGAAATGGTCCGATGGTGTTATGACCTTTATGAATGGACCCGTCAAAAGGGCATCCCTGTGCGATGGTATATGGAGGCCAATTTCATGCAGGACACTATTCTCGACGAGTTTCGCCGAGAGGGAGAGCTGCGTGGCTACCAGCTCCCGATTACAGGCGACAAACGCAAAAAGCCCGATAAGTTCCAGCGCGTTGAAGCCATCAGCCCGTTATGGGAACGCGGTTTTGTCATCTACGACGAAACTCAGCGCGACGACCCCGATATGCTGGCCGGCATCGACCAGACCCTTGCTTTTGAAAAAGGTATGCGCGGCCATGACGACGCCCCCGACGCCGACGAGGGCGCTATCTGGCTTCTCCAGCGCAACACTCGAACACAATCTTTCAACCCCTCTTTCGGCATGAGGAGAAACCCTAAAAATGTATCATGGTAATTATTGACTATTTCAACGCCCTCATCTTTGATCGGCGTAAAAATCGCGCTATTAAACAGGCCCGGCACTTGGCTGACCTGCACCGTAAAAAATTCCTTGTCCTGGTCTATCGGGGACGCCCTGTCTGCGTCTCCATGCAGGGCGTTAAAAAACTGATCCGACAAAAACGCTTCCACGGTCTTACTGCCGAAAAAGCGCGACAGATTGCAATTTATGAAGCCAACCCCAGACCCTTAAAACAATGTTCATAACCGACGACGACTACCGAAGTGTCTGCGACGACTACGAGCTTGAGCAAATTTCCCACTGCCCCGACACTCGCCAAAAGGCTGAAGCCGCTGCCCTGGAGCAAATTTCCTCTTACTTGCGCAGCCGTTACGACATAGTTAAGGCTTTTGAAGCAACAGGAAGCGACCGCAACCCCATGCTTGTGCAGTGTGCGGTCAATATTTCCCTTTGGCTTATGGTCCACCGTCTGCCTCAAAACATGGGGCACGAACGGCGCGAATGCCTGTATAATGACGCTGTAAAATGGTTGCGCGACGTTCAAGCCTCTAAGGCGTCCGCCGACCTCCCTCTCTATCTCTCCGACTCCGGGGAAGATTTGCAAAACCCTATTCGCTTCGGGTCGATGCCCCCGAATATATATGATTATTAACCACCTTTTAACCACCGTTTAATCAATGTTTAGGCTCTGCGCTAAAGTGGAAATTTCGGGCGATCGAACCTGGTCGCTCGACTTTGTTACTGCCGTGGAAATTACCCGCGACACCGAAAAGCTCACCGCCGAGGCTAAAATCACAATACCAAAAAAATTGAAGTGGGACGGCGTTTCTGAAATTCCGGTCAAGCGCGGCGACTCTGTTAAAATATGGCTTGGGTACGACGACGATCTCCAACTGGCTTTTATCGGCTATGTCAGGGACGTGGGTTTCAAAACACCCATCGAAATAACTTGCGAGGATGAAATGTTCACGCTCAAACAAATGCCGGCCGTTAAAAAGGCTTATCGATCTGTTACTCTCGAAACGCTGCTGAAAGACCAGGGCATTAAAACCAAAATTAACATTATGGGGGAACAGTCCCTTGGCGCTTATCGTGTAACTGCCGACACCGTGGCTTCACTCCTGGGCAAATTATCAGAACAGGGCGTAAGGTCATTTTACCGCTATGAGAATGGCCTCCCGGTTCTTTACAGCGGTGTTCTCTTTGAGCGCGACAGCACACCCTCCCAGGCTTTCAAAACCGGTCTTAACATCATTTCCGACCAAAGCCTCAAACAGCAAAAGGCCGAAAACATGCGTCTCAATGTTACTGCCATAAGCCTTTTGCCTAACAACAAAAAAATAAAAATAGAAGTAGGGGACAAAGACGGTGAGCGCCGCACACTACATACTTACAACAAAACAGAAAAGGAACTGAAGGCGTGGGCTGAGCAGGAAGTCAAACGTCTTAAGCGCGACGGTCTCACCGGATCCTTTACCACTTTCGGTTATAAACTGGTTGATACTCTCGACGCTGTCGGAATTGTTGTCGACGGCACGCAAATGGGAGTATATCAGGTCAAAAAGAATGTTATAAAATACGGCGACAGCGGCTTCCGCCAGGAAATAACCCTCGGCCTCCGGCTCTCTTAAAATTATGCATTATGGTTGAAAATATCCGCGAAGCTATAAAGCTGCTGGCCAAACCCGACGGAGAAACTGCCGCCCTTATCTGCACAGTGGACTCCGTGGACAAAGACGCCCGCACCGTTGATTGTTCCCCCATTAATGAGAGCGCCCCTTTGCTCGGCGTTAATCTGCAAGCCAACCAGGGCTCCGACTTCGGGGTGTGTCTTTTCCCTAAAGTCGGCTCGTTTGTGGTTGTCGGTTTCGTTGCCGACGGCGCCGCCGGAGTTGTGCTTCTCTGCGACGAAATAGAGTCGGCCGAAATTGTCATCGGCGACTCCTCCGCGTTAATCAGCGACGCCGGTCTCTCTGTTAAGGTCGGTGACACTTCGGCAGAACTGGACAAAAACGCCGTATCTTTCAACGGCGGTTCTCTCGGAGGGCTGGTTAAAGTCGACGAGCTCACTCAAAGGCTCAATCTGATTGAATCTGCCATTAACGATCTCAAAACAATTTTTAGAAATTGGATTCCCGTTGCGCAGGACGGGGGCGCGGCTCTTAAAACGGCCGTAACAAATTGGTCCGCAGACCCTCTCACACCAACCGTCCGAAACGACTACGAAAATGACAAAGTAAAACATTAAAGGCAATAGCAATGAGCAATATTATTACAAACATCCGCGAATGGTTCAATCGTCCCACACGAGCCGAAATTATGACCTTGGCGCGTATGGCCGCCAGCAAACAGGGCTTAAAAATCACGGCCCAATTATTACAGCAGACCGACACCCTGACTAAAAAAGATATTGGCGACTGGCGTAACGCTAACCAGGTCGCTATCGACTATCTGACACCTAACCGCTGCCGGCTCTATGATATTTATGCCGACTGCCTGCTTGACGCACATTTGTCGGGCTGTATCAGTCAGAGAAAAGGGAAAGTCTTGCAAAAGGATTTCCGCCTCGTTGACTCTGGCGGCCGTGAGGACGTCGCAGCCACTGAGCTGCTGCAACAGGAATGGTTTGTCGATTTCCTCAGTTACACCCTCGACTCAATTTATTGGGGCCACTCCCTGATCCAGTTGGGCGACGTTATCCGCGGAGACGGCACAATGCGCTTCGACGGGGTGGATCTTGTGCCTCGCAAACATGTTGTTCCGGAATATGGCAGAGTAGTGATTAATCCGGGCGAAGATTGGCGCGCCGGCATTTCCTACCGTGAGGGCGACTTCGCTAATTGGGTCGTGGAAGTGGGTAAGGCTCGCGACCTTGGGCTGCTGTTGAAGTGTGCCCCCTCCTGCATCAGCAAAAAGAATATGCTCGCTTTCTGGGACCAGTTCGGCGAAATATTCGGCCAGCCCATGCGTATAGCCACCACCAGCAGCCCCGACGCTGCCGAACGTGCCAGGGTGGAAAGCGCTCTTGAAAATATGGGCGCGGCCTTCTGGGGGCTGTTCCCCGAGGGCACCGACATAGAAATAAAGGAAAGCAGCCGTGGCGACGCTTACAATGTCTATGACAAGCGCGTGGACCGCTGTAATTCCGAACTTTCCAAGGTCGTCCTTAACCAGACAATGACCATTGACTCGGGCTCATCTCTCTCCCAGTCTGAGGTACACCTTGAAATTTTTGAACGTACCACTGAAGCAGACGCCATGATGGCCGCAAATGTAGTTAACGGCCGTTTGCTCCCTCTCATGGTTTTGCACGGTTTCCCCGTCAAAGGCAAACGATTTCTGTTCAACAATGTCGCAAGCTTTACGCCCGGAGAACAGCGCGAAATTGAACGCCTCCTCCTCGAATATTACGAAATTCCTCCTGAATATTTCACAGACAAATACGGTGTCGCAATCAAGGGTCCGCGCGAATCCAAGACACAGCCCGACCGTTTTTTCGACTGAGCCCCGCCCTGACCCTGGCTGACACGGTGGGGCTGAAACGCTCATATTTCGCGTTTAACGCCGCTTTGGGTTCTCTGTATGCAGACGACTTGCTAAGACTCGCAGACGCGACAGACAACCCCGATTTTGACGACACGGCTTTTTTTGACGCCGCCGACCTGGTCTATAACGCCGGCGGCTTCGACGTCTCACAACTTAACACCCCGGAGGGGCACCGTTTGGTCGTTGAG
>JAFLTX010000055.1 GCA_022509145.1 Muribaculaceae bacterium | reverse complement strand
TTGCGACCACACGCCCCCCAGACGCGTACTCTAAACCGGGCTGAGCTACACCCCGAAAAGCACTGCAAAATTATAAATTTTAATTCAACATTGCAATTTTTTAACATTTATTAGCATTTCAATCACCTCTCCAGACCCCGGCGTCTGAATTTTGAGCTGAGACCGTCAGTCGGCCTTTACTTTTGGCACACCGGAGTCTTGGGTTTTCTTCTGGGTCACCCTGATCCAGTCTATCTCAAAGACAGCCGGCAGCTCCGAGTCGTCTATAGCGCCGGCCCAGGTGCCTTCGCCACCCAGCGACTGGCTCAATATCAGATAGAACGGATGGTTGAACGGCCATTGGTAGTCGCCGTCCTCACCGCTCAGGTGCAGGTTGGGATACTCGAGATGCGCAACGCCATTCACAGTATAAATAATCTTGTCGGCGGTCCATTCCACGCCGTAGATGTTCCAATCCGCCTTGTTGACGCTCGCCGTCTGCTGAGCCTTCGGATCATCGCCATGGCCCATGTCGTCGGCATACCAGGTGTGAACGGTCTCATACACAATGTCGTCCTTGTTGAGATGCTCCATAATGTCGATCTCGCCGCTCTTTGGCCATTGCAACGCCGGAGGTGCCGGCATCATCCAGATCCCGGTGTGGCCGCCTTGAGGCATCTGGGCGAAACGTGCCCTGCACTCCACCACACCATGCTGGAATTCAAACTTACCTCTTGTCTCTATGCCGCCGGTAAGATACTCCCCGTCAGAGAGTTCACCCTTAAGATAAAGAATGCCGTCCTGCTGGTATGCCTGGTCGTAGCTCCCCGAGAGATAGCGCGCCCAGTTTGAGGTGGAACGTTCGCAGAGCACCCATTTATCCTGGTCGGGGATACGGGAGCTGCCGGTGAAGTCGTCTTCAAAAATCACCTGCATGTCCTCCGCCACGGGCGATGCTCCTTCAAAGCCCGACGCAGTCCCGTCAGTGTCGGCTTGGTCAGCCACCATATCTGTCAGTAATTCAGGCGTATCGCCTTCGGGAAGGGCGTCACCCGAGCTGCAAGACATAGCGAGCAGACCCAACCCCATGATTCCTGTCATCATAAACCTCTTATCCATAATCTTTTCTTTTTAGCATCACAAAAATAGTTAAATTTCTTTACTTTCTGCTTATAACCTCGCCTCCAAATGAAATTTTCCCTATTTTTGCAAATCATTTCATCCGCTTTTGGAGTGGAAGCGACATAACACACCTCCTTATGAAAAAATTCTACGCCATCATCCTTATAGCATCTCTCCTTACCCCTCTCGCCGCTGAAGCCGGGGAGTACTCCCTTCCCCAGCTCAAAATCACCTACGACGAGTTGGCTCTCAATTACGAAACATACATTGCCGGCACCATGGAGCTCTCCGACGAAGACGGCAACGTAACCGAGCTCCCGGCCCAGTTCAAGACCCGAGGAGCCACCGCCCGAACATGGACGATGAAACCATCGCTCAATATGAAGCTGCGCGACGCGGACGACAACGAACTCGACACCGATCTCCTCGGTCTGCGCAAAGCCTCCTCCTGGATTCTCGACGCAATGGCTATCGACAGAATCAACATGCGAAACCGTGTGGCTTTCGACATATGGAACGACTTCTCGTCGCTCCCTTACGAAACCGAATTCAACGGCCGCAACGGCACAGTGGGAAAATTCGTCGAAATCTATATCAACGGTGAATACAAAGGGATCTACTGCCTCTCCGACAAAATCAACCGCAAGCTCCTCGACCTCAAGAAACCCCAGATCGACGAGGACGGCACACCCCTAATCCGCGGGCTGCTCTACAAACACGGCACCACCGACATCGAAAATCAGGACAACGTCGGTTTCTTCAACGGTTACACTGTCTTCGTGGCCAGCGAAAGAGACGCCTGGGAACTGCACGAGCCCGAAGAATTGGCCGGTCCCTACGCCTGGTCGCCGATGATGGAGCTTTATTCCGACGAAAATTTCTTCAACTACGAATACGTAAAGGAGCACTTCTGGCTGGAAAACCTGGCTGATTACACCGTGCATCTCATGGCGCTCGCAATCGAAGACAACTGGGGAAACAAAAACAAATATTTCTCCATACAAGACTTCACCAAGCCGGGCTACAAGAGCCGCTTCGTGGTGACTCCCTGGGACCTCGACACCTCGCTGGGAGGAAGTTTCGAAGGCTCCAGATACGACGGCAATTACACCGACTGGCCTATCGAATCTATCGTCTCGCGCGCGCCACTACCCTTTGCCATCTGTCTCAAGCAGCCCGAGTTCTTGGCACTCCTGAAGAAACGCTGGCTCCACGGCCGCGCCGGAGCCCTGTCGGTGGAATCGGTGAAGCGACGCCTCCTCGACAACTGCGAGCTTTTCGAGAAGAGCGGCGCATGGCAGCGCACCGTAGACCACTGGTCCGCCCAACGCTACCCCGAGCAATACGTGGATGACCTCGGAAAGGAAATCAATCTCATAATAGGCTGGTATGAAGCCCGTTTTGCAGAGATGGACGCCTACTTCAACGTAACCCAGGCCGACATCGACGCCGTAGGAACAATCTGCGACGAACCCGACGCTCCCCACGCCATCTACACAATCCAGGGTATTCGCGTTTCAGCTATGGACTCCCCGGGGCTCTATATCGTAGACGGGAAGAAAGTTATAAAAAGATAAGTTTAACTGACGCTTGACACCGCGCTTGGGGCTCTTGGGCCCTCCGTAGGACAGCGCATCAGCTCACAGATACGGGGATGCCGGTGGCGTCCTCCATTTTTTTCGCTATCTCCAGCAGTTCCTCTCGCTCCACCTTCTGCAGCCGCTCCTCGGGTGTGGCTCGGTCGATGCTGTAAAGCATCACTCCGGCCGGGCGTATCGCCTTGTAGGCCTCTATAAGAGCCTCCACCTCCTGCGGGGTGGTGTTGTCTACCTCCTCGTTCCCGTGTTTCCCACGCAGGAGCATCGTCTGGATGATGCCGGTGCCCGCAAACTGTTTCAGCCCTTCTATCACTTTCTCGGCCGTCAAGCCGGGGTCGTTGGGGCGGTCTACGAGCCGGAACGTCTTCTCCACCGCAGAGTCGAGCTTCAGGATATTGTTGTCAACCTTCTTCAGAGCCTCCGCCACTTTGGGAGTGAAGATGCGGGTGGAATTGGTGAGAACCGATACTTTAGCATTCGGGAAACACCTGTCTTTGAGCGCCTTCACGCCGTCTACTATCTCCGAAAACTCGGGATGAAGTGTCGGCTCACCGTTACCGGAAAACGTTATCACGTCAAGATTTTCGCCGCTCTCCTTCATCTCGCGCAGCTTTGTTTCAAGGTCGGAAAGCACTTTCTCGATCCCGGGCATCCCGCTCTTCCCGGCCCCCTGGGCGTTATAACCCGCCTCGCAATAAAGGCAATCGAAGCTGCAGATCTTCCCGTCGTCAGGCGACAGGTTGATCCCCAGCGAGGTCCCGAGCCGCCGGCTGTGGATGGGACCGAATATCGTGGAATGAAACAATACTTTCTGATTCTCTGCCATATCTATTTATGCTCTAATACAATACAAAATCATTTAAACTGCCAACAATCGGGCCTCTCATTCGCACTCGAGCAGCAAAAACAGCTCGTCGCGCAAAGCCACCGGAAACTCTATCCTCCTGAGCTGCAAACTTCTTACCCACCCCGCTATATCTTCCGGCAGAAGTGTAGTCATCACGTCTCTCACCTCCTCTATCTCCTCCTCAGTGTAGTCGTCCGGCGCTTTCCCGGCAAACCGGTCGAGCTCCTCGTCGTCGTAATACACAATCTCCTCGTCGGGGAGGGGGCTCAACGATTTCTCGCATATCAGATGGCGCCCGCAGCATATCTCGCCATGCGGCTCGTTTTCAGCGCCTTCCGCCGCCGACGCATCTTCTTCTCCGACGCTGTCGGGATGCTTGCGGCGATATTTGAGGTCGGTTACGTAAAGTAGCAGCCCCACCGCTATCGTTATCAGCAGAATGATGATGGCCCCTGTCATATATTCGAGAAGTAGTTGGGATAACTCTTGCTGACCACCTCCTTATCTCTGATCACGGCCATCCCCAGCTGCTCAAGCGGATAGAACGCCATCACCATCCTATGGTCGGCGTAGGAGTCGAGCTCTACCGGGAATTCATTCATAGGCGAGAATCCGCCGTTGAATACCAGTTCCTCATTCTCCACATCCACCTCATAACCGAGCAGCATAAGGTTACGCTGCAGAGCGCTCAGGCGGTCGCACTCCTTAAACCGGAGATGATGCACTCCCCTGAAGCGGAACGGGCGCCGCGCATAGCAAAGCGCCACCGCCACCGACGGCACCATATCCGGCACATCCGTGAAATCGTATTCTATCAGCTCCCCGGCCCCTTCCTGGGGCGCCACACGCAGCTCCGCGCTGCCGTCGGCCAGAAACTCGGTCGTTACCCCCAGCCGTGCGTAAAGTCCGCAGCAGGCGGCATCGCCCTGCAGCGAGTCCGCGGGGGGCTCAAGCCGCTCTATCCGGCGCCCCCTTCCGGTTATCAACGCCTGCTCGTAGAAGAAGGCAGCCGCGCTCCAGTCGGGCTCTATCTTTATCCCGTCTCCTTCCTTCGCCCGTGAGAGCATCTCTTCCGTCATCCGCAGATACGGCTTCGACACAGATGCCGTCTCGCACTGCGCTTTCAGTTGCGCCGGAAATCCGCCCTCCCAAAGAGGCGACGCAAGCATCAATGCCGAGAGATATTGGCTGGTTACCGACGTGTCGGTGCTGGCATTCTCTCCTTTCAGCAGTTTCCCCCGTATCTCGATCCACCAGTCGGCCGATTCAAGGCGGTATCTTACGTCGGCTCCCATCCGCTCCAGCGTTTCCAGCAACGGGAGGATGGGCCGGCGCCGCAACGACTCCCCGCACGTTATCTTAACCCTGCTTCCGGGATAGGAGGCCGCAAACGCAGTCAGAAACCTCAGCGGAGCCGCACCTTCGCCTATATAAATCGGCGTGAGACCGGCCTCGCCGTCGCTTTCCGGCTTTCCCTGAGCCGAAACCACCGTTTTCTGGAGGGCTTCTATAAAATATACGGCGTCGTCGCAGAGTAAAAGCCGCTTCAGATTTTTGAGCTCAGAAGGCTCCCGGCCGGCCATAATCGTGGCTGCACGTGTCACCATACTTTTGGCAGCGGGCAGCTCCACGCTCTGTCCCCCCCGGGTGAAGAGGCAAGCGTCTCCATACGACAAAAATCTGTAACCTTCCTTCAGGGCCTCCTCATAAATCCGGCGCCATCGGCCATCCTCAGCCTCCGCGTCGCCCAAAAACGAGCTCACCAGCAGAAGCAGCGTGGATTTCGGCTGATGGAAGTTGGTAATCAACCTGTTGACCACCCTCCACCTGAACCCGGGCGCGATCATGATGGCCGTCTCCGTCTCCAGACGCTCGAGGCCCCGGCGGTCCAGATACCGGATTATATTTTTCAATGCTCGTATTGTGTCGATCACCCTGTACTCCTCCTGATACGGCATCCATTGGGTCACAGCGGGCACTGCTTCATTCCAATTCTCCGGGTCTTCCAACAGCGCTCCGATATACGGCAACGACTCCAGGGTGCGCACCGTGGTTGTCCCCACGGCCAAGACGTCGCGCCCTGTCTCCAACGCGCCGATTATCCGGCTTATGCTTCTCTTGCTTACCGAAAACCACTCCTTATGCATCGGATGGTCGCCGATCGTGTCGCTTTTCACGGGTTGGAAGGTGCCCGCGCCCACATGCAGCGTGACCTCTACGAATTCATTGTCGCGCTTCCTGAGCGAATCCATCAGCTCGGGGGTGAAATGTAGCCCCGCCGTCGGTGCCGCCACACTCCCCTCAGTGCGTGAATAGACGGTCTGATAGTCGCGGGTGTCGCTCTCCTCGCTTTCCCGATGAAGATACGGCGGTATGGGGATGTTTCCAGCCGCGTTTACTATGTCTGCAAAGGTAGATTTCGGATTATCCCAGCTGAATCGGATTGCCACGCCGTTTTCCAATGTTTCCGGCTCCATTTCGGCAGTCAATACCGTCTGGCCGGCTCCGGCGATATCGAGACTCTTGGCGAGCGCGCCTCCTTTCCAGCGGCGCTTGTTACCCACGAGGCAAACCCAGCTGCACTCACGAGTCTCGGCAAAACTCACCGCATAATCGCGCGGCTGCAACGGCTCGAGCAGAAATATCTCTATCTCCGCGCCCGACTCCTTCCTGAAGCTCAACCTCGCGCGGATCACTTTCGTTTCGTTGACGGCGACCAGAGTCCCGGGGCGCAGCAGCAGCGGGAGGTCTGAGAAAACAAGATGCGCCGACGCGTCCCCCGCGCCCTTGTTTACCAGAAGCTTGCAGGCGTCGCGCTTCTCAAGGGGATGTAGCGCTATGCGCTCGTCGGGCAACGGGTAGTCATACCCTTCTATCTCAATCTTCCTTACCTCCGTCATTCTTCTCTTCTCCGTTTTCTCCTGATATCTGTTGTGTGAGTCTGATAAAGTCTTCCACCCCGATCTGCTCCGGGCGCATCCCGAGGATAGGGTCGGCCATAAGCGGACTCTCTTTCGGTATCATCCCTCCCAGAGAGTTGCGCAACGTCTTGCGGCGCTGCCCGAAGGCGGTCTTTACCACGGCCTTGAACTTCTTCTCGTCGCACCCCAGGCTCTCCCTGGAATTGCGAGTGAGCCTTATCACACCGCTCGTCACCTTCGGCGGAGGCGAGAACACCAGTGGTCCCACGTCGAAGAGATATCGGCAATCATACCAAGCCTGCAGAAGCACGCTCAGGATGCCGTATTCCTTGCTCCCCGGGCCGCTGCAGATGCGCCTCCCCACTTCCTTCTGCAGCATCCCGGCTATAACCGGGATGCGCTCCCTGTTCTCCAAAGCCTTGAAGAATATCTGCGAGGAGATGTTGTAGGGATAATTCCCGATCAGCACCATCTCGCCCTTGAAGAGCTCCGAGAGGTTCATCTTCAGGAAGTCGCCCTCCACCACGTCAAGCTTAGGGAAGGCGTTGTGCAGGAAGGCCACGCTCTCGGGGTCGAGCTCCACGGCCTTCACATCCCGGCCGTTACCCTGCAGAAACTGCGAGAGCACGCCCATTCCGGGGCCCACCTCCACCACCGGCAGCCTGCCCCACTCTTCGGCGTGAGCTTCCGGCAGGTTTTGAGGCTGGATCGTGTCGGCTATCTTTTTGGCTATTCCAAGGTCTTTGAGAAAATGCTGACCAAGCGATTTCTTCGGCTTTACGCTTCCCATAACTTTTTCAGAAAAATAATCGTAACGGTATGGCTGTACCTCTTATACCGAGCGCTGTGCATCGATACGCGAGCTTTATATAGAGGCGCTGAATGAAGTTGAGAGAGGGGAGCGATAGGGCCTCGTTGAGCAGAGCCTCGGCGGCTTCGCGGTTGTTCTCCTTGCGGTAGGCTGCCGCCAGTATCGCCTTGCGGTAGGCCAGCACTTTTGCCCAGCGTTCGCGCTCCTTGTGGCGGCTCTTCTCGAAGTTGACGGCTATCTTGTCGAGCGCCTTCTCCCATTGGCCCCGGCGCGAGGTAAACTCGGTGCCGGTTACGGAATCAGCCCGTGCGTACACATCTACGTTCACGTCGTCGATCGAGGCGCGCCTCCGGGCCTCCAGAAGAAGACGGGTGCCGTATTCGAGGTCTACCCAGCAGCTCAAGGCCTCGTCCCACCCTCCGGCGCGCCTTGCAAGCGCCGTCTCGCAGGCGAATCCCGCTGTGCACATATGGGCGTTGCAGAGTTGCGTCAGCATCGCGTTCGACCGCCCTTTCTTGGTGATGCGGTCGCTCCCGTTGATAAGGTGGTACCTCACGCGGAAAGTAACCAGGTCCGGCTCGTCGCCTGCGTGGAAACGGCGCATGATGCTCTCCACATGGCCGGGCTGCATTATGTCGTCGGAATCAAAAAACATCACCAGCCTGGTGTCAACATCCTGCAGACCCGCATTGCGCGCCGCCGACGGCCCGGGCGTCGTCTCCGACAACAGACTGGCCTCAAACCCCTCTTCCCGGTTGCTCTCTATCCAGCGGGCCACCGATTCGGGGGTGCCGTCGGTCGAATTGTTGTCGACCACGATCAGCTTCAGCGGGCGCCACGTCTGCCCCTTGATACTGTTGAGCGTTTTTAAAACGAGAGTGGCCCGGTCTTTCACCGGCACCACTATCGTCATGGCTTCCTGAGCCATACTCTTGTCAAGCATATCTTCTGCGCTCTGCCGCCAAGCATAGTGCCCGACGGTCTCTCTTTCTTACACCTTCAGTATCTCTTTCTCCTTCTCGGCGAATACGGCGTCTATCTCCTTGATGTATTTGTCGTGAAGCTTCTGCACGTCGCCTTCGGCGTCTTTCTCCACGTCTTCGCTCAGGCCGTTCTTCACCTCTTTCTTGAGCTTGTCGATGGTGTCGCGGCGTGCGTTTCTCACGCTCACCTTGGCATTCTCGGCCTCGGCCTTGCACTGCTTCACCAGCTGCTTGCGCCTCTCCTCGGTGAGCGGCGGGATGTTGAGGCGGATCACTTCGCCGTTGTTCTCCGGAGTGATGCCCAAATCCGAGTTGAGGATCGCCTTCTCGATCTCCTTGAACATCGTCTTCTCCCAGGGGGTGATGGCGATGGTGCGCGCGTCGGGCACACTCACGTTGGCCACGTTGGAGATCGGAGCCAGGCTTCCGTAATAGTCCACCTTGATGCCGTCGATAAGTTTGGCCGATGCCTTCCCGGCACGGATATGGCTCAGAGTGTCTTCAAGATAGTCGACTGCCAGTTTCATCGACTCTTCCGCATTGTTGAGATATTCCTTTACTTCCATGGTTTTTGATTTTACGATATTAACGTTCCTATATTATCTCCTTTAAGCATTTTCATGAGATTACCCTCGCGGTCCATGTTGAAGACGTAGACCTTCATGCCGTTCTCCTTGCAGAGAGCCGTGGCGGTGAGGTCCATCACCTTAAGGTTCTTCTCCAGCATCTCGTCGTAAGAGATCTCTTCATATTTCCTGGCCGAGGGGTCTTTCTCGGGGTCGGCGGTGTAGACGCCGTCAACCCTGGTGCCCTTCAGCATCACGTCGGCCTTCGTCTCGATGGCCCGCAGGGCGCTCCCCGTGTCGGTGGTGAAGAAGGGGTTGCCCGTGCCGCAACTGATGATGGCCACCTCTCCGCGCTCCTCGCTCCGGATGGCCTCGGCGCTCGAATAAGGATTCCCGATCGGATACATCGGGATGGCCGTAAACACCTTCACCGGCTGCCCTATCTTCTCCAGCTCGCTGCTCAGCGCCAGAGAATTGATTACGGTGGCAAGCATCCCCATCTGGTCGCCTTTCACACGGTCGTAGCCCTGGCTCGAACCCGCCAAGCCGCGGAAGATGTTGCCGCCGCCTATCACGATTCCCATCTGCACTCCGGCCTCGACGGCCTCTTTCACCTGCCGGGCATAGGCGGCAAGACGGTTGGCGTCGATGCCAAACCCTTTCTCGCCCATCAGCGACTCGCCCGACAGCTTCAGCAATATTCTCTTGAATCTCATTTGAGTTTCTTCTTTATCTCTTTGGTTGCCTCTTCATATCCGGGCTTCTCAAGAAGGGCAAACATATTCTTCTTGTAAGCCTCCACGCCAGGCTGGTTGAACGGGTTCACGCCCAGGATGTAGCCGCTTATGCCGCATCCCTTCTCGAAGAAGTAGATGAGCTGGCCGAGTGAATACTCGTCGATGGCCGGCAACTCCAGCCTTATCACAGGCACTCCGCCTTCCTCGTGGGCGATGAGGGTGCCGAGCTCGGCCATCTTGTTCACCTCGTCGATATTCTTCCCGGCCAGATAGTTGATGCCGTCGAGGTTTTCGGCGTTTTGAGGCACTCTGTGGGTCACGGCCGGTTTCTTCACCGAAATCACGGTCTCGAAGATGGTGCGCTCCCCTTCCTGAATCCACTGACCCATCGAGTGGAGGTCGGTGGTAAGGTCTACGCTTGCCGGGAAGATTCCTTTCCCGTCTTTACCCTCGCTCTCGCCGTAGAGCTGCTTCCACCATTCAGCGATATAATGAAGTTTCGGATTGTAGTTCACCAGCAATTCTATCTTCTTACCGCTCTGATAGAGGGCGTTGCGCATACGGGCGTAAGTCTGGGCGATGTTCCCCTCGTCGGGCAGAGCCGTGGCGCGTTCCATATCTTTTGCACCGAGCAGGAGGGTCTTGATGTCGTGGCCGGCCACGGCGATCGGGAGCAGTCCCACCGGGGTGAGCACCGAGAAACGGCCGCCCACATTGTCGGGAATCACGTAGGTTTCATACCCCTCCTTGTCGGCCATGGCTCTCAGGGCGCCTTTGCTCGCGTCGGTGATGGCCACTATCAGGTCTTTGGCCTCTTCCTTACCGGCCTGGGCCTCCAGAAGGTCTTTCAGCACACGGAAGGCGATGGCTGGCTCGGTGGTGGTGCCGCTCTTCGAGATCACTATGATGCCGAATTTCTTACCTTTGAGCAGGCGGCAGAGCTCTTCGGTGTATTCCTCGCTGATATTCTGGCCGGCATAGAGCAGCTTCGGCTCTTTCGGACGCGGCAGATAGAAGTCGGCGAAATTGTCCTGAAGCGCAGTGGTCACAGCCTTTGCTCCGAGGTAGGAGCCGCCGATGCCCACGCATACCACGTAGTCGCACCTTTCCCTCAGCCTGTCGGCAGTGGCGATGATGCGGTCTACCAGCGCCTCGTCGGTCTTCGAAGGGAGGTCTACCCAGCCCAGGAAATCGCTGCCGGGACCGCTACCGTCGTGAACGGTGGTCACGGCTTTTACGGCTGCTTCCTTGAGCCCGTCGTATTCTTTCTCTGCAAAATAAAGTGCGTGTTGAATGTCAAGTTCAATGGTTTTCATAGTTGTCTTTGAGTTTCTTTTTCTGTTTTCTTTATTGTAAGAATCAAGCATTCTATTTAAAAAACGCCGCCGGAGCCTGAATGGTTCAGCGCAGCGAGTCCCAGATTCCCTGGATGGCTTTCTGCGGCTGCTCCCGCTTGTAGAGTATCTTGTAGACGGCGTTCAGAATCGGCATCTCCACCCTGACGCTGTCGCGGTTGATTTCATAGATGCACTTTGTGCCGTAATACCCTTCGGCCACCATCTCCATCTCCATCTTGGCGGCCGTGACGCTGTAGCCCTTGCCGATCATGGAGCCGAAGTTGTGGTTGCGCGAGAAGCGGCTGTAGGCCGTCACCAGCAGGTCGCCGAGATAGGCTGAGAGGCAGATGTCGCGCTTGATGGGGGAGACGGCGTCGATGAAGAGGCGCATCTCGCGGGCTGCGTTGCAGGCAAGCATCGCCATGAAGTTGTCGCCCGCTTTCATTCCGCTCACGATACCGCCAGCTATGGCATACACGTTCTTGAGCACCGCGGCGTACTCGATGCCGGCCACATCGTCGGAGACAATGGTGCGCAACGATCCGCCGCTCATCAGCCCGGCAAACTCCCGCGATTTATCCACATTGCGGCAGCCGATCGTAAGATAGCTCAGACGCTCGAGCGCCACCTCCTCGGCATGGCACGGGCCGCCGATCACCAAAAGGTTGTCTTTATGGCAACCAAACTTCCCGGCGAAAAACTCCGAGATGGTCATATTCTTTCCGGGCACCATACCTTTTACGGCCGAAACCACGTTCTTCTCGGAGATGTCGCACTGTATGCCGGCGGCCGTCTCCAGGAAGAAGGGCGACGGCACCGCCACCACGATGGTGTCGGCGTCGCAGCAGGCGTCGCTTATGTCTGAAAAGAAGTCGATGCGTTCCGTGTCGAAGCGGATGTCCGACAGATACACCGGGTTGTGTCCCTTCCTCTTGAACTCCTCTATCCTCTCGGGCCTGCGTATGAACCACGAGATTCTCTCGCAGTTGCCCAGCAGCAGCTTCGCTATGGCCGTGGCCCAGCTGCCGCCGCCTATCACCGCTATCCTGCCGTCTTTCATCATGCTTCTGGACGCATCTGCGGGAAGAACAGCACTTCTTGGATGGCCTGCTGGCCCGTCATGAGCATCGTCAGGCGGTCCATACCTATACCCATGCCGGATGTGGGGGGCATTCCGTATTCAAGGGCGCGGATAAAGTCGTGGTCGATTATCATCGCCTCGTCGTCGCCCTTGTCGGCCAGTTTCATCTGCTCCACGAAGCGTTCATACTGGTCTATCGGGTCGTTGAGCTCGCTGTAGGCGTTCGCCAGTTCTTTCCCGTTTACCATAAGCTCGAAGCGCTCAGTGAGGTTCGGATTGTCGCGATGGCGCTTAGTGAGCGGCGACATCTCTATCGGATAATCGGTTATGAAGGTGGGCTGGATATAGTCGCCCTCGCATTTCTCGCCGAAGATTTCGTCGATGAGCTTCCCTTTACCCATCGAAGGTTTGGTCTCGATGCCGGCGCTCTTGCAGAAGTCGCGGAGCTCCGCCTCGCTCTTCCCTTCGATGTCGAAGCCGGTCTTGTCGAGGATGGCCTGACGCATGGTCACTCTCGGATACGGAGCCTTGAACGAGATGGTCTTTCCGCCCACTTCCACTTCCGTGGTGCCGTTTACGTCAAGGCAGATCTTCTCGAGCATCTTCTCCGTGAAGGCCATCATCCAGTTGTAGTCTTTATAGGCCACGTAGATCTCCATGCAGGTAAATTCGGGGTTGTGGGTGCGGTCCATACCCTCGTTGCGGAAGTT
>JAFLTX010000054.1:4495-12755 GCA_022509145.1 Muribaculaceae bacterium | reverse complement strand
CCGTAGATGGCGTTGTTGACGAAGACCATCACGATGTTTTCGCCACGGTTGGCGGCGTGGATGGATTCGGCGGTACCGATTGCAGCCATGTCGCCGTCGCCCTGATATGTGAAGACAACGTTTTCAGGCCAGAGGCGGTTGACGGCTGTGGCTACTGCGGGAGCGCGGCCGTGGGCAGCTTCCACCCAGTCTACGTCGATATAGTTGTAAGCGAAAACGGCACAACCAACGGGAGAAACACCTACGGTGCGGTCGGTGATGTCCAATTCGTGGATTACCTCGGAGATGAGCTTATGGATCACGCCATGGCTACATCCGGGGCAATAGTGCATGTGGACCTCGTCGAGAAGCTGAGGTTTGCTATACACCTTGTTTTCCTCGCGGATTATATCTTTGATATCCATTATAATTTCTTTAAGGTTAGAGGATTAGCGGTTAACGATTTTCTGCTGGAGAGCTTCCACGACTTCTTCGGGGCTGGGGATGATGCCGCCGAGGCGACCGAAGTGCTCAACGGGGATTGCATCGTGGACGGCGAGGCGCACGTCTTCGATCATCTGGCCGGCGTTGAGTTCCACCACGAGGATACCTTTCTTACCCTGAGCTGCCTTGAAGATGGCTTCAGTGGGGAAGGGCCAGAGAGTGATGGGGCGCACGATGCCCACCTTTATGCCCTGCTCGGCGGCGAGTTCGCGAGCCTTGTCGCATATACGGGCGATCGAGCCGAAGGCCACCATGAGGTAGTCGGCGTCTTCCACGCCGATCTCTTCCCAGCGGGTCTCGTTGGCTTCGATTTCACGATAGCGGGCCTGGAGCTGATGGTTGATCACCTCCATCTTTGCAGATTCGAGCTCGAGAGAAGTGATGACGTTGCGTTTTCTGCCGTCTTTTCTGCCGGATGCAGCCCAGGGGCACTGGCGGCGCACTTCTTCGTCGGTGCGGCGCGGACGCTGCTCGGGGAGCACCACTTTCTCCATCATCTGGCCTACGATGCCGTCTGCGAGAATCATGGAGGGGGTGAGGTATTTGAAAGCCAGGTCGAAGCCGAGGCCTACGAAATCCACCATCTCCTGCACTGTGGAGGGAGCGAGGACGATGAGGTGGTAGTCGCCGTGGCCGCCGCCTTTGGTGGCCTGGAAATAGTCGGCCTGCGAGGGCTGGATTGTGCCGAGGCCGGGGCCGCCGCGCATCACGTTGAGGATCAGAGCGGGCAGCGAGGCTGCGGCGATGTAGGAGATGCCTTCCTGCTTGAGGCTGACGCCGGGCGAGGAAGAAGAAGTCATCACGGCTTTGCCGGTGGCTGCGCCGCCGTAAACCATATTGATGGCAGCCACTTCGCTTTCAGCCTGGAGCACTACCATACCGGTTGTCTCCCAGGGCATGAGTTCTTCGAGAGTTTCGAGCACTTCCGATTGGGGAGTGATGGGGTATCCGAAATAACCGTCGCAGCCGTAGCGGATGGCAGCGTGGGCGATTGCCTCGTTACCCTTCATTAATCTTACCTCTTCTTTCATATTTTTCATTGGTAACAGGTTAGAGAATTAGGGGGAATCATTCAACGCGAACGCGATAGACTTCGATGCAAGCGTCGGGGCAGACCCAGGCGCAAGAGCAGCAGCCAGTGCAGGCATCGGGGTTAGACATGTAGGCGAAATGATACCCGCGGTCGTTCACTTCGTTAGGTTGAAGAGAGAGTGTGTCGGTGGGACATGCCACCACACACAGGTCGCAGCCTTTACATCTGTCAATGTTGACTGTGACCGCTCCTTTGACTTTTGCCATATCAGTTAGTAATTTTTACAGTTTTTGCAAAGTTACAAATTAAATTCGTGTAAAGGGAGGGGGAGAAATATGTTTTAAAACATAAAAAGAGTTGTCAGTTTTCAGTTTTCAGTTGTCAGAGCGCGTCGGGCGGGTTTTTAGCTTTTTTAGCTGTTTTAGCTGGGATAGCTGTTCGGGCGGGAGGGGGGTTGCAAAATTTATTTGAGGGAAATCCGTTTAAGTTATGATGGGAAATGCAATTAAAGGGAATGCGCGCGCAAGCCGAAGCTCAGGCGGAGGCCCGGGCGCTCATGCGCGTTGGCGGCGGGTGCTGACGGGAGTGGCCGTGGCCGCGCTGGCGGTGCTGCTCGGGGGAGCGTGCAGCACCAAGAAGAACACGGCTGCCAGCCGCAACTGGCAGGCGTTCACCACGCGCTACAACGTCTACTACAACGGCATCACCCACTTCGACGAGCAGCTGCATCTTCAGGAAGCGAATTATGAAGACGACTATACGCGCACCGTTCTGACCCATCCGGCGGAGGCGTTCACCGACACGAAGATGCCGCAGCCCACCGGCGACTTCAAGCGCACCATCGAGAAGATGCAGAAGGCCATCCAGCTCCATTCTATAAAGAAGAAGCCGGCCAAGCGCGGCAGCAGCGTCAAGGAGAAGCAGTTTCGCGAGAGGGAGGAGTTCAATCCTTTCCTTCACAACGCCTGGATGACGATGGGGAAGGCCCAGTATTTTTCGGGCGACTTCTCGGGGGCGGCCGCCACCTTCTTTTATATAGCGCGCCACTTCAAATGGCTCCCCGACATCGTGACGGAGGCCCTTCTCTGGCAGGCTCGCTCCTATGTGGCGATGGACTGGGCCTACGAGGCCGAGAACGTGCTCCATCAGGTGAAGCCGAAGATGCTGACCAACAAGGAGCTTGAAAACCTCTACAACCTGGTGCAGGGGGGCTACTACGTTCGCACGGAGGCCTACAAGGAGGCTGTGCCCTATCTGCAGAAGGCGGCCAAAGCTGCCAAGGGGAGCCAGAAAAACAGGCTCTACTTCCTTCTGGGGCAGTGCTACCAGCAGCTGGGAGCGAAGCGCGACGCCTACGAGGCCTACGGGAAGGCCGGAAGCGGCATCTCGACGGCCTACCGCACCAAGTTCAACGCCCGCATCAAGCAGAGCGAGGTGTTCACGGGGAGCAACATCAAGACCGAAGTGAGGGCGCTCCAGGCCCTGACGCGATATGAGCGCAACCGCGAATACGCCGACCAGATCTATTACGCCATCGGCAACCTCTACCTGTCGCGCAAAGACACGGCGCAGGCGAAGGCCAACTATAAGCTGGCTGTGGAGAAGTCGACGCGCGACGGCATCGACAAGGCCATGGCCCAGCTGGCATTGGGCGCCATCTATTTCGAGGAGAAAGACTACGTGAAGGCGCAGCCGTGCTATTCGGAGGCTCTGCCGCTGATCAACGGAGGCTACCCGGGCTACGATATACTGAAGCGTCGCAGCGACGTGCTCGACGAGCTGGCCGTCTATGCCGGCAACGTCCACCTTCAAGACTCGCTGCTCGAGCTCTCGAAGATGACGCCGGAGGAGCAGCTGGCCGTCTGCCAGAAGATAGTAGACGAGCTCAAGAAGCGCGAGAAGGAGGAGGCCGAGGCCGCGGCGCGCGAGGCTTACCTGGCCGAGCAGGAGGGGCGCAACCCCGACCTCATGGGCCAGCAGCAGACCACCACGGGGTTCATAACCAACGGCGACAACTCCTGGTATTTCTACAACACGATGACCAAGAACGCGGGCAAGACTGAATTCCAGCGCCGCTGGGGTGCGCGCAAGCTCGAAGACGACTGGCGCCGCCGCAACAAGACCGTCTTCGCCTTCGAGGAAGAGGAGGAGACCGACGAGGAGAACCCGGAGGCTCTCGACGACCTCGAGGAGGCCACCGACTCGGCCGCCATGGCCCGCAAGGAGCTGCTGGCGCTCGAGAGCGACCCCCACAACCCGGAATATTACCTCAAGGACATCCCGAAGACGCCGGAGCAGGTGGAGACCTGCAACGAGATCATCCAGGAGGGGCTCTACAACATGGGCGTGATCCTGAAAGACAAGCTGGAAGACTATCCGGCGGCGCGCAGCGAGTTTGACGAGCTGATGGAGCGCTATCCGGAGAACGACTATCTGCTCGACGTGTACTACAACATGTATCTTATGGCCGTGCGCGAAGACAACCGCGGCGAGGCGGAGCGATGGCGGCAGAAGATCATAACGGAGTTTCCGGAGACGGCCTACGGGAAGGCGATGACCGACCCCGACTACTTCGAGCACCTCCGCGAGATGCACGCCCTTCAGGAGAGCATGTATGAGGAGGCCTACGACGCCTATCTGGCCAACCGCAACAAGACCGTGCACTCGCTCACGCGCCAGATGGAGGAGGATTACCCGCTCTCGCCGATCCTGCCGAAGTTCGTCTTCATCGACGCTCTCTCCTACCTTACGGAGGGCGACTACGGGCAGTTTAAAGACCGCCTCACGGAGCTTCTGCAGCGGTGGCCCGACACCGACATGACGCCGATGGCCGGGAGCATCGTGAAGAATCTGAACGCCGGTCGTGTGCCTCACCAGGGGCTTAGCAACAGCCGCGGCATGATATGGGACATGCGGCTGAGCGACAGCGCCGACACCGAGCCGGCGGCCGACGGGCAGCCCGCCAACTTCGAGCGCGACCCGGAGAAGCCGCAGTATATGGTGCTGGCCTTCCCGCGCGACTCCGTCAACTCCAACCAGCTGCTCTACGAGGTGGCGAGGTTCAATTTCTCGTCGTTTGTGGTGAAAGACTTCGACCTGGAGCCGATGAGCTTCGGGAATGTGGGGCTGATAGTGATCAAGGGATTCGACAACCTGCGCCAGCTTGAGCGCTACCGCAGCGTGATGGCGCAGAGCGACTTCGAGCTGCCGGCGGGATGCCGCCCCATCATGATAAGCAAGGCCAACTTCGAGCTTCTGCTCAGGGAGGGGCGCTCGTTTGAAGACTACTTCCGCTTCGAGCAGCAAGACCCCGACGAGGATATGCCTCTGCCGGGTGTGGAAGGGGAGACCCCGGCCGAGGCCGAGGGTCAACAGGAGGCTATAGAGGCCGAGGAGGCCGCTCTCGAGCAGGCCGAGGCGGCGGAAGGCGCCCCGCAGCCGGAGGAAGCCCCGGATGAGGGTGTGGCAGCGCCGCAGGAGGAACCGATAGAAGAAACAGAAGAAGAAACAGGGGAATAAGATGGAAAAGATATTATGGGCCGACGATGAGATAGACCTTCTGAAGCCGCACATATTGATACTGAGGCAGAAGGGGTATGACGTCACCACCGTCTCCAACGGTCTTGACGCTCTGGAGGCGCTCGCGCGCGAGAAATACTCGCTGGTGCTCCTCGACGAGATGATGCCCGGCATCTCGGGGCTCGAGACGCTGCAGCGCATCAACCGCGACCACCCGGAGCTCCCCGTGATAATGATCACGAAGAGCGAGGAGGAGAACATCATGAACCAGGCGATCGGGAGCCGGATAGCCGACTATCTGATCAAGCCCGTGAATCCGATGCAGATCCTTCTGAGCATCAAGAAGAACCTCCACAGCAGCGAGCTTGTTGCGGCGCAGACGTCGCAGGACTACCGGCAGGAGTTCATGAAGCTGTCGTCGCTCATCGACGCCTCGCGCACCGTCGACGACTGGAAGGAGATCTACCGCCAGCTCGTATACTGGGAGCTCAAGCTTGCCGACACCGACTCGGCACTCGACGAGATGCTGCAGATGCAGAAGCGGGAGGCCAACGCGGCTTTCTCGCGGTATGTGAAAAAGGAGTACCAGGGATGGGTGTCGGGCGGCGAGAGGCCGCTGATGAGCCCGGAGGTGTTCCGCCGTACGGTGTTTCCCTTGCTCGACAAGGGAGAGAAGGTGTGCTTCATCGTGATAGACAATTTCCGCTACGACCAGTGGCGGGTGGTGCAGCCCCTGCTGTCGGAGTTTTTCGACGTGGAGGAAGACCTCTACACCACGATCCTGCCTACGTCTACCCAGTTTGCGCGCAACGCCATCTTCGCGGGGCTGATGCCGCTGCAGATAGCGGAGATGTATCCGGAGCTGTGGGTAGACGAGGATGAGGACGAGGGGCTGAACGTGCACGAGGAGGAGCTGGTGCAGACGCAGCTCGACCGCTTCAGGCGCAAGGAGAAGTTCAAATACCGCAAGATCAACGACAGCAAGTATGGCGAGCGGATGGTGAGCCACTTCAAGGAGCTTGGCGACACGCCGCTGCTGGTGGTGGTGATGAACTTCATCGACATGCTGTCGCACGCGCGCACGGAGTCGAAGATGATCCGCGAGCTGGCCAACAGCGACGCGGCCTACCGGTCGCTGACGGAGTCGTGGTTTCGCCATTCGTCGGCCGTCGACCTCTTCCGCAAGCTGGCCGAGGAGGGATACCGCGTGGTGCTCACCACCGACCACGGCACCATCCGCGTTGACAATCCCATAAAGGTGGTGGGCGACAAGAACACCAACACCAACCTGCGCTACAAGGTGGGGAAGAGCCTCAACTACAATCCGAAGCAGGTATACGAGATGCGCTCGCCGAAGCAGTTCGGGCTGCCGGCGCCCAACATATCGAGCACCTATATATATGCGTGCAACGAGGATTTCTTCTCCTACCCCAACAATTACAACTATTACGTGCAATATTACACGGGGACGTTCCAGCACGGCGGCATATCGCTGCAGGAGATGCTGGTGCCCCTGATAACGATGACACCGAAATGAGACGTTATCTTTCTCTTCTTCTGCTCCTTATGCTTTCGGCGCAAGGAGCTTTCTGCACCGATGTCCTGCGCGAGACCCGCGCGAAGGCGGAGCTGGGCGACGTGGGGGCGATGAATTATCTGGGGTATCTGCTTCTCTCGGGTGAGGGCGGCGCCGAGCGCGACGCGGCCGAGGGTGTGAGATGGCTCACGGCGGCGGCTTCGCGCGGCGACGTGAAGGCGGCCTCCAACATCGGGTGGCTCTATATGGAGGGGGAGGTGGTAGACCGCGATTACGCCAAGGCGCGGCGGTGGCTCGAGGTGGCTGCCGGCGGTGGCCTGCCGGTGGCGATGTCGCTGCTGGGCGACCTGAACCGCGACGGGCTCGGGGCGCCGGCCGACACGCTCATGGCCGATTCGCTCTACAGGCGGGCGTTCGAGACGGGTTTGGCCGACGCGGGGTATAAGCTGTATGCTCTGCGCGAGGGAGAGCTGGCGGCGTTGCCGGCGCCCGAGAAGGTGAAGGCCGGGCGTTATTTCTATCTGCGCGGGGCTCCGTCGGAGGGGGTGAAGCTTTTCTATCTGGCCTCCGACGAGGGGGACGCAACGGCCGACGCGTTGCTGGGCGACGCGTATTCGCGGGCCGTGGGTGTGCCTTACGACCATGATCTCTCGCTGCGGTATTTCACGCGCGCGGCCCTGGGAGGGAACGCCTCGGCGGCGTTCATTCTCGGGGAGCTGCTGGAGTTTTTCCCCGATGCCCTTGAAGGCGAGGAACTGGCGCCGGAGCGGCGTCAGGCGGCGTATTGGCTTGAGCGCGCCGCGGAGGGCGGCATCGTCGATGCCGCGGCCGCCGAAGCGGCCCTGCTGGGGGAGTAGTTCTCCCCACCAAGGAAGGGTTCGCCTTTGCAGGCTACCCTTCCTTATGGTGGGGTTAACCACGGGTAAGCTCTCCGAGCTAACTCGGCGAGCGTTGTCAGATTTCAGAGGAGGTCGAGCTTGGGGAAACGCTGCGGAGGGAAATAGCTCGGAGAGCTTTTCTGTGGTTAACCCCACCATATACGAAGCGCAGCGAAGATTGGTGGGGTGATCGAAGGAGCTGCAGACTTGCTCGGAGAGCATGTCTGTGAAAGGGAAGAGTAAGTTATGAGTGAAATAAAACCATGAGCAAAACTTTATCTTTACATCATTTTGTCATTAACACTTTCTGTAGAAAAATGACAATAAACAGGGAGAATGAAGAGGCCTTGTATCGGTTTATATGGAAAATTGTCAGCGATAAAAAATGCAAACTGCTTAGAATCGGGGGCATCGAGAATCATGTACATATCTTCGTCGATATTCACCCCCTGATTTCTATCGCTTCGCTTATAGGCGAAATAAAACGCCAGTCCAGCATCTGGATGAGAAGCAGCAATCTGTTTCCGGAGTTTGAGGGGTGGGGTAGAGAATATTTTGTGTTTTCAAAGTCGTTGTCTGACAAGAATGTTGTGATAGAATACATTAAAAATCAGAAAAACCATCATGCAGCCTTCACTTTTGAGGACGAAATCAAAGGGATGGTGATCCAGGAAGGTGGAGTATGGGAAGATAGCCTGTACTCATAGCAGCGACGGGACACAGACATGCTCTCCGAGCAAGTTCGCCATGCTCCCGGACACCCCACCAAGGAAGGGCTCGCCTTTGCAGGCTCCCCTTCCTTATGGTGGG
>JAFLTX010000054.1:0-4395 GCA_022509145.1 Muribaculaceae bacterium | reverse complement strand
GGCTCCCCTTCCTTATGGTGGGGTTAACCACGGGTAAGCTCTCCGAGCTAACTCGTCGGGCGGTCTGGTCGGCGCAGGAGGCTTGCAGCCTTACGTAGGGGCCGCCCGTGGTCGGCCCACGAGACGCCCGGGAACGGGTTGGCAGTTTTTCAGGGCGCATCGGGCGGTCTGTTCCGCGTAGGTGGGCCGGCCACGGGCGGCCCCTACGTTCCAGTTAAACCAACAGCCGGTGAAGGCAACAGCCAGTGGGGGCATTGGCTGGTGAAGGAGGGTTGCGGGGTGGTCTGACAACTGGGGTGTGGGGCGCTGAGGGTGGTTTTTTGGGGATTTTTTTGGAGGTGTGGGATTTTATTATTATATTTGCTCGCTGAATGATTTTTAAAATAAGTCAACACTATACCGTTATGGAGTTTATCAACCATCCAAAATATTATAAAAACCCACGATAATATTATTAAAACCCACGATAAATAGAATTTCCAATCCAAAAATAAACCGATAATTCCCCTTTACATCTACCCTCCGCAGGGAAGGGTGACAACCCGAGGCACCGGGGGCCGTGAGACGGCCTGCAAGGGCCCGGGAGAAGGGCTGAAAGAAGAAAAAAAGCGAACAACAAATAATAACTTAAACAGTAACTTTATGAGATTAAAAAAACTATGTTTGTTATTAGTCGCTATGGTACTTACCATACCGACTATGCTGGCACAGGACAAGCTCTACTTAGGTAAAGCTACCAGCTCTTCAGCTAAAGCTAATGCCTCGGCTACAGACGCGTCCATAAGCATGACTGCTACCGGCATCTATGAAGGTGTTGTCACCTTGCAAAAAGGAGGTGCAAATAGCTTTGCATTTTACACCGGCACAGCAGGTGCTCCTACAATGTGGTATGGAGAGTCAACGGCTATGGCTCAAGTTATCAACCTTTCGGCTACGAATCCCACCACGAAGACCATTAAAACGACCGCTACTACTACACCAAGTTTGGCTGGTTACTACATCAGCAATTTCCCCGCTCCGAACCCTACAGAAGCTCCTGTAAAGATTACGGTCAATATCTCTAATCCCGATAATAAGACCGTGACGTTTGAATATCTGGAAGGCGACGTAGAGCCCGAACCGGAACCCGCTCCTGACAACTTTTATGTATGGCAGGATGGTGGCGACGGCATGAACGGCTGGGGCCAGGTGCTTAACCTTAAACCCGTTGACGGTCAGGAAGGTATCTTCACCGGTACAGGTGAATTCAGCGTCCCGGGCACTAAGAGCGCAATTAAAATTGCATTCGGTACAAGCGCAACCCAGTATTCAGTAGGGAACCTTCTGCCGACAAAGGACTTTACTGTTACAGCAGAGATGCCCGTAAAAGGAGCAAGTGGCACTGTAGACCTCAAAGCAGGTACACTGGGTCAACTCTCGGCTCTGATTACTCTTCCCGGCGTTAAGGGCGAAAAATATACTTACTCATTTACGCTTGACTGGGATAAGAAGACCGTAACCATCACTGCAGCTGCTCCGGAAGCCGACAAGCTGTATTATGCATTTGCCACTGGCGCAAGCGCAGCTTTCACTCCGGATCCTGCAACTGACGGCTATCTGAGCTACAATGCAGAGAAGGGCGTGTATGAAGGCGACATCATCTCGACTTCTACTCCTTATCAGTATGTACGCTTCTACGTAACTGATGCCGACAACGCCATCACTTACATCTCCCCGACAAACAAAGGCACCGGTCTGAAGTATAACTACACTGTAGGTTTTACTACCAGCAACGCTGTTACTTGGAACGGCGCCTCCACTTACATAATCAAAGCCACTAAAACTCAAACAGACGCCGGCGGTTACTACATCACCGGATGGGCAGCCAACCCCGACGGTCGCTATCAGAAGGAAGGTAAGGCCAACTTATCGCTGAACTTCAATGCAAGCACCACTTCAGGCTTCGAATTTGTCTTCACAAAGGTAGAGGCATGGATGCCCACCCCGACTCAGATCTACATTCTTAGAGGTACAGGCATGGCTCAGGGCACACAATCCCCGACTGGCTCTCCTACTCTTCTCCCCGTAGAGAATGAAGACGAACAGCTGGTATTCGAGGGAACAGTAGACGTTCCTGCAGGCGGTATGTCGTTCGTTCTTGCCAACCAAAGCGGCGTTACCAGCGGTGTGAACTTCATTCCGGTAATAAATTCTTCTACTCCGGTTGTAGAGAAACCGAATACCAACCCTGTACAGAAGTATGTTGACATGAACCAGAGACTCACTTCTGTACCCAACAACTTCACATTCAACTGCACTCTGCAGGAGAGCGTTGACGCCTATACTGACTACAACTACCTCTACACAGCACAGCAGGGTAAAACGAAGATTACCTACAACTATGACACCAAGGCTCTGACCGTAGAGTATCTTGAAGACTTCGTAACCTTCAACTTCACAGGCAGCGAAGATGCTTACAAGTATGTGAAGATGGCTCAGGTGAACGGCGACGATATGAATGACGTAACTCTGAGCAGCAACACCTACAGCTACAACTACACTTCCGCCGACAACGCACTGTTTGCTCTGACTCCGGAAGAGGGTTATCTGATGAGCGTAAGCTGCGCCACTCCTGGTGCTCTGCCTGAGGCGTGTCAGATCCAGTCAACAGGCCAGGGTTCTACGATGGTGTATGTTACAAAGGCAGGTAGAGGTTATCAGTTCAACGTATCTGTAATCGAGCTTGCAAGCCTCCCGAAGAGCCTCTCGCTCAACTACATCAACACCGCTGGAAGCATGGGTATTATGTACCTTCCTGTTCCGGGCAACGCAAATGTAACCACCGCTGGCGAGCTCACTCAGAGCGAAACCGACCCGACAGTCTACACCGGCAAGTTCAACATTCCGGTTCAGAAGAACTTCGCCTTCAGCAGCGGCTCAGCCGCAACAGGCGACCTCAAGGTTTATGCCGCTACATACTCAGTACCTATCTCCTTCTCGAGCTACCAGGGCATCTACGAATGGCCTTCGTTGGAAGATCCTGAACAAGTAGATAACGCCAAGTTCTCAGAACGCTCCACAGGCTTCTACTCATGGTATATCAGCGCTTTGCCGGGCACAATGCCTCAGGATGCTGAAGTAACGTTTACCGTAAACTTCACTTCAGGCACCATCTCGCTGCAGATCGGCGAAGAGGTAGGCCAGGTAACCGCTCCCGAAAACCTCTATCTCTGGGGTACCACCGGTGGCTACACCGACGGCGCCAAGTGGGAAGTAATGGGTACGTTTGAGAAGGCAGACGATGCCGACGTATACACCCTGACAATGGATGTACCGGAATGCACAGGCTTCGAACCTGACGGCGAATTCACTCCGTCAGACGGCGACCCGTCAGACCGCGGCTTCTACTTCTTCCTCTGTGACAACAACGTACGCTTCACCACCGGCCCGTCAGATCCCGACGAACCGACAAGCCCCGTTGTTAAACCCATCGTATTCCAGGCTGAGCTTGAAAACCACCTGATCGACCTTACTGAAGACGGCGCAGTGTTCACCACTGGTGTAACCTACGACAAGACCGGTCACAACTTCGTATGCATCACTCCGGGTGTTGTGAAGATGCAGTTCGACTTCGACCTGATGCAGTTCACAGCTGAAATGGAAGAGGTGGAAGAAACCTTCACACTCAACTTCACAGGCGTTGAAGATGCAGCCGAAATCGCAAGCATCGTAACAATCACTGTAGACGGCGAAGCTGACAACAACGTGCTCAACGTAACCGAGAATCCGTTCAACGTAACTTACGTAGGCAGCATGACTCTGACGTTCACTCCGGCAGAAGGTTGCACAGTAAGCGTAAGCAACTCGGTAGAAAACGAAGCTACTCCTTACACCATCACTGAAGACGGCGGTGTAGTAACGCTGGCAGTTGAAGCTGGTTGCGACGGCTATGAATTCACCGTGGCTCTTAACAAGAAGTCAGACGGCGTGAACAGCCTCGTAGGTGAGGAAGGCGAAGTAGAGGTTTACAACCTGCAGGGCGTACGCGTACGCGGCGAGAACCTGCCGGCCGGCATCTACATCGTAAATGGCAAGAAAGTTGTGATCCGCTAAGACGGAGCGCAACCCGCGATAAAAAGGAGGCCCATCGGCCTCCTTTTTTTATGCGCCCCCGGCGGGGAGGCGCCGGGGCGCTCCCTGGACCGGGGACAAATGGAGCGGGCCGGAGCCCCGCTCCGGAAACACATATTGCAGCTCACAGGGCAATTGCAGCGAGCATGGCTTTCTTAGCTATATTAGCTAGGATAGCTAGGATAGCTATTATAGCTATTGGGGCTATTGGGGATTTCTCGGCGGCGGGGAGGTGACCTGTCCTGAAATTTGTTTACAGATTTATTTAGGATTTGATTGTTCAGT
>JAFLTX010000053.1 GCA_022509145.1 Muribaculaceae bacterium | reverse complement strand
GTGCGCACGAAGGGACTCGAACCCCCACGTCGTCAGACACTAGATCCTAAGTCTAGCGCGGCTACCAATTACGCCACGTGCGCCTTGACGTTGCAAATTTAATAACTTTTTTTACATCCTGCAAACTCCTTACTTGAAATTTTTTTGAAAATTTTTCTTAATTTTACGTTTTAAAACCGCAAAAGCGAATGGCAGAAGATTTTGAACAAAGGAGCGCCCTCTCCGGAATGTTTCGCAACTGGTATCTCGAATACGCCTCTTACGTGATTCTCGAAAGGGCCGTACCTCATATCGACGACGGTCTCAAACCGGTGCAACGCAGGATTCTGCACTCTATGCAGACTCTCGACGACGGCCGCTTCAACAAGGTGGCCAACATTGTGGGCAACACAATGCAATATCACCCGCACGGCGACGCCTCGATCAAAGACGCGCTGGTGCAGCTGGGCCAGAAAGACCTTCTGGTCTCCACCCAAGGTAACTGGGGAAATATCCTGACGGGCGACGAGGCCGCCGCCGGCCGTTACATCGAAGCGCGTCTGTCGCAGTTTGCCCTCGATGTGGCATTCAGCCCGAAAATCACCGAATGGGTGCCTTCTTACGACGGCCGAAAGAAAGAGCCCGTAACGCTCCCCATCAAGTTTCCTCTGCTGCTGGCTCAGGGTGTGGAGGGTATCGCCGTGGGTCTCTCGTCGAAAATTCTTCCCCACAACTTCAACGAGATTCTCGATGCAGCCGTGGCCTACATCAAAGGCGAGGAGTTCTCTCTTCTCCCCGACTTCCAGACCGGCGGCCTCATCGACGCCTCGAAATATAACGACGGCGCACGTGGCGGCAGCGTGAAGGTAAGAGCCAAGATCGAGAAAATCGACAGCAAGACGCTCGCCATCACCGAATTGCCGTTCGGTAAAACCACATCTACGCTCATCTCCTCCATCATCGCTGCGCAGGAGAAGGGGAAAATCAAGATCAGAAAGGTAGACGACAACACCTCGGCCACAGCCGAAATCATTGTGCATCTGATGCCTGGCACTTCGGCCGACAAGACCATAGACGCCCTCTACGCCTTCACCGACTGCGAGGTGAGCATCTACCCCATCTGCTGCGTGATCCGCGACAAGAAGCCCTGCTTCGTCACCGTGAGCGAACTGCTGCGCCACAGCGTTGACTCCACGATGCGGATGCTGGCGCGTGAACTCGAGATAAAGCTCGGAGAGACCCGCGAATCGCTCCTTTTCTCCTCGCTCGAGAAAATCTTTATCGAGAAGAGGATGTACAAGGACGCCAAAATCGAGGACGCACCAACTATGGACGCGGCCCTCGACCGCCTCGACCAGCTGCTCGAGCCGTTCAAGCCCTCCTTCTTCCGCGAAATCTCGCGCGACGACCTGCTGCGCCTCTGGGAAATCAAGATGGGTCGCATCCTGAAATTCAACTCGCAGAAGGCCGACGAGCGCATCGCGGCCCTCGACGAGGAGATCGCGCGCCTCGAATACGACATAGCCCATATCCGCGAATACACCATCCGCTGGTATGAGGACCTGAAAGCAAAATACGGCGAAAACTATCCGCGGCGCACCACCGTGAGGGGATTCGACTCCATCCTCGCAACGAAGGTGGCCGAAGCCAACAAACGCCTCTCGATCGACAAGAACGGCGGCTTTATCGGCACAGGCCTCAAAGACGCCGAGTTCCTCTTCACCTGCTCCGATCTCGACGACATAATCGTGATCTACAAAGACGGCAAATATAAGCTGATAAAGGTGCAGGAGAAGGTGTATGTAGGGAAGAAAATCGAGATGGTGGCCCTCTACAAGAAAGGCGACAACCGCACCGTCTACAACATCATCTACCGCAACGGGAAAGACGGCGTGCATTATATGAAGCGCTGCCACCTCACCGGGCTTACCCGCACCGGCGAGTACGACCTCACCAAAGGGCTACCCGGCAGCAAGATAGAATGGCTCACCCGCAACCCCAACGGCGAGGCGGAGACCGTGAAGGTAACCCTCACCGGCGAACCCATCGAGCCCGGTGGCCGTCCCCCCAGAGCGAAGGAGCTGACGGTGAATTTCGCCGACATCGCCATCAAGGGCCGCGATTCGCTGGGAAATCAGGTGACGAAATATCCTGTGAAGAGCATCACCCTCGAGAAGAAGGGGATCAGCACTCTGGGCGGCCGCGACGTATGGTTTGACA
Source organism: Muribaculaceae bacterium (assembly GCA_022509145.1). Lineage (GTDB taxonomy): Bacteria > Bacteroidota > Bacteroidia > Bacteroidales > Muribaculaceae > Lepagella. The sequence continues at coordinate 10,710 of JAFLTX010000053.1, read as the reverse complement.
AGGACGTGTTGCGCATCAACTACGACGGACGCGGCGAACTTATCGGCACCTTCCAAGGAGACGACAAGATATTGGTAATCACCAAGAACGGCGAGTTCTACACTACATCTTACTCCGACACCATCCACTTTGAAGACAATCTGCTGAAGATCGAGAAGTTTGACCCGCACAAGGTATGGACTCTCGTCTTCTTCGACCCCGAGCTGGGCTTCCCCTACCTGAAGCGGTTTAACTTCGAGGCGTCGGCACGTCCGCAGCGTTTCGTGGGATATTCCGACCAAGGGGAAATCATCCTGCTCACCGACACTCCCCGCCCGGTGGTGCACGTGGAATTCGGCGGCGACGATGCCGTGCGTGCCCCGCAAGACATCGTGGCCGAAGAGTTTATCGCCATCAAGAGCTTCAAAGCGAAAGGTAAGCGCCTCTCCACCTATACCATTGGCTCCGTTACCGAAGGCGAGCCTCTCGAGCCCGAGACTCCTGCGGAAGAGGTTTCAAACACCCCCGACCCGGGCAGCGAAGTGGAATCACTCCCTGCCGACTCCGGCGCTGAGGCGGAAAGCGTCGAGGTGGAAAGCGTCGAGACCGAAGCCTCAGCTCCCGCTGACGTTCAAACTCCGGATGATGATGACGCCCACGACGACGGGAAGGGACCGACGGTTATCCAGAAAGGCCTCTTTGACGACTTTGACTGAATAATTTAACTGACGGAGATCTTTACTATTGAGATTTTACCCGCCGTGGTTTTCTGACCCTCGTTTATCGATCCGACCCTATGGCAATACTCAAGCTGATGCAAATAAACCGGCCGCTCCGCATTCTGGCAATCCTGTTGGTGCTTGGATGCGCGGTGCCTGCAGCCGCTTCAAGCTCGGAGCAGGTGGTTGTGGAAGTCGGGGAAGCGCAAGAAGATTGCGAGTTGCCTTCGGGGCCGTTTGACATAGCGTATGAGGAAGCGGCGGTCGCAGCCGATATCGCCGAATGCAGGCGACCCGTAATCGGCAGCTACCGCATCGAGATAGGGAAGCGCTTCGATTTCGCCTCCTATCTCTCTCCCTTCTCTTATTCGGGCACAAACGTGGCTCTCTCCGGGTTTTGGACAAAGGTGATGCCTCGCCACCCGGAGAGTATGGCCATGACGTTTGACGGCCGCGCGAATTTCGGCAACCTCCTCAATCCTGCCGGCACGGCACGCGAGATAGACCTCCATGCGCAGTTTCGCTGGGGGCTGGAATGGCAGCGTCGCTTCGCGGGCCAATGGCTCGTGAGTGTGGGCGGCAACGCAGGGGTTTACGGCGGGATGGTATATCTGCCGCGCAATGGCAACAACCCCGCCGCAGCGCAGTTTGCTATCGGCATCGGAGCCCAGGCCTATGCCTCGAAACTCGTTCGCATAGGGCGCCTGCCGCTCTTGATTTCAGACCGCCTCGCCCTCCCGCTCGCCGGCGCATTCTTCTGCCAGCAATACGGAGAGTCGTACTACGAGATATATCTCGGCAACCGCAAGGGGTTGGCTCACTTCGGATGGCCCGGCAACCGCTTCGGTATCGACAACCTTCTGATGGTAACCTTCGATTTCGGCACAACAGCCATGGAGCTCGGCTACCGTTTCTCATTCCAAAACGAGCAAGCCAACCGCCTGACAACACGTTTTACGTCACATTCGCTGGTAATAGGCGTGATTCCCGGCAGCATCGGGGTGAAGGCCGGCAAGCGAAACGAAATCACTCCCCTCTTTTAGCCAGACCGACAATGAGACAGACGCTTGACAATATAAAGCACTTCCTGGCCATAATCCTCGTGGCAGCCATCGGAAGCTTCTGCCATTCGTGCAGCGACGAGCCTTCCTATCAGAACAGCCGGCTCGGGAATTTCGACGCGCTGGCTCATATCATCGACACACGATATTGCTTCTTCGCCGAGAAGGATATCGACTGGAGCGAGGTGACGGCCCGCTATCGCGAGATGATTACCGACGAAACCACCCTCGTGGAGCTCTTCAACATCTGCTCGGCAATGCTCGACGAGCTCAAAGACGGCCACGTAAACCTTATCTCGCCGTTCTCTACGTCTTATTACCGCAACTGGTGGAGCGACTATCCCCAGGATTTCAACCTGCGCACGCTGCAGCAATACTACCTCGACTTCGACTATTACCAAACTTCGGGTATTTCTTACAAAATTATATCCGAAGATATAGCCTATATGTATTATCCTTCCTTCTCTTCGGGGATAGGGCAGCTCAATCTTGATTATATCATGGCGTTGCTCTCGCCGGCCAAGGCGCTGATCATCGACATCCGCGACAACGGAGGGGGCCTTCTTACTAACGTGGAGGTGCTCGCGAGCCGTTTCATCACGGAAGAGACGCCCGGAGGGAGCATCGTTCACAAGACGGGACCCGGTCACGACGAATTTTCCGAGCCTTATCCTTTCAGCTATCAGCCGGCGCCGGCGAGCCGCGTAAGCTGGGATATGAGCAAGCCCGTTTTTCTGCTGACAAACCGTTCGTGCTACAGTGCGGCCAACGATTTTGTAGCGGTGATGAAAAGTATTCCCGGGGTGACGGTGGTCGGAGCCCGCACGGGCGGTGGCGGTGGATTGCCGTTCAGCTCGGAGCTACCCAACGGCTGGGCAGTGCGTTTCTCGGCGAGTCCGATCTACGGGCCCGACGGGGCAATCACCGAGTTTGGGATAGATCCCGATATCGAAATTCACTGCAAGCCCGACGATCTCGCATCAGGCTACGACGCCATCCTTTCCGCAGCCATCCTCCTGGCCAAAGCCGCCATCCCCTCCGAATTATCCCCACCCCCGCACCAGATAATCCTCCGCACACCCGGATTCCTTCATTTTTTGTGCTGATTTTCGAGATTTTCCTTCATTTTTTGTGAGTCGCTATTGATTTTCAAATATTTAGAGATTACATTGCGGAGGGGGCCTTCTTGGAGAGGGGAATAAAGGTTGGGGGCGAGGCAGAATTTTGGGAATTCTGACTCACCCTCAAGGAATTGGAGAATCTTATTTAATTAAGATTTTTCGCTTTTGATAATTTCTTATGATGGTTGCTCCATCTCCTCAGAGTTCGGCCGAGGGGTGACGGCGTCACGATGAGGCTATGACGCGGGCACGATGGGGCTGACCCTTACTCGTTGGCGTAGGAGAGGATTGTGGGGCTTTCTACGTCGACGCCGTATTCGCGGGCAAACTTGAGAATATTGCGCGCAAGCTCGGGACGGAGGTCTTCTGGACAATAACGGAAGTAGGCTTCAGCCGCTCTTACGTGAGCTGCGTCGGGCATGGGATATTCTCTTCTTTCAGGCAGACCGAACACCTCGTTTGGGAGTTCTCTGCGTTCTTCGGTGTTTAAGATGTCGTTCATAATATAAATTTTTAAGGGTTTCTATATATAAAACGCTTTAATCGTCTTTTAGGTTTGATTAAAAATACTTAAATTTGCAAGTTGAAATTCAAGACACTAATCAATGTACAGAAACCATACGTGCGGAGAGCTCCGCATAACAGACGCCGGCCGTGACGTAAGGCTGGCAGGATGGGTGCAACGCATCAGGAAGATGGGCGGTATGACCTTTCTTGACCTGCGCGACCGCTACGGCATCACTCAGATAGTATTCAACCAAGACTCCGACGCCGGCCTCTGCGAGGCAGCCAACGCCCTGGGGCGTGAATTCGTGGTGGAGATCACGGGCGCCGTAAGGGAGCGTTCGAGCAAGAATCCCCACCTGGCCACGGGCGACATAGAGATCGAGGCCAAGGGCCTGAGGATTCTCAACCCCTCTGACGTGCCTCCCTTCACTATAGAAGACAACACCGACGGCGGCGACGACCTGAGGATGAAGTTCCGCTATCTCGACCTTCGCCGACCCTCGGTAAGGGCAAACCTGGAGTTGCGCCACAGGATGGCTTTTGAAATAAGACGTTATCTCGACGCCAACGGTTTTCTCGAGATCGAGACTCCGATACTGGTGAAGAGCACTCCCGAAGGAGCCCGCGACTTCGTGGTGCCTTCGAGGATGAACCCCGGTGAGTTTTACGCGCTGCCTCAGAGCCCGCAGCTCTTCAAGCAGCTGCTGATGGTGAGCGGTATGGACCGCTACTTCCAGCTGGCGAAATGCTTCAGAGACGAGGACCTTCGCGCCGACCGCCAGCCGGAGTTCACGCAGGTAGACTGCGAGATGAGCTTCGTGGAGCAGGAAGACGTGATCAATATGTTTGAGGGCCTTGTGAAGCATATCTTCAAATATGTGAAAGGTATCGAATTCGCCGAGCCTTTCCGCCGCATGACATGGAAGGAGGCGATGGAGAAGTATGGCAGCGACAAGCCCGACCTGAGGTTCGGAATGGAATTCCAAGACCTCACGGAAGAGGCCCAGGGACACGGCTTCAGTGTGGCCGACGACGCCGAGCTGGTAATCGGCATCGTGGCCAAGGGATGCGCAGGCTATACCCGCAAACAGATCGACGCCCTTACTGATTACGTGAAGCGTCCGCAGGTGGGGGCCAAGGGCCTGATTTGGGTGAAACACGAGGAAGACGGCTCTGTAAAGAGCTCCGTGAATAAATTCTACGACGAGGAAACCCTTCGCCGCTGGTGCGAGAAAGCCGGCGCCGGGAAGGGCGACCTTCTGCTTGTGATGACGGGCGAACGCGCCAAGGTGAGGAAGCAGATGTGTGAGCTCAGGCTCAAGCTCGGCGACGACCTCGGGCTGCGTCCGAAAGACGTCTTCGTGCCTCTCTGGGTGGTAGACTTCCCGCTCTTTGAATGGGACGAGGAGACACAGCGCTACTATGCCATGCACCACCCCTTCACTGCCCCGAATCCGGAAGACATCCCGTTGCTGCGCACAGACACGGGGGCAGTGAGAGCCACCGCCTACGACATCGTGGTGAACGGCGTGGAGCTCGGCGGCGGATCGATAAGGATTCACGACGCTCAGCTGCAAGACACCATGTTTGAGCTTCTCGGATTCACTCCGGAGAAGGCGAAGGAGCAGTTTGGCTTCCTGATGGAGGCGTTCCGCTACGGCGCACCTCCTCACGGCGGCCTGGCGCTCGGGTTTGACCGCTTCGTATCGATGCTCGCTGGCGAAGACACCATTCGCGACGTCATAGCCTTCCCGAAAAACAATTCGGGACGCGACATGATGAACGAATCGCCGTCGCCCATCGATCCGGCACAGCTTGAAGAACTCAACCTCCGCCTTGACCTTCGCCAGAGCTGAACGACGCCGCCATATCGATTCTAACAGAAATTAGTCAATGGGGACTAAGGTAAGAGATATAATAAAGGTGATAGAGGATTTCGCGCCTCTCAGACTCCAGGAAAGCTACGACAACGCGGGTCTGCAGGTGGGGAATGCCGAGCAGAATGTCTCGGCGGTGCTTCTATGTCTCGACGTCACCGAGGAGATCCTTCATGAGGCCAAGGCGCGGAGCTGCAACCTGATAGTGAGCCATCATCCTCTGATTTTCAAAGGATTGAAAAGCCTCACCGGAGCCGACCAGACCCAGCGCATCGTAATCGAGGCCTTGAAAGAGGGGATTTCCATCTATTCCGCCCATACCAACCTCGACAGCGCCTCGGAAGGCGTGAGCTTCGAGATGGCGCAGATGCTCAGCCTCAAGGATCTGAGAGTGCTGGTGCCGTCGGAAGCCGGCGAGGGGGTAGGCCTCGGAATCGTGGGGAGTTACGAGAATCCTGTGCCCCAGCTGGAGTTTCTGCGCCGGGTGAAAGAGACGTTCGGCGTGAAGGCGCTCCGCTACTCCGGCCAGACGCAGCACCTTGTGATACGCAAGGTGGCGCTCTGCGGCGGCTCCGGGGCATCGTTCATCGGCGATGCGATGAGATGCGGCGCCGACGCATATCTCTCCGGCGACTTCAAATATCACGATTACACCTCCTACGGTCTCGACATGCTGATAGCCGACATCGGCCACCACGAAAGCGAGCTCTGCAGCCGCCGCATCATCTCCCGCTTGCTGAGAGAGGCGCTGCCAGAGTGCGTAACCTACATTGCCGAGAGCGAAACTAACCCTATAAAAATATTATAACAAGATAAAATTCATGGCAACAGAAAAGAAACAAGAGAAAGAACGCTCTGTAAAAGAGAGACTTGAAGCGCTCTATAAACTTCAGAGCCTTCTCTCTGAGATTGACCGCATCCGCATCCTCCGCGGCGAACTTCCCAACGAGGTGAAAGACCTGGAAGACGAAATAATCCGTTTCCGCACCCGCATCACCAAGTTTGAGGATGAAATCGCCGAACTCAAGAAGCTCATCCAAGAGAAGAAAGGCGACATCGAGGCGAGGAAGCTGAAGATTGCCAAATATGACCAGCAGCTCAACGAGGTGCGCAACAATCGCGAATTCGCCTTCCTGGAGAAGGAGAAGGAGTATGAGAGCCTTGAGGTGGAACTCGCGGAGAAGAAGATACGCGATGCCGAGGAGAAGATATCCCAGAAGGAAGAGGAGATTAAGGCAGCTCAGGAAGAGCTGGCCGACAATCAAAGCATCCTGGAAGATAAGAAGAAAGAGCTGAGCGAAATCGTTTCGGAGACCCGCCAGGAAGAGGAAGCTCTTCTTGTGAAGACTAAAGAGATCGAGCCTCTGATCGACGACTATACGCTCAAGGCATTCAAGCGTATCCGCGGAAATGCCCACAACGGTCTGGGCATCGTAAGCGTTCAGCGCGATGCCTGCGGTGGTTGCTTCAACCGCATCCCGCCCCAGCGTCAGCTTGAGATCAAGATGCACAAGAAGATCATCGTTTGCGAATACTGCGGACGTATCCTGATCGACCCGGCGCTTGCAGGAATCCAGGAGGAGAAGAAAGAAGAAGCACCTGCCAAGCCCAAGAGGGCCACACGCAAGAGTGCTGAGAAGAAAGCTGCGGCAGAGCCGGCAGCGGAATAAAAAAATCGGGAGCGACGCTCCCGATTTTTTTTGCCCCGAGCGAAAGTGCTGGGGCAGATATTTTTAGCTGGGATTAGCTATGATAGCTATTATAGCTATGATAGCTATTTTAGCTATTTTGATAGGCCTGGGCGGCTGCTGGTCAGGGGATTGAGAGGAGGCGGTGCTGCTGGAGCGAGAGAGCCCAGCGCGGATCAGCCAAGACGCGGCTTATGGTTCGGCGAAGGTTGGCCTCGCGCGTGGCATCGTCGGGGTCGTAACATGGCTGCAGATACATAAAGGTATCGGCAGCGCGGCAGTCAAGGTTAAAGTAAGGCTCCAGATCTTGCCCCAGATCCACCACCTTGATCTCGTCGGCATGCGCCAACCTGACTTCAGCTTCGGGGGTATCCTCGCGGTCGGCTGCGTCAGTATCGGACAGCGGTTGGCAGATTGTGAATTTCGGCGAGAGAGTCACCCAGTCTATATTATCCGGCAGAGGGCGCGTTCCGTTGGTCTCGATTGCTATTTTTTTATTAGTCAGGGATTTGAGAGACGAGATGAAATCCCTATCGATAAAGAGAGAGGGTTCGCCGCCTGTCAAGACAATCCATTGCGCGAGGGGGAAGCGGTTGACTTCTGCTGCAATATCTTCCAGGCTCATTGGCGAGCCTTCCTGATGCCGTGTGTCGCAGAAAGGGCAGGCAAGGTTGCAGCCGGAGAAGCGCACGAAGACCATCGGAGTGCCGGCTTTATGGCCCTCACCCTGAAGAGAATAGAAAATCTCGTTGATTTTATACAGCGCGCCCTGAAGCATCTGCGATGTCAGTCTTTCACTCAAGCTGTCAATCTTTCTCGTAGGCTGCCGAGTTCCCTTCGCTCTCCTGCACCTCGCAGCGATAGCAGTTGGGCACATTGTCCACCACCCAGCGGGCAATGTTTTCAGCGGTGGGGTTGAATGGCAACACGTCGTTGAGCACGGCGTGGTCCAGCTTCCCGAGGATAAACTCCTTGACATGGGTAAAGTCGGTTACCATCCCGTTCTCGTTGAGTTCCTCGGCCCGACATTCGATCAGGAGAATCCAGTTGTGGCCGTGAATTTCAGTGCACTTGCTGTCGTAGGTAAGGCCGAGGCGATGTGCCGCCGAAATCTCCAAACGCTTCTTTATATAATACATAACACCTTTATTACCAATGATTAGAAAAGTTCACTCGAGACCGGCAAACCTCAAGGCCTCGGCACGCTCGATGCATGTGGCACATTTGCCGCAGGGCTTTTCGCCACCCTTATAGCACGAGTAGGTGTGGGAATAATCCACGCCGAGCTCCCGTCCGAGCTTGGCGATCTCGCCTTTCGTGAGGTGGGTGAACGGGGCGTGGATCTCCACGCCGTTATACGTTCCGGCCCTCATTGCGTCGCCCATGGCCTTCACGAACTCAGGGCGGCAATCGGGATAGACGGCATGGTCGCCGCCGTGGTTTGCGATAAGCACCTTCGCCAGACCGTCGTTCTCTGCCAGCCCGCAGGCTATGGAGAGCATGATGCCGTTGCGGAAAGGCACCACCGTGCTCTTCATGTTCTCTTCGGCGTAACCGGCCTCCGGGACGGCGTCGGCGCCGGCCAGGAGCGAGCTGGAGAAGAACTCCTTCATGAAAGCGAGAGGGATTACTACGTGAGGCACACCGAGCTGACGGCATTGCCAGGCGGCACACTCGATTTCGCGGGCATTGTGGTTTGAGCCGTAATCGAAAGTGACGGCCAAGGCGATACGCTCCTTCTCGCTGTGGAGGAGGGTTACGGAGTCCATTCCGCCGGAGAGCACGATTATCGAGTCTTTCATTTCTCGCTTAGCTTGAGACTTTCGGCAATGGCCTGACGGCGGCGGAGCTCCACGAGGTCGGCATGCTCGGCATCACCCATGTTGGCGAAGGGATGGATGCTGATGCCGCCGCGGGGCATAAACTTCCCTCTGACCTCGATGTAGCGCGGATCCATTAGCTTGAAGAGGTCTTTCATGATGATGTTGACGCAATCTTCATGAAAGTCGCCGTGGTTTCTGAAAGAGAAGAGATAAAGCTTGAGGCTCTTACTCTCCACCATCTTCAGGCGCGGGATGTAGGTGATCACGATGTGGCCGAAATCGGGCTGCCCCGTTTTGGGGCAAAGCGTGGTGAATTCCGGGCAGTCGAACGTGACCACATATTCGCCCTCGGGATGCTTGTTGTCGAAGGTTTCAAGCAGCGAGGGGTCGTAGTCCACGGGATATTTCGTGCCGTTGCTCCCGAGCAGGGAGAGGTCAGACAATTCTTCGTTGTTTCTCATTGCTTCTGTTTGGAAATGGGCACCCAGGTTACTTGAGGCTTTCGAGCGCCTTCTTCACGGCGTTGATTTTCTCTATTGAGTCGGCCTCTTTCTTGCGCTCGAGCTCGATTACCTTTTCGGGGGCGTTGGCCACAAATTTTTCGTTTGAAAGTTTCTTCTGCACCCCGCCCAGGAAACCCTGCAGGTGAGCGAGTTCCTTCTCGAGTTTGGCGCGCTCTTCCTCCACGTTGATGTTTCCTTGCAGGGGCACGGAATATTCGGTGGCACCCACAATGAAGGCCGCCGACATATCGCCTTTTTCAGCCACGGAAGCAATCTCAGAGAGGTTGGCAATCTTCACCAGAATGGGGTTAAGAGTGTCGTTGTGTTCGCCTTTCACATCGAGGCTGAGCGCTTCTTTCTGCGGAATCTGCTTCTGCTTGCGGATGGTGCGTATTCCGGCCACTACCTCCTTGAGCGTCTCCATGCGGGCAATGAGGTCCCTGTCTACCTGATCGGGCTTCGGAAGCTGCGCAAGCATGAGGCTTTCGCCGTCCTTGCGCGGCGAGAGAGCCTGCCAGAGCTCTTCGGTGATGAACGGCATGAAGGGATGCAGGGCGCGCAGCAACACGTCGAAAATCTCGAGAGTGGCCTCGTAGGTCTTGGCGTCGATAGGCTGCTGATATCCGGGCTTCACGATTTCGAGATACCATGACGAGAATTCGTCCCAGAAGAGTTTGTAGACCACCATGAGCGCCTCCGAGATACGGAATTTACCCATGAGGTCTTCCATCTCGAGCAGAGCGTCGGCCAGGCGCGCGTTCATCCATTCCACTCCGAGGCGCGCCGCTTCGGGCTGAAGCAGGGAGGCGTCTGTCTCCCAACCTTTTACGAGACGGAAGGCGTTCCAGATCTTATTGCAGAAATTGCGACCCTGCTCACAGAGGGAGTCGTCATACATTATGTCGTTGCCGGCGGGGGCGGCGAGCATGAGGCCCATCCTGACGCCGTCGGCGCCGAAGCGGTCGATCAGCTCGAGGGGGTCGGGGGAATTTCCGAGACTCTTGCTCATCTTGCGGCCCAGTTTGTCGCGCACGATGCCGGTGAAGTAGACGTTGTTGAACGGCTTCTCGCCTGTGAACTCATAACCGGCGATGATCATTCGCGCCACCCAGAAGAAGATGATGTCGGGGGCGGTGACGAGGTCGGCCGTGGGGTAATAGTATCTGAACTCCTTGTCGTCGGGGTCGAGAATGCCGTTGAAGAGCGATATCGGCCAGAGCCACGAGCTGAACCAGGTGTCGAGGCAGTCGGGGTCGCGCCTGAGGTCGGAGAGCGTGAGGCCGGAATTACCCGACTTCTCAATGGCTTTCAAGAGGGCTTCCTCCTCGTTTTCAGCCACTACGTAACCGCCGTCGGGGAGATACCAAGCCGGAATCTGGTGGCCCCACCAGAGCTGGCGCGAGATACACCAGTCTTTGATGTTGGTCATCCA
>JAFLTX010000052.1 GCA_022509145.1 Muribaculaceae bacterium | reverse complement strand
CATACTGGAGAGAACTATAATGTTGGATATATCGAGGAAGGGAACACCGCTATCATCGCCGACATGATAGCAGAGGCTACTGGCGCCGACAAATTCGAGATAGTGCCCGAAAAGGCTTACCCTGTGGATTATAACGAGTGTATCGAAGTGGCGCAACAGGAGAAACGCGCCGGCGCACGTCCCGCTGTCAAAGGCGATGTAGCGATAGAGGATTATGACGTAATCTTTCTTGGTTATCCCAACTGGTGGGGAGAGTTGCCGATGTGCGTCTATACTTTCATAGAGAAGCACGACTGGAACGGCAAGACCGTCATCCCTTTCATCACTCACGAAGGCAGCGGAATGAGTAGTACAGACAGCAAGATAGCAAAGGCTTCAATCGGTTCCAATACACTTGTTGGCAAAGGTCTTTCCTTGCAGGGAAAGATTGCTCAGGAAAATCGTGCTTCCGCCAAAAAATCAGTTGACAACTGGCTGACGACTTTAGGATTTTGATTATTTTTACAAAAACTTTTATGAAATACGCAGAATTAGGCAATTCGTAAAATAAACCTTAAAAGCATGAAAATAAAGACGATAATGGCCACTTTGGCAGGATTGCTGATTACGCTGACCGCCTGCGCCAAAACAGAACAAACCAAAGAATCAAACTCTGAAAACATGGACAACGGAAAGAAAGTATTGGTGGCTTATTTTTCTGCCACGGGAACCACTAAGGCCGTGGCCGAGGAGCTGGCCAAGGTGATGGACGCCACACTCTTTGAGATCGAACCGGCCGAACCGTACACCGCCGCCGACCTCGACTGGCATGACGACAAAAGCCGCAGCTCGGTGGAGATGAAAGACCCCGCCTCACGCCCCGCCGTGAAAAACAAAGTTGAAGATATCGCGCAATACGATGTGGTCTTCCTGGGCTATCCCGTTTGGTGGTATGTAGCGCCCACGATCATCAACACCTTCATCGACGAAAACAACCTCGACGGCAAGAAAGTGTATTGCTTCGCCACGTCGGGAGGCTCGCCTATCGGCCCCTGTGTCGAGGCCCTGAAGAAGCAATATCCCGCCATCGACTGGGAGGAAGGGAAACTCCTCAACCGTCCCTCCGAAGCAACCCTCGAAGCCTGGAAAACCGCGCTCGGCCTGTAATCCCAACGGTTCTTGATGCACTGTCAACTCTACACTGACAACGATTTGATTTAACCGGCACATGCTGTAAGAGCCGTGGCCGATTGGCTTCTCGGGCAGCTTAAATATAATTAATAATTAGGGGCGGAGTCTGAATGTTGTGACTCTGCCCCTGATATTATGCGGGTTGTGGTTGGAGCTTCAGGAAAGCTTGCTGTTGATGTAGTCTGAAAGCTGCTTGGCGTCGGAGCCTCCCACTACATATTTCTTCCCGTTTTTCAGTTTGATGAGCACTGTGTTGTCGGGCTTGCCGTAGTAGGCGAAATAATCGCCGATCTTGCTGTCGCGGTATTTGCCCCACTTCCCGAACGTGCGCACGGGAGCGCTCAACACGGCCTTGCGACCCTCGGCAGAAGCAACGTCGTAGGGTTCGGCCGACTCTATCTCCGACATCTTGATTCTCTTCGACTTGAACGGACGGCGGATTCTCACCTCGTCATCGTCGGCATAGACGTCGAGCGGGGTGAAGCATAGCGCGAAAATCCACCAGATGAAGAGCACACCCAGGATGATCCATCCCCACGTCCAGCCCCATCCCCAGCTTGCGGAAGATGTGGCCACGGCGTTGGCCGTGTCGGTATAATCGTAGTTGTAATCCGGTGTCCACCAGAAGAAGCAGCAGAAAACGAGGCAAAGAAGAATCAGCCAAAACCATGCGCCGGCATAGTCGCTGCTTGAGTAAGAAATTCTTTGTTTCATAGTATTAAGATTTTAAGAGTTAAGATTTGGGTTGGTTAAATGTTTATTAATTAAACAAGTGCGCCCCCGGATTGTTCACCGAGGGCTGAAATCCGCGCGCAGATTGCGCGTCAAGACGGCGCCGCAGCGTCAGTAGAGCAGATGCTTCTTCCGATTCTCCTTCCAGCCGGCACGATACTCCCTGTCGGTGAAGAACACCTTGAGGTCGGCCTGGTATTCACGGTCTACAAAATAGATCTTCTTATCCGCCTGATATTCACGGTCGCAGAAAAACCAGATCCCCTTATTCTCCGACGCCTTGGCTCTGTAATCCCTGTCTGTGCGGAAAACGACGAGATCTGCCTGATACTCATGGCTTACCACATACACCTTCACATCAGCCTGATAAGCGTGATTGGTTGAGAACACCTTCTGCGCCTTCGCGCACACCGGCGCCAGCAGCAGCAAAAGTAGCGCCACCAGCCTCGTCATCAATCCTCTCTTCCTCATATCTGCCTCCTTTACGGGTTTATCAATTCAAAAGTAACCTGCGCCGTGTCAGACATCACAAGGTCTTCGGGCGTGATGTCGAGCGAGCTTGCAGTCGACGCCTTGGCCTCGGAGTTGGAGTGGATGTTTCTCGCCTGCGAGTACACATGCACGTTGGAATAGCCATATTCCACATCAAGCACTTTGCCTACCTTGCAGCCTACGGCTTCGGCCATCACCTGGGCTTTATCTCTTGCGTCGCTTACGGCGCGTGCGAGCATCTTCATCTGGCTGGGCCGCTCGTCCTGCAAAGTATACCCAATCTTGATTTGGGCATTAGGGATAAATTTACCCACACCTTTTACGATGTTGTTGACAAGGACATTGTCAACCGGGAGGTCTATCTTTATGCGCTGGTCGAGCATAAAGCCGTTTTTCTTCTTCCCTATGTAGTTGTCATCATCGTCATATAGGTTTTCGGTATAATCCTCGATGTCGAATCTTACGGTCTTGGCAAGTTTGCCGGGCTTCTTGTTAAACTCCAGAATCTTGACCATCCAAGAGGAGTTTTCTTTGGCCTGCGCGTAGGCAGCCGAATGGTTGGCAAACCATTGTTCGATGGTAACTTCCACTCTGGTAACGTCGGGGACTACGTGGATTGCACCCTTCCCCTGCACTTTGATTGTTGCTTTGCTCATATTATTTTCTTAATTCCGGGTCATCGATTGATGGATCCGCGTCGATGTTGTCGCAATACACTTTATTTGCCAAATAGATTCTGAACAACCTTTCAAATTCATCAGACAATTCTTCGGTAAGATAGGATGCAGCGTCAAAATTTTTTATCGCAACATCCTTCAAGAATCTGCATTCTCTTTTCTCCAGGGAAATCGGGCCGATGATGTTGGTGAGGATGAAAGGGAGCCGGTCGTCATCGCGGTCAATTACCGCTTCGGTAAATCGGCGGCAATCTTCCTTCTCTGCAATTACCCGCATAAGCAGCACCACATAATGTTTTGGCTGCTCGTGTATAAAAACTATTTTTTCGCCGACCGTCGGCAAGATTTTCTCCTGGAGCGGGGAGCCGCCGAAACGGGCGTAGAAAGTGCCGCCGGCAAGAAGAGCATACGTTATGATGCGGAGGTCGTGGATATCGATATCCTGAGCTCGGAGAAGGTCGGGCCTTACCAAGACAGGCTCCGAAGTCTGCAGATAAATCGTGATGCGGATGCGGTTGTTGATGTTGCCGTGGGAATGGAAAGTCGTGATTCTGGCGGAGAGCTTATCGGCGTAACCGGCATCGAGCAGAGCGGCGAGTTCTGCATTCTCGGAGCGTGGCACGTAGCCGAGAATGAAATCGAAGTCGAAATCATCGGGCTCGCCCTCATAGTCGTCTGGGAGAGCCACGGCCACAGCGTTGGGGTCATATTTATTATTCTTGTGGCGCACGAGTGCCACCTCCATCCCTTCCTCCAGCTCGTGCCAAAGTTCATCATCATATTTCAGATGGAAAGAAACGCCCGCTAGCGCACATTCCTTGAAGGCTACATTCTGGAATTTATGATAAGGCGGCACCTCGGTAATCTGACCCTCCATTGCAGAGGAATCTTCCTTCGGCGGAATATCATCCTTGGGCGGAATATCATCCTTGGGCGGAATATCACCGTGCAGAACGTCTTCTGTCTCTTGGAGGATAACCCCCGGCATCAACCAAGTATGGCTGTTGCGGGCAGTTTCGATCTTGCTTTCAAAAGCGTTTATGCCGTCCCGGAGATTTTCCGACACCTCAGGACTCTCTATCCCCTTATTTCGCATTTCATTACCGAGGCGCTCAACGTCTTGCTCACACAGCGGGCACGTGCCCGGGCAGTCGCCCTGGTGAGTACAGTCTCGTTTCGGGAGGTCGATATCATACCTCTCCGCAATATCGTGACGCACCTCAGCAAGAAGGTTGCACAGCTCTTTACCCTTTAATGAGCGGTCGTTTTCACGGGCCTCTCTGAGCTCTTGCTCCGTTTTATACCTGACCACTTCCACCTTTGCATCAGGAAACAACCGGCTGTAATTGCCATACGATTCGCGCCCTTTAGCCTCGCTTACGTAGCCGGGAATTATAGGGACTTTCAAAGTAATCCTCTCTTGACCGACGCCGAGCTGATCTGTCAGAAGTTGAAGATTGAAAGTAAAATAACTTTGCCGTCCACCTGTATAACGAAGATAAATCTGAGGATTTTCTGCCTTTGTGTCGATAATCCATTCGTCAATCACAGGCGCGAGGATTTCGATATACTTAGGTTCGCAATTCAGCGACGTCTCGATGCGGATTTTCCAATCGGGGCCGCAAATCTTGCGGAACTCCGCGATAAAGTCAGCTCTAAGAGCCGGCTCGCCGCCACCGAAAGTCACACCACCCTCCGTTGCGCGGAAGTATAGATCATCCTTTTTCAGCTCATCGTAAAGCTCCTGCGGGGTATAACTCCTGAAACTCTCTTCCGGCTTCCAGCAATCGGGATTGATACAAAATTTGCAACGCAACGGACACCCCTGAAACGCCACCAGCGTAGTGATGCCGTTCCCGTCCCTTCCGATCCGGAACCGGGAAATCCCCATCACACCCGCCTTAACATCCCTCTTCTCTTTCATAACAATTTATCGTAGGCTAACCAGAGGTCTTTGCCTTGGCACAAAAAGGGAACAAACAAAAGGTACAGATCGAATCACCGCATAAATCAAGAATATAAGTATGAGGAATATCAAACTTATTTCATTCCAAATATATCTCAGCTTGTTTTTCATATTATATTGTTGGAATCTCTACCGAGGAGGTATAGAATCTAATAGTTTTTCTATTTGGATTTGCCAAAATGTCAAAATCAGTTTTAATCTCATTTGGCCTTAGCGGATATATCAGCGTGCAAGGCACTATTGGTACGGCGTCGGGGTCGGAGCAATCAATACCCAACTCTTTAAGCAGTTTTATGTCGCGGGCGTAACCGCAAAGCTGCTTGATATAATCGCCTTTTGCTTCGCCGTCGTCATAAAGCTCGGTATATTTCGAGTCGGCTATCACTTTTTGCTCAGGACCGTTTATCAGGTAGTCTGGATAGAAAGCGTTTCCCCCTTTCTTTTGATAAATAACGTTATTTCTGCCATATTTCTTACGCAGTTTTGCCAAAACATAGTGTTCAAAAAGCAACGCCATGTCGATGCGGAACACCGGCACGACGTCGAAGGTGTTTTCATCGCGAGAGTTTATCGCCATTTCCTCTTTGCGGATTATCATTCGGGCAAAACGCAATGCGTCGGAATATTCTCTATACAACTTGTTATTGCGAGTGAAGATTGGGAAATCCTCATAGGTGTCAGAGACTTCATTAAAAGCGCTCAAGCACTGGCTACAGAGAGCATAAAGAGTGCTGTAACTTTTATGCTCTGACATCAAAGAGATCATATATGAGGCAACGACCAAAGCCCGTTTCAAATACCGGTTTTCGGCAGTGTCAACCGAAAATTCATCATATCGGCAATAGACACGCTCTTTATGGCCGGCCAAAATATTCCGGATTTCATTTTTGCGAAAATCAATACGACCTTTTACTTTGCCGAGGTTCTCCTCTCGGACCACGTAGCCTCTGCGAAGCCCTCTGTCTGCGATCTGTTTTACTAGCAGCAGAAACTGAACTACGAGCAAGGGGGAAAGAATAGAGTTGAGGACCTTCGATTGAATTGGTTTTGCGTCAAGGTCGATGTCGTAGATGGCGGAAAAATTGTCCTGAGGAGTCGACGAGCGAAGGCACGTCATAAACATCTCTATGAAATCAATCTGCGGAATTTTAGGCAATACGATAAGCGGCTTCGTTTGCCCTTTATCCAGCCACTCCGCTCCGATCCGGAAATATGAATAGAATCCATCCTTAAAGAATTTCGGATTGGGATCAAATTCGTAACGGATTAGATTGATTTTAGACGTAACGAAGCAAGACGTATTGTAATTAATACGTCCTTTGAGCCAATCGAGATTAAGGCCGGTAAGGTCTTTTGGCTCAATCTTCTGATGTTCCGTTATCGTTATCTTCCAAAGTTTCAAGTTCTGACCAAGCGTCTAAATATTTCTTTTGTTCCGCTGGATTAACCCGTAAGATACCGTCTTTGATGTATTCCTTGATAAGAGGAATTATCTCGTATTGAACCTTGAGTTTCAGGTCTTCATCGTCTTCTGCCATGAAGTAGCTATGGCCGACCATTAGGTCTTCGACATCCATATCTGCAAAGCGGAATTTCTCGATAAATTCCTTGACACTGTCAAATAGCTTTTTGCCGGTTTCGCTCTCGATATGTTTCTTCTCGGAAGGAACAGTGAGGAACGCAAAGCGCCTCCGCAAAGCATAGTCGATTGTTCCGGTCGAGCGGTCTGTGGTATTCATCGTGCCGATGATATACAGATTCTCGGGCACACCGAAAATAGTTTTGGAGTAAGGAAGCGTAACCGTGATAGGATGGTCCGCTCCGAGACGTTTATCTTTTTCAATAATTGTAATGAGCTCGCCAAAGACTTTCGACACATTGCCACGGTTGATCTCATCAATAATGAGAACAACCGCCTTCTTTCTTTTTGAAGAATAACGTTGTCTAACAAATTCTATAAATGCTTGTGAGTATCGTGGCCAATTATTTTCAATTCCCCTTCCAACAGCTTGATCTTTGATCTTTTGGATATTTAGAGGCGCCGGCGAACGTTCTTCACCTGCACTATAAGTTGAAGTTTTGCTTCGGGTCGAAATAGTTTTATTCCCTTCGTTCCACCAAGCAAAAAAAGACGACCTCCCTGACATGGTTGGGATTTCAACTTTATTTTCAAAACCTTTGATTTTACTAATGAAATCATCAATCCACTCAATTATATTATCATCTTCGTCTGTGGAAACTGAAGAACAAGCGTTCTTAAAGATGCCATCCTCGGGTTCATATGTTACGACTCCTGTCGGGTTCCCATCTTCATCAGTTTGAATACGCGGTTTTATACCCTCAATGAAATCTTCATAATCCATCGATTGATGAAATGTAGTGAAAAAGATTTGGGAACCAATTAATGAATCATATTTTTGCATCACCTCAAGATGATTTTCGAGGTCAACCTCACTTATCCCTAGTACCGACAAGGCTAAAGCTGCCGTGTTATAGGTTTTGCCAGTTCCCGGCGCCCCTTGAAGAATAATATTTTTCTTGTTCTCAAGAATAGATTTTGCTTTTTGTATAAATGGATTCATAGAAGATGTCGTTGTCGATTTTAATGAGCTTTTTAACGATTTATATCTGCGACTAATATAATATCCTAAATCCACAGTGGCAGTGTTCAAATGTGGATCTGAGTAACATGTTGGGTCTTCAGAAATATGGGATTTTATGAATTGCTTAGCTTTTGAATTATTCAGAAGAGCGTTATTCATTATTCCATACATTTCAAAGCCCCGTACCATTTCAGAAGGCTCTCCGTTGCGTTTCAACGAATAGCAGAATCCCAACTTATCATCAACCTCAGAATATTCTCCATATTTATAGAGATAATACTGGTCGGGGTATCGTAGCCAAAGATATACACTTACAGCATTTGTAGATTGGAAATGGGATTTCCATTTTGCCGGATTATACGTGATTCTTACTTTTTCTGCCCCCTGAATAAATTCCTTAACTCTTTCGGCAAGTGGTTGTGAATGGTCGTACAAAGTCTGAAACATTCCCTTTACCTCTTCCGGAGCAGCCTGGGCCAACTCGACAATCATGCCTCGCGCAAAATTATTCCTCGAATTGAGAAGATTTTCTGTCTTAGACAAAGCGTTGTCCAGCATGGCGGCGAAGTCGGGGGCATCAATATCCCAATTATCTTGAAACCATTTTACGGCTTGCCACTTATATTTTTCATTGTAACGGATTCCATTTCTCTCAACATCAAAATAAAGATCAAAATCTGCGATATATGACTCTATAGCGTCATCAATTACAATCTCTTCCAAAGCTTCGATCAATTCTTTGCGGAGCTGCCATTCAAACTGTTTCTTCCCTCCGACATTGATTTCTTTACCTTTTCCCATAGGGATTGGCCAATATCGTTGCCCTTCACCTGTTTCATCAAAAATTTGGAAATCAAAATGATTGCTTACGGCTTTTCCAAAATGAGATACACAGATATTGTATGTCGCAGCGGGCTGTCCATATTCTTCCTCACATTGTGCACAGGTGGCTTTATGCCCGGGCATGAAATAGAATGAAAGGAGTACTTTCATCGACTGAGGAGTCGTTAAAGCTCTATTCTTCAACACACTCAACCACTGATCTTTTGTAATCGGCACTTCACACGAAAAGATACCTTTGGAATCTTTTACTAAATATATTTCTGTTTTATCTTGGGGCATTACTTAATCATAATTTTTGAGAGCCAAACCTCAGGTGGCAGCACTGGTCTTTAATAATTAGAGAAATTGCCAACCCTTCGATTGCTCTCATAAACTTCAATCCAATTTCACATTCTGAATAACTATAGCTTCACCAATCGGCAATAAATACATTGAAAATCTCATAATCAATTTCCACACATTATGCCACTATTTCCGATATGCAAAGTTAAGATTATTCCAGCAGATTGTCAAATCGGATATTGAAGATGTAGAGTTGCAGTTCACCACCCCTATTTCATGTAATTTAGTGCAGTTAAATGGGGCTGTGCCAAAATGAACTCATTCGGCACAGCCCCCATATATCTCATTTACCCGGGAATTCATCAAAAAAGCAAAACACGCCTGCAGTCTGTGGTAATATTTTTTGGTGATTTAAATAATCATTAATATTAAAGACTCCCTTTGATAAATTATCATCATATTCCTTAAGTTTCTCTTCTACAATATTATTCATTAATTTGAGCCATTCCTGGCTTGTTCTGTTTATTTCATTATACAAGGACTCCCCATAATCTTGGTCAGGAAACATATAAATTTGCTTACATCCCACCAATTCACATTGCCAATGAATACAATCTCTTATCTGTTTAACCAACTGAATATTTTCTGGGGAACAATCTTTAAAAAGATCTGTAAAAGGGAACCATCTTAAGTAACTGTTGATATCAAATTCAAAAATATCTTTAAAGATTCTTATCCCCTGCCTTTCGTCAGCGGATTCCAGTTCGTATAGGGAGTAAGGTTTTGAGAGATCCTCCATAAACCATTCATATTCAGAGGCATTATTGAAATTATCAATAGTAATTTTTTTATTTAATGCCAGATATATGTCTTCTGCAGATTTATTTTTAATGATTAATTTTGCTGGTTCACTCTCCCTATCGTGGTTCAAAATCGAAAGTG
Organism: Muribaculaceae bacterium; assembly: GCA_022509145.1. Lineage (GTDB taxonomy): Bacteria > Bacteroidota > Bacteroidia > Bacteroidales > Muribaculaceae > Lepagella. Next base: position 3,552 of record JAFLTX010000052.1, on the reverse strand, counting down.
TTTCCCATTTGTAATCATCCGGCCGACTTATCAATTCTGTTTCAGCATCATACTTCCATTCATTATAATACCCTATCATTATAGGAGTATTAAACAGCGGGCTCAGGCGTTCCGCTATGGATACCGGATCATTGATTGGTAACGTATGCTTCAATCCTATGGCAACTATATCCACGCCCATTTCTCAGAAGTATTTGAAAATACAAAAATAGTTGAAATCATCTACATCCGAAACAGTTCTTCATAAATCTTCATTAAGTTATTCACGAAAAAGGAAAAGTTACCAACTTCACCTTAATATCGGGCAATTTGGAAATCTCTTTATCCAAACTGTTCAGTTCATTTCTTGTTCCATCCACCATATATTTTTTGCAGTCAAGGTAATGTATGTATGATTCATTAAAGGAAACTGTTAAAAAAATGGGTAAGGGGTGGGGAAGTTTTGAGGATTGAAAAATTATGCGTAACTTTGCAGCGTAAAAGATCACTGATATGGGACTCAAATTGCTGATACAAGTGGATAACAAGGTAGTTCAGATGTCTTGCGGTGATTTTATGGTATGTTGCGCGGTTTGAAACTTTCCAAGATTTTGGAGAGTTTTTTTATTTTTTATGCATAAGGCCTTTTTAAAGGTATGCTCGGAAAAGATAACATAGTCAGGTTGCCCTCGTTTGTGGACCTTCACGTTCACTTGCGAGAACCCGGGTTCGGGTATAAGGAGACTTTTGCGAGCGGCACAATGGCGGCTGCCGCAGGTGGATATTCGGCCGTCTTCGCCATGCCTAATGTTAATCCTGTTCCTGATTCGCTGGAGCATCTGTCAGTGCAGAAGGAGCTTATCGAGGCATCGGCTTTAATTGACGTTTATCCCTATTGCAGCATCACCATAGGGCAAAAGGGCCGCGGGGAGTTGGTAGATTTCGAAAAGCTGGCTCCATTGACGAAAGGGTTTTCTGACGACGGCCGAGGAGTGCAGGACGAAGCGACCATGCGTCGGGCTATGGAGAGATGTCGCGAATGCGGCTCGATTATAGTGGCGCATTGCGAGGTGGAAAGTTTGCTTGACGGCGGTTACATCCACGCGGGCGATTATGCCAAGGCCAACAATCATAAGGGTATAAGTTCGGCAAGCGAATATAAGGAAGTGGAGCGCGACATCCGTTTGGTTGAGGAGACCGGATGTCGTTTTCATATTTGCCACATCTCTACCAAAGAGAGCGTGGCACTGCTTAGGGAAGCAAAAAAGAGAGGGTTGCCGGTTACGGGCGAGACGGCTCCGCATTATCTGCTTCTTGACGATTCGATGCTTCAGGAGTCTGGCAATTGGAAAATGAATCCTCCAATACGTGCGGCTGCCGACAGGGAGGCGCTCTTGGAAGGGGTTGCCGACGGCACGATCGACTGCATAGCCACTGACCACGCCCCTCACAGCAGCCAGGAGAAAGCGAAAGGGCTCGCCGGAAGTGCCTTCGGGATTGTGGGCCTTGAGACGGCTTTCCCCTTGATGTACACTTATCTTGTAAAGAAGCAGCTGATAACAATGGACAGATTGCTTGACCTGATGGCTTATGCTCCGCGCCGAATTATGGGACTTCCTTTAGAAGATAATTCTTATACGGAATTTGATTTGTCGTCGAAATACAATATAGACCCGCAAAATTTCCTTTCAAAAGGTAAAAGCACCCCCTTCGAGGGTATGGAAGTTTACGGAAGGTGCCTGCGCACGGTGTGTAACGGAAAGATTGTATATGATTATGCTGCGAAAAAATTTTAAAATACTGGCGAAGGAGAATCTTACACGCGACATCGTGCAAATGGACTTGCGTTGCAGCGATTCCGATTGCCCGGCCGTGGTTCCGGGCCAATTCATCAACATAGCTCTGGATGGCTTTTATCTTCGCCGCCCCATCTCGATTTGCGACTCCGACGGCGACAGGCTGAGAATCGTGTTTAAAGTAGTGGGCAACGGCACGGCGTTTCTGATGGAGCGGCCGTGCGGTTCTGACCTCGATGTGTTGTTTCCGCTTGGCAACGGTTTTGACATTTCGGCTAATGGAGGTTGCCCTGTGTTGATAGGTGGAGGAGCTGGCGTTCCCCCGCTTTTTTTATTGGCACGGCGACTGCTCGAAACCATAGAGAAGGTCAACGTTGTGCTGGGATTCAACAGCAAGAAGGAGATCATACTGGCTGAAGATTTCCGGCGAATAGGTTGCGAAGTCACCATAGCCACAGTGGATGGGAGCGAAGGAGTGAAAGGATTCGTTACCGATGCCCTCCGCTCGATGAAAGCCAACGACACGTTCAGCTATTTCTATGCCTGTGGGCCTCGCCCCATGCTCCAGGCCCTCAGCCAGGAGCTGCGAATTCCAGGAGAGGTGAGCATGGAGGAGCGAATGGGATGCGGCTTCGGCGCGTGCATGGGGTGTACATGCAGCACTTCCCAAGGCTCGCGTCAGGTATGCACCGACGGGCCTGTGTTTAAAAAAGAAGTAATATTTTTTGAATGACGCAACGCATGGATTCACGACTCAAAACAACGCTCTCGCATATCACTTTGCAGAATCCGGTGATTCCTGCATCGGGCACTTTCGGTTTCGGAATCAACATGGCTTCGCTTTATGACATCAATTGCCTTGGGGCAATAAGCATAAAGGGAACCACTGTTGAGCCTCGATTCGGCAATGCGACTCCCCGTATAGCAGAATGCGCCTCGGGTATGTTGAACTCGGTTGGTCTTCAAAACCCCGGAGTAGAAAAGGTTGTCACCGAAATACTGCCTCAACTCAGAAAGATATACCGTCAGCCCATCATAGCCAACATAAGCGGATTTACGATTGATGAATACGTAGAACTTGCCGCGGCGATGGACTGTGAGGCGCAGGTGGAGATAATCGAAGTCAATATATCGTGTCCCAACGTCCACAACGGCGGTATGGCGTTCGGTACATCTCCTGAATCGGCAACAGAAGTCACCCGGGCGGTGAAAGCCACGACGAAGAAACCTATTTATGTGAAGCTGTCTCCGAATGTGACGGATATCACGGCTATAGCGCGGGCGTGCGAAGAAGCCGGTGCCGACGGCTTGTGTCTGATAAATACGTTGCTCGGCATGCGCATCGACATACGCACCGGGCGCCCCATATTGGCCAATCGCTACGGAGGTATTTCCGGGCCGTGCATTTTCCCGTTGGCCTTGCGTATGGTGAATCAAGTGGCGCAATGCTGCGGAATACCCGTAATCGGTTGCGGTGGTGTAAGTTCGGCCCAAGATGTGATTGAAATGATGATGGCCGGGGCCTCGGCAGTGGAGATTGGAGCCGCCAATTTGGTGAATCCTTATGTATGCAAAGAGATAATTGAGGAACTGCCAAAATTAATGACGGAGTTAGGAATAGAAAAAATCACCGACATCATAGGAATGGCAAAATGAACGATAAAATGCAACATAATCACGTGATAGTGGCATGCGATTTTTCGGATGCCCGGACCCTCTACTCTTTTTTGCCGAAGTTTGAAGATTTACGTCCCTATCTGAAAGTAGGGATGGAGCT
>JAFLTX010000051.1 GCA_022509145.1 Muribaculaceae bacterium | reverse complement strand
AATACCGAACGGTGCTATTTGCAATTGACCATGAAAATTTTATTGAAGCTAAAAAATATAATTCTTATCAATGCATTCCTGAAGAAAAGCAATAAAGATTATCGTAAACAGATTAAAATAGCAGAAAGTATCTTAAACAGATTGGAGTTATGAGGAAATTAGATATGGAAAAAGTCAGCAAGCTGCCTACAGCCAATGATATGCTTGACGAGAAATATGGAAAATTTGGCACCGAATCAAGAGCTGAGTTTGATGCCAAGGCTTTGGCATGGTATTATGGCAATTTGATACGTGACCGCAGACAGGAATTGAAATTAACTCAACGCGAGGTAGCTGAAAGGATAGGTCGAGAGCAAACATATATAGCACGCGTTGAGAAAGGGAAAACCGACTTGCAACTTTCCAGTTTCTTCCGCATTGCCGCTGTGCTGGGCATACAATTGGTTCCGACTTTCGTTTCAGTAATAAAATAACCATTATTCCATAGACCTTTAGCCATCTATTCCCTCCAATACGACCTGTTTCATGTGTTTGCCACACATACATCAAATGTAATAAGAGTTGAGTTGTAGAGATATTAAAAATTCAAACGCCACTCGCAGTACATTAAGACTGCGAGGGGCGTTTGCTATATGGGAGGGTGATTATCAGTCTTCGTGCATTAGTTTTGCGGCTCGGGTGAAGGAATTCATGATGCGAGTGGGGCGAGCGTTCTGAAACGCTCCCAATTCATATCCGTGCTTGTGCCCGTAGAAATCAGTTGTGCGGAACATTTCAGGGGCCCAATAAAACACGCCCGTGCATGCACCTTCTACATCGTTGATCACCATGTCGAAAAGCATATTCATGATCTTTTCGCCGTTTTCGGGATCTTCCGACTCCACGCCAACTTCCGTTATCATAATCGGACATTTATATTTCTTGGCAAGCTTCCTGATGTTGTCGCCGGCGTGAAGTATAGTTGACGTCGCGTCTGGTTCTGCTCCGGCCTGCATCGCCCAGAAGGGATAAACGCTCATCCCGATTATATCCCACTTCGCGCCGTATTTTTTGAGGTCGTCGAAGATGCGGTTATACAGCGGGTTGTCATACCCGTTGTCGATATGCACAATCACCTCCGCTTCCGGATAAACTCCCTTTACGGCTTCATATCCCGCCTGAGAAAGGTATGCGTAATTCTGCATGTTTCCCTGCGAAATCTGGGCAAGCGGCCAAAGGAAACCGTCGCGTGTTTCATTTCCCACCTGCACCCACTTTACGTTGATATCATTATCTTTGAGCAATTGTAACGTGGCCTGCGTATGTGCAACAAGCGAGTCTTTCATCCCCTCCAAATCGAGTCCTTCCCATGCCTTGGGAGGATACTGCTTCCCGGGGTCGGCCCACCAGTCGGAATAATGAAAGTCAATCATGATCTCCATACCGAGATCTTTCGCTCTGCGGGCCATTTTAAGCACATCTTCTTTTGACGAGAATCCATCCTTTGGGTTTACCCAAACTCGGAGCCTCACGGCATCCATCCCATAATTCTTCATCAACTGAGTGTTCTCGGTCACCATCCCGGTCGTGTCAGCTGAGAAAACACCTCTTGCCTCATCGGCAGTCGTGCCGCTTATGTCGCCCCCGAGCCACAGATGCGACGGCTTCTTCCCCGCCATATTCCCCGATATCAGTATCGTCAATATCAGAGATATTAATATTCTAAGTTTCATATTATTAACGGTTTGATTCTTCAATCCAGAGCTTGATGCGGGCGTTGAAATCGCGTTCCTCAAGCAGGTGCTCAAGCGGTATGTGCATGCGGTAGCGCCAATAGTGCTCGGGGTTGGCCGGCTCGTTGATCTGCTCTTCACCGGGCTGCTCTCTGCGCAACTCTCCCGAGGTAGACAGCCAGTCTTGCAACGGGAGGATGCATAGCATCGACGGAGAGTTCAGATGCAGTTTCACTATCTTCTCGCACAACCACGGTTCTGCAAAATACGGCGCTCCGCCATATTCTCCCAAAACGTGGTTGAAAAACCTTTGCGAACGTTCCGGATCGGCCTCCCACCACGCGCGGATCCCCGGCATGTCGTGGGTGGAAGTGGTGCAGACGCTGTAGTACGGATAATGCCAGGTGTTCCCGAATTCCACTTTCGGGTCTTTCGGCATCCTTTGTATCTCCAGCGAGAGAATCTCAAGCCTGTTGATTACCTCCGGCACACAGTCGGGTATCATCCCGAGGTCTTCGGCGCAGGTAAGCATCCAGGTGGAATCAAGCAACGGCGGCAATTTCCACATCGCCTTACCATACCAGAAATCGTTGTGGCGATGATAGTAGAAATTGTTGTAGAGGCGGTTGAAACACCACTTTTCGTAGTCGTTCAGTATCCGGTACTGATAGCTGAATTGAGCGGAGATTCTCGGATGATAATGCCCGGGACGATAGGGATCTTCTATAAACAGTACATCGTCTGCCAGGCCGAGGAGGGCGTCGCGCAACCGGGCGTTCTCGGGCGTAGCCTCAAGATTGTCAAAATAGTCTTTTATCTTGCGCTGAGAGTCAAACTGTTCCTTAAATTTATACCTGCCGTCGCCGATATGGTCGAGGAATCTCTCTTTTGCCATCTGCGTGTCGTAGCCGAAGAAATCCCCCAGCATCCACTCCATGATGAGCGGTTTTGTCTGAATTTCCGGGTTGATCCAGAAATCATATTCGTTTCGCAATTCTTCAGGCGAGAAGGGTAGTGCCGGATTGAAATACCCGAGCAGGCCATGAACAGCCGAGAGCGGAATCTGCCATATTCTGAAGAATCCCAAAATATGGTCGATGCGGTAGGCGTCGAAATACTCCGCCATCTTGCCGAAGCGATTCTTCCACCATTTGAATCCGTCGGCCGCCATCTCTTCCCAATTGTAGGTCGGGAATCCCCAGTTTTGGCCAAGCACCGAGAAGTCATCCGGCGGCGCTCCGGCTTGGCAGTTCATATTGAACAGGCGGCACATCTGCCACGCGTCAACACTGTCGCGACCTACACCGATCGGTATATCGCCCTTGAGCACAACTCCTTTGGAATGAGCGTATTCCCGGGTTTCGTTCAACTGACGGTCGAGGAAATATTGCACGTAATAATAATACGCAAACTTCTTCTCGTTATCCTTCTTGAGGGCGAGAATCTTCTTATCGTCATAGAGTGAATATTCACCCCAATTCGCCGGATCGCAAGAATTGTTGCGGTCGCGGAGCACACACCAGGCGGCATAGGGTAGCAGCCACTCTTCGTTCTGCTTTACAAACTCCTTGAACGCAGCGCTCTGGAGGGTCTTTTCGCCTTGCTCGCCAAAGAGCTCCTGCATATATTCCGACTTCGCGCGTGTCACTCTCTCATAATCGATCTCCGGCAGAGCGTTGAGTTCCACGCGAAGCTTCTCGAAATATTTCATCCTGTCGGCATCCTTCAGCCTCCCCACCTCTTCTACGCGCAGATACATCGGATGCAGTGCGAAACTCGAGTTGGCGCTGTAAGGATACGAATCTCGCCAGGTATTGGTTTTGGTGGTGTCGTTGATAGGCAGCACCTGCAGGATATTTTGCCCCGTAAGGGCACACCAGTCAACCATCTTCCGCAGAGACACAAAATCGCCCACACCGAAGTCTTGCTCAGTGCGCACGGAGAAAACGGGTATCGCCGACCCTGCGCCTTTCCAAGTGTGGCCATCGGTCTCGAAGCGCAACCCTTCAATCACCACCGATTCCGTGCTCTCCGTGGTCTTTATCCCGTAGATACGGTTGTGGCAAGACTCCCAACGTCTTACGGAGTTTGTCGCCGGATTGAAAACTGCAAATTTATATTCAAACGGGATTTTCAATTCCTTCAGCGGCAGGGCAATCTCCCATACCGGGAAGTTCTCGTCAGACAGTCGCGGGGCTTTTGCAGGATTCCAGTTCCCGAGCAGGTCGCCTTCACCGCATACAATCAGGTATTCGCCTGGTTTCACTACGGGTGCAGACACGCTCAGCTTGAGCATACCTCCGGCCAAAACGTCTGACTTGCGGGGATTCTGTCTCTTGAAAATACCATCCGTGAAGGCCGACGAATAGAACGGCTTGTCGTAAGGCATCGCCTGCCACGAGCTGAATATGGAATAGTGACCTATCCCTTTCCCGGGTTCAAACCGGTGAGGATTTCCCCATTCAAATTTCCAGGCTTTCCCGGGAGCTTTCACGATAAACGAGTAATCGAAAGCCTCGGTTTTTGCCGGCAACTCCACTTCAAGCACCCACAGATCGGGCCCCGAAAGGGTCATCTCAACCGCCTTCTCCGCATCGCCTTTCCCCAGCGCCGGGTGCGTGGCAACTATAAAAAGGCTCTCTCCCCACTCCGTATGGTAATTTATATGAAATTTTATGGTCATAGTATTAAGGTTATTTAGTTAAGCTCTAAGTTTTTCGGTTACCCGCAGCGTGACGACCCGCACGATTTGCAGATAAGGCAACCTTCTTGATACACAAGCGTTTCCTGTCCGCAGTGGGGGCACTTCTTCCCGTCGGCGCTGGTTCCGTCGGGAATATATTTCTTCAAAGCACGTTCCACGCCGTTTTTCCACGTATTGATGCTGGTGGAGTCGAGTTCGAGACCGCCGACGAGTTTAAGCACCTGGTCGATCGGCATCCCGTATCGCAGCACGCCAGATATCAGCTTCGCATAGTTCCAGAATTCGGGGTTGAACTTCTCTGAAAGACCTTCGATTGTAGTCTTATACCCACGCTTGTTGATGAATTGGAAGTCATAGCGTTTCTTACCCTCCTCGTCGGTGGCTTTGATGATCTTGCCGTGAGTAACGCTCTTCGGACAGAAGATGCCGTCGTCATCGTCGGCAAGGCCGGTAAAGATTTCATACGGCCGGCCGTCAACAAGCCCTACAAAAGCAATCCATTTCTCCTTATTGTTCTGGAAACGAACCACATCCGCCTCGAGCTCATTCGGCCTCTTCACCAGAATTTCCTGCGGGGCTATCACGGGATTGGCATCTTCGGGTTTCTCGACTGCTTCCAGCACATTGTTGCGCGAGCCGTCCCTGTAAACCGTGCAACCCTTGCACCCTGATTTCCACGCTTCCACATAAAGCTGCCCTACGGTTTCTTCAGTCACGTCAGCCGGGAGGTTGATTGTTACAGATATCGAATGGTCTACCCATTTCTGCACAGCTCCCTGCATCTTGACCTTCTCAACCCAGTCTATCTCATTGGCTGTGGCCTTGTTATAAGGAGATTTGGCGATAAGCGTCTCAATCTCCTCGGCCGTCATCTTCTCTTTCGGGTCGATGCCGTTCGCCTTCATCCAGTCGAGGAACTTATGGTGATACACCACGTATTCCTCAAATGCATCGCCTACTTCGTCAACAAAGTCGATGGAAACGTTTTCGTCAGAGGGATTCACCTTCCTGCGGCGCTTGTAGACGGGGAGAAATACGGGCTCGATTCCCGATGTGGTCTGGGTCATTATAGAAGTGGTACCGGTCGGGGCTATCGTGAGGCAAGCTATGTTGCGCCGGCCGTGCTTAACCATCTTTTTATATAGGTTCGGGTCGGCTTCCTTCAATCGCTTGATGAAGGGATTGTTCTTCTCTCTCTCCGGATCATATATCTCAAAGGCGCCTCTCTCCTTGGCAGCCTCCACGCTCGCGTTATAATAGGCGAGGGCAAGCTGTTTGTGCACTTCCTGCGAGAAGGCGGTGGCTTCGGGAGTGCCGTAACGCAACCCCAGGGCCGCGAGCATATCGCCCTCGCCGGTGGTGCCGCAACCCGTGCGGCGCCCTTTCAGAGTCTTGGTTCTGATCTTCTCCCAAAGGTTTAACTCCGACCGTTTTACTTCCTCTGTCTCAGGGTCTTCCTTGATCTTGGAGATGATGGTGTCGATCTTCTCCATCTCAAGGTCGATGATGTCGTCCATTATGCGTTGCGCTTTCGCAACATGGTCGCGGAAGAGGTCGAAGTTGAATTTTGCCTCCGGCGTGAAGGGATTCTCTACATAACTGTAAAGATTTATCGCTACAAGGCGGCAGCTGTCGTACGGGCAGAGAGGAATCTCGCCGCAAGGATTCGTCGAGATCGTCTGGAATCCGAGGTCGGCATAGCAGTCGGGCACACTTTCGCGGGTTATAGTGTCCCAGAACAGAACGCCGGGCTCGGCGCTCTTCCAGGCATTGTGTACTATTTTGTTCCAGATGGCGGCGGCGTCTACTTCCTTCGTGTATTCGGGTTTGGCAGAATCAACCGGGAAGGTCTGCGTATAGGGCTTGTTTTCGGTGGCCGCTTTCATGAATTCGTCGTCAATCCTCACAGACACGTTGGCGCCCGTCACTTTCCCTTCGGTCATCTTGGCGTCGATAAACGGCTCGGAATCAGGGTGCTTGATGCTTACAGTCATCATCAATGCCCCACGTCTGCCGTCCTGGGCCACTTCTCTCGTCGAGTTGGAATAGCGCTCCATAAATGGCACAAGGCCGGTGCTCGTCAGCGCGGAGTTTTTCACCGGCATACCTTTCGGACGGATGTGGCTGAGATCGTGCCCCACACCGCCGCGGCGCTTCATAAGCTGCACCTGCTCCTCGTCTATTCTGATGATACCTCCGTATGAATCAGGCTTCCCGTCAAGGCCGATCACGAAGCAGTTGGAGAGCGACCCCACTTGATAGTCGTTGCCGATACCTGCCATCGGGCTCCCTTGAGGCACGATATATTTGAAATCTTTCAATACCTCAAATACCTCTTCCTCCGAGAGCGGATTCGGATATTTTGCTTCAATGCGTGCAATTTCTCGTGCAATCCGTCGGTGCATGTCGTCGGGAGTGAGTTCATAAATTTTCCCGAATGAGTCTTTCAAGGCATACTTGCTCGACCATACTCTGGCCGCCAGCTCGTCACCCTTAAAATACTTTAATGTAGCTTGATACACCTCATCATACGTATATGATTTATCCTTGCTTTTCGGTACAGATTCAGTTTCAATAAAATTAAATAAGTTTTCCATTTTGGATAATTTCGTAGTGTTCAAAAAAGAAATGATTGGCAAAATTCGGAAATTTTTTTTAATTTTGCAATGAAAAAATATTACAAAAAAATTTTTTTTCTTTCAGATGATACCCGATTATTTCAAAAACAGGAAATCCATCCGCAAGTTTTTACCTAAGGAGGTGGATTCCAGCCTGTTGCATGATATTCTCGAAACTGCCATGCGTGCCCCCACCACGGGTAACATGCAGTTGTATAGCGTGATAGTAACGCGCAGCGAGGAGATGAAATCCCGGCTCGCACCTTTACATTTTTCGCAACCAGCCTCCGTCTCGGCTCCTGTTTTAATCACTGTTTGCGCCGATCTCTATCGTTTCACTCAGTGGTGCAGAGCCTGCAATGCCGATGTCGGATTCGACAATTTCCTCTCCTTTACCTCGGCCTTCGCAGACGCGATTATTTATACCCAACAACTCGTGACAATAGCCGAGATGCAGGGCCTTGGAACGTGTTACCTCGGAACGGTGCTTTATAATGCCGGCAAAATCTCCGAGCTCCTCGACCTCCCCGAGCTGACGGTCCCAATCGCCACCATCGCCCTCGGTTGGCCCGATGAGGATGGCGTGGAAACAGAGCGCCTTCCGTTAGATGGTGTCGTCTTCGATGAGCTCTATCCCAAATTGGATGAAAATCTGGTGAAGGAGCTTTTCCGAGTAAAGGATGAATATCCTGCAAATCAAAAGTTTGTAGAAGAAAACAGCAAGGATAATCTCGCTCAGGTTTTCGCCGAGATTCGTTATCCTAAAGATATGAATGAAAATATCTCCAGGCAACTCCTTGAGTTTTTGGAGAAACAGAACATCAAATTGAAATGAGCAACCAAAACGAAATAGAATTCATCAATCACACCGGCCAGATCACGGCTATCGATCCTTCGACGCGCGTCGTAACCGTGAAGTTGATAGAGGAAGCCGAATGTGGCGAGTGTCCTGCCGGCAAACTCTGCAGCAACTTTTCCGCCGACAAGAATGTGGTAGAGGTGGAAGTGCCGGATACAAGACTCTACAAGGTAGGTGAATTTGTGAATGTAAAAGGTAGCGAGCGCCTTCATCGCAAGGCCATTATGCTCGCTACGGTGATTCCCTCCGTGATTCTCATTGCCATGATGATCGGCATCTATCTCCTTACCGGTTCCCAGCTGGCGGCCTGTCTCAGCGCACTCGGAGCGATGGTCGTCTTCTTTGTGGCTTTATATCTGTTGCGCAACAAACTGGCCCACGAATTCGTATTTGAGCTGGAGAAGCAGGACCCGGGAGAGGCCGACGAGCCCGAAAACAATATTTGATTTGAGATGATAATGAATTGATTTAACATGATATACGTATTTTTATCCTTAGGAATAGTTGGCGTGATAGGCCTGATAGCGGCTTTGCTGCTATATCTTGCCGCCAAAAAGTTCAAGGTAGAGGAGGACCCGCGCATTGCGGAGGTCGAGGCGCTCTTGCCCGGCGCCAACTGCGGCGGCTGCGGTTTGAGCGGTTGCGCCGCTTTTGCCCGCGCTTGTTGCACCGCCACTTCGCTCGATGATTTGAATTGCACCGGTCTCGGCGATAAAGAGATGGCCGAGATAGCCCGCATAGTCGGTCTTGCCGAAGGCACACGCGTAAGAAAGATTGCCGTGATCAGATGCAACGCCGCTTGCGAAACACGCAAACTGGTAAACCATTTCGACGGCATCAAGTCTTGCGCGCTCGAACATTCCTATTATCAGGGCGAGTCGGCCTGCAATTTCGGTTGTCTCGGTCTCGGCGATTGTGTCGTGGCTTGCCCGTTTGGGGCCATGACGTTCTCCGAGAGCGATCTTTATCCCACGGTCGATGCCGATAAATGCACGGGTTGCGGTAAATGCCGGGAGGCCTGCCCGAGATTGCTCCCCACGATGCGTGAATTGCATCCCGGCAAACAGCTGGTTTACGTAAATTGCTCCAATCGCAATAAAGGTCCGCTTGCCATGAAGGAGTGCGATGTAAGCTGCATAGGCTGCGGTCTCTGCAAGAAGAAATGCCCATCCGAGGCAATTACGCTCGAGAGCTTCCTCGCCACTATCCACGGCGACAAGTGCATCAGCTGTTTAGAGTGTGTTTCAGTTTGTCCAAGAAAATCTATAATCGCCGAAGAGAATCCGGCGCCACTGCCATAGCATGAAATTGAAAAGATTTAAAAACGGGGGAGTACATCCCGATCCGATGAAGCTGACGGCCGGCAAGCCTATTGTCGGCGCCCCGTGTCCCCGGAAAGTAACGCTTTTCCTCTCGCAGCATATCGGCGCTCCAGCCAAATGCATCGTGAAGGTGGGCGAGAAGGTAGAAGAAGGTCAGATGGTAGCCGAGGCCGGCGGTTTTGTGTCGGCTCCGGTTCATACCCCGATTGCGGGTGTTGTCAAGAAAATCGACCTCGTGAGAGATTCGCAGGGTCTGTGGAAGGAAGCGATTCTTATCGAGGAAGAACCGTCCGAGGAGCCCAAAAAGAGCCAGACATTGGGATTTGACCAGAAGAACCCGCTGCGTTCCGACGACCAGATAGAGAAGCTCTCGGGTAAAGAGATTGTGGATATTATCGCCGAGGCAGGCATTGTCGGCCTTGGCGGCGCCGCTTTCCCCACACGGGTGAAACTGACGCTCCCTCCTGGGAAAAAGGCCGACGTTTTCCTTATCAACGGAGCCGAATGCGAGCCGTATCTCACCTGCGACGACGCCCTGATGCGCGCATATCCCGGTGAGATTGTAAGAGGAATAAGATATCTGATGAAGGCTTCCGGCACTTCAAAGGCGATGATAGGTATCGAGGCCAACAAACCCGAGGCCATCGAAGCCCTGGAGATGGTGACCATGAGCTCTCCCGATATCGAGGTCGTTCCTTTGCGCACGGCCTATCCTCAAGGTGGCGAGAAACAGCTCATCCAGGCTCTCACTGGCCGCGCTGTCCCCGCCGGCGGTCTCCCCATTGATGCCGGCGTCATTGTCGACAATGTTGCCACTGCCTTTGCCGTGTATAGGGCCGTGAAGTTCGGCGAACCTCTCGTAAAACGCGTGGCTACGGTGACTGGTGTCGATGTGAAAGACGCCGGTAATTTCATCGTAGCCGTCGGCACCGATATGAATTCCGTGCTCGAGCTCGCAGGCGGCATACCGGAAGAAACGGGCAAGATCATCTCGGGCGGTCCGATGATGGGTCGCGCGGTAAGTCAGCCCGATGCCCCGCTGATGAAGGCAAACGGTGGATTCGTGCTGATGCCGAAGACTGACACGGCGAGAGGCGAGGTTGCGCCCTGCGTCAGATGCTGCAAATGCGTCGATGCCTGCCCGATGAACCTCCAGCCTTACCTTCTCCAGATCCTGGCGGAATACGAATTGCCCGACGACGCCAAGGAGAACGGCGTGCTGAATTGTATGGAGTGTGGCTGCTGCAGTTTTATCTGCCCCTCCAACCGCCCGATAGTAGATTTCATTAAACTTTCCAAACTTCAATTGAGAAAGAAAGGATAAAACATTATTAGCGATGTCAGAGAAACTAACTATATCCCTTTCGCCCCATATCCACAACGGAATGAGCACCCGCCGCATCATGTGGATGGTGATCGCCTCTTTGGTCCCGGCCCTCCTCGTGGCGCTCTGGACTTTCGGTATTCCGGCGTTGATCATTACTTTTATCTGTGTAGGGGCTTGCCTGCTCACAGAATGGATCATCACCCAATTCGTGATGAAGCGCCCCATCACCATTTTCGACGGTTCGGCCATCATCACGGGTATTCTCCTGGCCTTCAACCTTCCGAGCATTCTCCCTTGGTGGATGGCCGTGATAGGCTCGGTAATGGCTATAGGCATCGGCAAGATGTCGTTTGGCGGCCTCGGTTGCAATATCTGGAACCCGGCTCTCGTTGGTCGTGTTTTCCTCCTGATCTCTTTCCCTGCGGCAATGACCACATGGCCTGCCGGTGTGGGAGCGGGAGCCGAGATGATCGCCACCACAGGCGCCAGTGCAGCTCCCTTGGAGGCGCTCGACGGTACGTCGGGTGCCACGATGCTGGCCATGCTTAAAAGCCACGGTCCCGAGGCCCTTGACCCCGATTATGTAGGCATGATGATAGGCAACATGAACGGCTCGCTCGGCGAGGTGGGCTCGTTTGCAATCCTTGCCGGTCTCCTCTTCCTGCTCTGTATGAGGATTGTGACGTGGCATATACCGGTGGCCGTGCTCGGCTCGGCTGCTTTCTTCTCTTGGGTCTTCGGCGGAAATCCTATTCTCGACCTCTTTGCCGGCGGTCTTATCCTGGGCGCCTGCTATATGGCTACTGATTATGTCACTTCCCCGATGAGCAAGAAAGGCCAGCTTATCTTCGGAATCATGATCGGTTTCATCACCATCATTATCCGCCGGTTCGGCTCATATCCTGAGGGTGTGTCTTTTGCCATCCTGCTGATGAACAGTTTCACTCCGCTCATCAACCGCTACTGCCGTCCGCTTCCGTTTGGCGAGAAGGAACGCAGAGCAATGGAGAAACGCAAGAAGGCTGAAGAGAAGTTGTTAACTGAAAATAAATAAGGTATGAAAAAGCTTGCATCAACCTTACCAAATATGTTGCTCTCTCTGGGGGTCATCGGCGTGGTGGCCGGAGCCCTGCTCGGAGGGATGTATGCCATTACGAAAGACCCTATCGCCAAGGCGGAGCAGAACCAGCTCACCGCTTCGATTGCTGAAGTGGCGCCCCCTTTCAATAATTCTCCGGAAGAAGATAAAGACACTGTCAGCATCGACGGCAAAGACTTTATAGTTTATCCCGCCATGGAGAACGGCAAACTCACCGGCGCCGCAGTCCTCGGTTACAATATGGAGGGTTTCTCCGGAGAGGTGGCTGTCCTCTGCGGTTTCGATTCAGTAGGTAACGTTATTGATTATCGTGTGATCCGCCATGCAGAGACTCCGGGCCTCGGTGCCAAGATGGAGGAGTGGTTCCACGATCCCACTGGCGCACGAAGCATCATCGGTAAGAACCCCTCGATAGAGAGTTTCTACGTAACCAAAGATAAGGATAAGCAGGGGAGTGTCGACGCCATCACGGCTGCTACCATCTCTTCGCGCGCGTTCCTTAAGATCATTCGCGAGGCTTTCGTTGCCTATCGTGATTATTCAGCCGACAAGGGTTTAAATATCAACGAGTTAAAATAGCATATAAAGATGGATAAAAGTTATTGGAAAATATTTTGGAACGGTGTGATACCCGGCAACCCCGTCTTTGTGTTGCTTCTCGGTATTTGCGCCACTTTGGGCACCACTTCCTCGGCGATGAACGGTCTTATGATGGGCATTGCCACGGCTGTTGTGCTAGTCTGCTCGAATATTGTGGTGTCGCTCGTGAAGGATTTTATCCCCGACAAGGTACGCATCCCGGCCTACATCGTGATCATCGCTACGTTTGTAAGCGTGCTTCAGTTGGCAATCAGCGCGTGGATGCCGGCTCTCAACGAATCGCTGGGTATCTTTATCCCGCTTATCGTGGTCAATTGTATTCTGCTCGGCAGGGCAGAGGCGTTTGCCGGCAAGAACAATGTGACGGCTTCGTTTTTCGACGGCCTCGGTTGCGGTGTAGGCTTCATCCTGGCCCTCACGCTGCTCGGCGCAGTAAGGGAGTTTCTCGGGGTAGGCGCCCTCTTTGGAGCAAAGATTTATCCGGAAGACTACGGAATGTTGGTCTTCGTACTCGCTCCGGGAGCTTTCATCGCTTTGGGCTATCTCATTGCAATCGTGAATAAGATTAGAAGAGTGTAACGTAATTTAATCAGATATGCTTACGTATCTTTCAATTATAGTGACGGCGATATTTATCAATAATATCGTCCTCGCGCAATTCCTGGGTATCTGTCCGTTCCTGGGCGTTTCAAAGAAGACGAGTTCGGCCCTCGGTATGGGAGCGGCCGTTACGTTTGTGATGACTCTCGCCACCATCGTGGCCTGGATTCTCCAGATGTATGTGCTCAACCCGCTCGAACTGCAGTTCCTCCAGACCATCGTCTTCATTTTGGTGATCGCCTTCCTGGTGCAGCTTCTCGAGATTGTGATCAAGAAAATCGCTCCGGCCCTCTATCAGGCGCTCGGCGTTTTCCTGCCGCTTATCACCACCAACTGCGCCGTGCTCGGTGTGGCCATCCTGGTTATCCAGAAAGACTTCAACCTGATTGAGAGCGTTGTCTACGGGGCTGCTACGGCAGTGGGCTTCACGCTGGCTCTCTGGATCTTTGCCGGCATCAGGGAACAGCTTGAGACCACCAAGGTCCCCAAGGGTATGCGCGGCGTTCCTTTGGCTCTGGTGTGTGCCGGAATCCTGGCTATGGCTTTCATGGGATTCAGCGGAATCAAGATAGGTTGAGTCACTCTCTTTTCACGATTTTTTTCGTGAAAGGATGCAAAAATTTGCATGTGAAATAAAAAATGATTAATTTTGCAACGTCTTCCGACGAGATGCAGAGAGTCGCGCTCAGAGGAGGATCAAATGGTGAGATTAGCTCAGTTGGTTAGAGCGTCGGATTGTGGTTCCGAAGGTCGTG
>JAFLTX010000050.1 GCA_022509145.1 Muribaculaceae bacterium | reverse complement strand
CCCGGTTTTTTCGCGCTTGGGTGGCTTCCCGCCTCACGTAGGGGCCGCCCGTGGCCGGCCCACGAAACGCCGGGCGATTCCCCATGGCGAAAAACTTCTATATCTTCTATAATTTCTATAATTTCTATAATTTCTCCAATTTAATACCCAAAGTTTTGCATATACCTAAAACTATTGTTATATTTGCAAAAAGTTTTAAGTATGGAAGAAACCCGCATAATCGACAGGCCTTTATATACCGCCCGGCTGCTCAAGCAGATGAACAATAACCTGATCAAGGTTCTAACCGGGCAACGACGGGTGGGGAAAAGTTATATTCTGAGATATATAGCCCAAACCATTCAGAAAGCCAACCCTGAGGCTAATATCGTCTCCATCAACCTTGAAGATTTCGCATTCTCGCATATTCAGGATGCCCAGGCTCTTAACGATGAGATCGTGGCCCGGCTGCTCCCCGGCAAGAAAAATTATATTTTCATAGACGAGGTACAGGAAGTGCGTGATTTCGAGAAGGTTTTGAGGTCGCTGCTGCTTGATGCCGATTGCGATATCTACGTAACGGGGAGCAACTCGTCGATGCTTTCATCAGAAGTGGCTACTCGGCTTGCCGGCCGATGCGTGGAGACGAGGGTTCGCCCGCTTTCCTATAATGAGTTTCTGCATTTTCATACGTTAGAGGCCTCATATGACACATTGATGTGGTATCTTCAACACGGAGGGTTGCCTTATTTGAGGAATATCCCCGAGCGTTACAGCTGGAATGAATATGTGGAGGGGATTGTCAACTCCATAGTGTTCAGGGATATAGTAGCGCGTCATTCAATTAGGAATACCGATTTTCTGCAGCGTCTCTTGTTGTTTTTGGCGGATAATATCGGCCAAATCTTCTCGGCGAAGAGAATCTCCGACTACTTGAAATCGCAGAAACTCCAGATGAGTGTGTCAGGAGTGCAGAATTACCTTCTCTACATCGCCGAGGCCTTCATAATCAACCGATGCCGGCGATGGGATGTGGAAGGGAAACGATATTTTGAGATAGGGGAGAAGTGCTACTTCGAAGATCTTGGTATCCGCAATGCGTTGGTTGGCTTTAAGCCTGACGATCTTTCCGGATTACTTGAGAACGTGGTCTTCAACCATCTCTCCATCCACGGATACAAGATAAAGACGGGACAGCTGGCCAAAGGAGCCGAGATAGATTTTATAGCGGAAAAAGACTCGGAGCTGAAGTATATACAAGTGGCCACCACTGTAGTTGAAGACCGGACCCGCGAACGCGAATTCGGCAACCTGGAGAAAATCAGAGACAACTACGAGAAGATAGTGGTGACTCTCAATGACTCCTTCCCGAATACCCATAACGGCATCAAAGTGTATCCCCTCCTCACATTCCTCACCACCTTCAAGTAACGCCCAGCTTCTGGGAGCCGATATCCATTATAAGACCTGTCAGCGCTTGGGCAGCCCTGCGGTTTCTGGCGCTTTGGGATTGCCGGTGCGGCCGAGAGGCCGGCTACTGCTGCTGGAGGGTGCGGAGGAGGGCGCGGCCGAGGCTGAGGGCCGACATGGGGTTCTGGCCCGTGATGAGGCGCCCGTCGACTACCACATGGTCTGACCACATCGGGCCTTCCTGGAAGAGCGCACCTTCATTTTCAAGAGCCGTCTCGAGCAGGAAGGGCACCACGGAGGCCGTACCGTTGGCGTCTTCCTCTGGATTCGTGAACCCGGTTACTTTCCTCCCTTTCACCAGATTAGAGCCGTCTTTCAGCTTTATAGGCAGGAGTCCGGCGGGGCCGTGACAGACGGCCGACACTATTCCTCCGACTTCATAAATGGCGGCGGCGATGGCACCCAGTGCTTCGTTGTGGGGAAAATCCCACATGGCGCCGTGGCCTCCGGCATAGAAGATGGCTTTATATTGCGAAGGGTCTACCTCGGCAGGCGTCATGGTGGCTCCCATTTTCTTCTGCCATTCGGGGTCGTTCCAGAAACGCGCGTTGATCGGGTCGGAGAGATCGAAACCGTCTACTGGCGGTCTGCCGCCTTGAGGGCTTACCACGTCGATGTCATAATAATGTTCGAGCACCGACCAAGGGTGCGTAACTTCCGATAGAAAATACCCCGTCTTTCTCCCCGTGTCTCCCAACTCGGAGTGGCTCGTGACCACAAACAAAACTTTCTCTTTCATAGCATCAGCGTTTTTATATTTCTTGTTATAACAATGAATTAGCCGCTCTTGTTTAGCTCGGGGAAGCGCCTCTACCTGGGAGTATCAAATTTTCGCAGAAGGTGTTAAAGTTTGGTGGCGAAGAACATTCTTTCTATATTTGCCGGCAGAACCAACTTTTCAATACTGTCATGAAGAAAAAATCAGCTTTTTACGTAGTCGGAGCAATCCTTCTTTCGGCGCTAACCGCCACAGATTCAAATGCCTGCACCCGCGTGGTGTACGAATGTGAGGATATGATAGCTACCGGGCGCACCATGGACTGGAAGGAAGACCCCCAGACCAATCTCTACATCTTCCCGCGTGGCATCGAGCGCAAAGGGGCCCTAAGTGCCAACACCGTAAGCTGGAAGTCGAAATACGGCTCCGTGGTAGCCGCGGGCTACGACATCGGCGTATGCGACGGGCTTAACGAGGCCGGACTGGCGGCCAACATGCTTTTTCTGCCGGAATCGGTGTATGAGAAGAAGAACGACGACAGGGCCGTGATGGGGATAAGCATCTGGACCCAATATCTCCTCGACAACTTCGCCACGGTGGAAGATGTGGTGGCAGAGCTCTCGAAAGACGAGTTCCGTCTCGACGCTCCGGAATTGCCCAACGGCTCCAAATCTACACTCCACATGGCCGTGTCGGACAAGACAGGAAACAACGCAATCATCGAGTATCTCGACGGCACGGTGACCATCTATGACGGGCGCCAATACCGCGTTTTGACCAACTCTCCGGCCTACAACCTCCAACTGGCTGTAAACGACTATTGGAAACAGGTGGGAGGAATGAACATGCTTCCGGGCACCAACAAGTCGTCAGACCGTTTCGCGCGCGCTTCATTCTACATCGAGGCGGTAGACCAAAGCCCGTCGGCCGAGAAAGCTGTGCCGGTACTGATGTCGGTGGTGAGGAATGTATCGGTACCCTACGGGATATCGATGCCCGACAATCCTTACATCTCTTCTACGAGATGGCGGGTGATCGCCGACCAGAAGAATCTTGTGTATTATTTCGAGAACACGGTGCCTATGTTTCTCTTTCACGTGGACCTCAAGGAGATAGACCTTTCGGAGGGGAGCGGCGAGAGAGTTTTGAAGCTGGCTGACGGCACCGTCTACCATGGCGACGCCACAGCTCACTTTACAAAGAGTGCCAAGCCGTTCAGCTTCCTCTTCATGAAGTGACAGAAGGCCCTTCAGCCCACTGTTTATGAGGTAAAAACAGTGTGAAACGGGCCGCTACAATGCTTATTTGCGGGGCTGCATCAATAAATTTTATTGCATGTGGCCCCATATTAAGTTTTTATGTTTTTGCAAATTCTCAAATTTGCAAAAATAAATTTTTGTAGTTATGGCAAAAAATTACTAACTTTGCGTGTTAAATCTAAATGTACATAAAACCGAGAGGTAACTAACAGAAAATTACCATCTTCTTAACTATAACGCCATATCCTGCAATGTCTTCGGGATTGCGGGCGAGGCGACGACGAATAATATGACGAAGTTTGCTTTCAGAATAATGGCCTGTCTGTGCATGATTCCGATGTTCGGGTCCTGTATATTCGACGATTATCCGGAGACGGAGAATGGCGGTATTTCGGGCATAGATGGCACCAAGACGCTGTTTGAATTCAACATCCGGCCGTTGTCGGTGTCTGCAGAGACGCTCCCCCTCGAGAAGATAAAGACCGCCCGCGTGGTGGTGATTGCCAAGGGAGAAACCGCCGCGGTGCCCGACACAGTGGAATACAACCGGCTGCTCGACGTAACGGAGGTGCCGGCTAAAGACTACGCCTACACCCTGCGCTGGAACTCGACTCCCGGAGATAAAGACATATTCGTGATTGCAAATGAGGCGAGCGTTGACGCCGACCTCTCCACCGTGCTCGGCAGCTATCCCGAAGGGGAGCCCGCGAGAAACTTCGTAAGCATGATAAACGACTATTCGTTCACTCCCGCCTACGAGGCCGACGCCCAAAACAACATCTACCTCCCCTACACCTTCAGCCAGGAAGATATCAGGCCGAGGCCCGGAGTGATGACCAGCGTGAACGCCTGGCTCGTACCCGTGGCCACGAAATTCATATTCAACTTCACCAACAACCGCCCCCACGCCATAAACATCAAGGGAATCTCCATGAAGAGCGCCAACAAGGCCAACTATCTTCTCGGCCACCCCACAGAGCCCACCATGGAGTACAACGGCGAGGAGATGAGCTGGGTAGACTGGCTGGCGGAAATCTCGAAAAACTCCTGGCAGTTCCCGGAATACGGCAGCAACTCGGGCTACAACGACGAAGTGGGCTGGATTGTGAACTATGACCTCCCGGACCCAGATGACGCCGAGGTGTACACCTTCGTCAAGCAGAACGATCCCGACGAGAACTTCACAGTGAAAGCGGCCAAAACCGAGGAAGTAGACGGCGAGGAAGTCACCACCCCCGGGAAACACACCACGCCCGTGTATTATCTGCCTGAGAGCGCCAACTTCCCGGCACCCGAGGCCGTTGACCCGGATGACACCGACGACACGGGCAACGCCGGCGATGACACCGGCGACGGCGATGACGAGGGCGAGACGGTGGAGGCCGAACAGGTCTACTACCTGACAATGCTTTTTGAAGACACGGCCAACACAGGGCTCACCGCCCCGCCGTTCATTGATATACCTATACCCAATCTGAAGGCTCTGTTCAGAAACACATACGTCGTGATCAACATCATCATGTCGGAAGGCGAGATTGAGGTGTATGCCGAGATTGCCGACTGGAACAGAAAAACCGCCAACGGGTGGGTAACCGAAGGGAACGCACCTTCGGGCAACAACCCCTTTACAGTTAGAAAGAAATGGTAAGAACCTATCTCAAGATATTGGCCATCGGCCTGCTGCCGGCAGTGCTCGGCTCCTGCTCGGGGAAAGACGAGGGGGAACCGCAAGTGCCCCCGACGGCAGACGACGGCATCATCCGCGTCTCGCGCGAAGGGATGCGCCTCGCTCCCGGAATCGAACTGTATGATTCGGAGACCGACAATTCCGCTCCAATCATCATCAGCCAATTCCAGGAGAACGATCTTCTATACTTCTCGCAGATGCCCCAGGCCGGAAGTCCTAACTTCGAAGACTGGACCGAGGAGACGCTGAACTACATGTATGTATACAAATACGTTCCCGACGACGAGGCCTCCTGGGCCGACGGCTACAACTTCGCCGTGGTAGACGGACGCATGGGCTTCAACTGGGACAACGTGTTGGCCGTAGGACCCAGCGGCAACGCCTTCAAATTCTTCGCGTTCCATTTCCCGGTGGGGCAGCAGCCCGTTTGGAGCGTGCAGACCGACCAGACCGGAAGCAACGGCGACCCCTTTGCCACCGACAACTTCATGAAGTCGGACATAATGGGTGCCTACCACTCCACCTCGGCCATCTTCACCAGAATGCGTTTCCGCCTCTTCCACCTGATGACCTATCTGATGGTGAAGATTTATGTCCCGGTCTACGACGGCACCTCGGCCGACTATAACGACCAGAGCTATTCAGGCTTCAACCCCGGCGCCATGAAAGGCGCGTACGTGCTCAACGCCTCTACCGACTTCAAGATAGAATGGGCAGCAGCGAAGAGTTCCGACTCAGAGGCCCCGCTTGTGCAGGCCGACGAAACCAAGCCGAAGAACAACATCAAGATGTACAGCCACAACATAGACTCCGACACGGAGAAGACAATCGACGTGACGCCCTATTACGGCGGCCAGGTAGACGGCATCACTGACAACCAGGACAGAGTGCGCACCTACCAGTTCAGCGTGCTCTTCCCGACGCAGAACTTCACCGGCGACTTCCTCTGCTTCGCGCTCACCACCCCCGGCGGCGACACGAAATATTACTATTTCAGGGGTGAGCAGATCGTGGGTGCCGAGGGCACGAGCTTCGGCCTCACCCAGGGAACGCTGCAGGAGCTCGAACTCTATCTCCCCCGTAAAACCAACCAGACGGTGGTAGTGGGAGCCAAGATACTTCCGTGGAAAAACGCGGAGACAGACATGACCGTAAACAAGCAGACAAATGATTAGACATACACGTATCCTGAAGATGATGGCAGCCATGGCCTGCATCCTGGGGATGCAAGGCTGCACGGCCGATGTCGAGCAAGACGGCGCCCCCGACGACCTCAGCAAGGAGCTGAAAGTGTCGGCCCGCATAGCCTCAAATGTGGTCACACGGTCTTATCAGCCTGAAGGAAGGGTTGAGGAAGGTGAATACTATCTGTCGTATCCGCAGAACAACCAAAACCGCAGCTACACCTTGGCTATAGTCGACTTCGACAGGCAAGCGGCCGAAACGCCGGGCCTCGGCATCGTCAACACCCTTGCCGGCAGCGAGCTGAAATGGAGCGACATCGGCGGCTCGCCCGTGACGTTCTATCTCGACAACGTAAGCAACGAATATGGCACCGACACCCTGGTGAACTTCACCGATGCCAACAACCGCTTTGTAGCCGGTCTCTTCGACACCGACGAGGGTAGCAATGACCTGCTCTGGGGCGAGAAGTCGGTAAACAGCGGCACGCGCAGCCTCAGCTTCGACCTCCACCACTATATGTCGCGCGTGAAGGTGGAAGTGGCCGTGGTCAAGGAAGAAGATGCTTTTGAAGACATCACCCTCGAAGGCGCCACCGTGAGGATAACCAATCTATATCCGCGTCCCAAATCCTACAGCCGTATCAGCGGCACCCTCTACCTTGACGAGGAGGATAATTCGGGCATCACGATCGTCGACCCCGACACCCCCGGGTATGGCTGGGTAGAAACCAACACCGACGACCCGGACAGGACAGTGTATTACTCTCCGGACATTGTGCTGCCGCCTCAGGCTCTGGCCGAAGACGCATCCCGCTCGCAGCTGGAAATCGAGCTTGCCGACGGGAAGATCTACAGCGGTATATTGCCTCACACAATGATGATTGCCAACTACATCGACAATGAGCTTACATACCCTGTGACCCTCGCGTTTCTCAAGGAATATGTGCTGACGATACGCACCGTCATCACCGAGGAGCCCCCCGAACTGGCCATCATGCCCGTTTGGGTGACGAAATGGGTAGACAAGGGCGAGTTTACCATGGAGGCCCATCAGTCGGGCATCTACAACGCGCCGGAGTTTATCAAACTGATCGATTATTACAACAAATTCAACGAATACCAGCTTCAAAGATACGGCTACCTCTTCACTCCCGAAGGCACCACGCAGGAGAAATGGCTGTTCCAATTCTTCAGCAGCGTGACGCTCGACTACACCTCTATATATAATAAAATGAGGCCGGGAACCACCGTGATGACGGAAAGCGGTGAAGTCAAGGGCGTGACAAAGAATTTCGAGTTTGACTTTACCAATTACGGCATCTTCATCTCCAACGGCGGCGATGAGGTGCAGGTGAATGCAAACGAGCTCTACAGAGTGGTTACCGGCAATCTTGACTGGAACGGATTAACGAGATAGGCATGGCGAAAAGAGATATACTGAAAATAATGGCGTGGCTGCTGCTGCCGCTGACATCGTGCGTCTCCGACGAACTTCCCGGCGGAGAAGACACGCATGCATGGGGCCCGCAGCCGCTTGCAGTGACGGCCCGCATAGAAGGGTCGGCCGCTACCCGCGCCGCTACCAACGCCACCGAAGGCACCGCCGACCAATGGTCGTATACCGATTTTACCTATGACGATGCCATGGGGTTCTTCTCTTCGGGAGGCAAACTCACCGAAGGCAGCTACGGCGAGCAGCCGTTTATAAATCAGAAACTGATTTACACAGAGGGCACGGGCGGCGACAACTTCCGCGACCCCGACGCCAACACCCAGTTCAGCCCCACACACATCGACGGGAATGAAATCTTCATGTATTATCCCTATTCGGAAGATATAGACCAGGAATACGGGTTTGATATTCGCACCAACACCGACCACGACGGGCTCCATCTCGACACGGCTCGGTGTATCGACTTCCTCTCCACCCGCCGTCTTGACGTGCTGGCCGAGGCAGAGAGCAAGAAAGCTGCCCTATACGGCGAATTCCAGCACACCTTCGCCGAGCTGATTATCATGAGGGGCGAAGGGTTTGACCACCCCAAGAAGGTGGCAGACGACGTGAACGAATGGGAGATAAAAGCCGTGCTCAACATCCCCGTAACCGGCATCAAGGCGGTGGTGAGCACCGACGGCGGCTGGAAATGCAGCCCCGAGCTGGTGTACGACCCCTCGAAGATGGAGAGATCAGAAGCCATGGAGTGGGGAGCGTGGCTCGGCTCGAATTTCTATATGACTCAGCAAGACACCGTGGGCCAGACGGCATGGTACGTAATCGTTCCGACAATCGGATGTAACGCGCAATACGTGGAGCCGCGCCCGGGCGAGAGGACACGTGTGGAATACATTGAGCTCTATGACAACGACGGCAACCTCCAGAGAGTGTCGTCGCTGAGGCTGAGCAACGCCAATTCGAAATATGTAGACGGCGGCTGGCGCTACCCGATGGAGATCGAGATGCGCGAGCTCGTGCCGACGGCCAACCCCTGCGGCATCGTGCCCTGGAAGCCCGACGTTGACCTCACCGACGAGAGGAAGCGCGGTATCAACGACGCCTCGGAATTCGAAATGTGGCTCCAGGCATACAATGCCTATCTTGACGATCCCAACGATTTGAACACCAATGCGTTGTTGAAATACGGCGACCTCTATATCGACAGTGAATATCAGAAATCGTGGCACTTCTACGTGCTCCGCGACCTCGACCTCTCCAGGTTTGAGGCTGGCCAGCCGATTGTGCGCGAGTTGAGAGACATCCTCGACGGTGAGAGCTCCGTATTGCCTAACGGCACCTCGCAACGATACAAGATCTCGGGCCTCAAGACCACTCTGGTGGGTACTCTGACGGGCGACAACGCCATAGTGCAGAACTTCCAGTTTGACAGACCCGACGTAAATTACGGCACAGAGTACACTTCCGCCGTCGGCATCATTGCCAACAGTATGGAAAACGAGGCCCAGGTGAACAATTGCCAGATCACCAACGGCACGCTCTACAATCCTGACGGTCCGGGCGGTATGGTGGCCGGTACCATCACCACCGACTGTACAATCGAGGGTTGTGTGCTTTCCGGTTTCCTCATCTCCGACTCAACGGTAGACAACATCGTGGGAGTGGCGCCTAACGGTTACATCAGCAAGGGCAACAATGCCAACAACGTAACAAACCAGAACAGACAATGATTAAAATTCTGCGATATATAGCTGCGGCAATCGCGATAGTGTCACTTTCATGCTGCAGCAACGACGACTGGCTCCGCGGGGAGAACGACGACACTAACGGAGAGCTTCCTGTGTCGTTCACCTTCGAATGGCCTGGCATCACGGCCACCAGAGGCTTTGACGACGCCCAGGTGAAGACCAAATTCTCCGACGGCGACCTTATCCACGTGGTAGGCACTTTCAAGACCAGCGCCCTGCAGACCGACGGCACCTACATAGACGGCATCACGGCCCGGTATGGCGCCCTAAGATACGACGGAAAGACCCGCCGCTGGGAACCCGTGGCCGGCAACAAGCTCACCTGGCCATCCATCTCGACCGAAGGGAAATTCTACGCTTATTACATGAGCCAGTCCTCGGGTATGTTTACCGCCGAGAACGACCCGTTGACCGTGAGTCTCTCCGACATCACCCCCGAGTCTGACCCGCTGATGGCTCCCGAAACGCCGTATATGCAATACGGCCATGCGGTGAACCTCCAGTTTGAGCACCTCTGCACGTATCTCACCCTCATCGACCTCGAGCCGATGGTGGCATCAAACTATTTCTTCTATACCGACCGCGTGGGAAGCGAAACTGAAGGATATAAAGATTTCAACAACGCCTTCTCTCTCCAGCTGGTGCAAAACGACGGCTCGGAAGACCCCGACCTGCTCGGCACTCCGGCGCTCAAATTCGAGTTTACCCAACTCCCCAACCCTCAATATGACAACCGCATTTTCATATCCGGAAAGGCCGCGGTGAGAGACGAGGCTGACTCCGAAGGCGAGATGAGGAGCGTGACGAAGGTGGGCTACTTCCTCGAGCCGGGCACCTACAACACATTCAATGTAGACTACTCGGCCATCGCGCCCCAGACCTACAAATATCTGACCTACAACTACGCCGACATACCCCCTCAGATAGACGGCGTGGAATATGAGAACATACCGCCCGTGCTCGACGCCGGGAGGACCTACACCCTGACCGTGACAAAGTCGCCGGGCATCACCATAGAGCTGCCGCCTCCGGGCGAGGGATGGGACGAGGAAACGCCCCCGACGATTGTCGACGTCAAGGATTTCCTTGAAGCGGTAAGGGAGAGCAGGGGATACACCGACTCCAACGGCAATCCTATTCTGGAGGCCGTGCCGGGCGGCACAAAACTGCTCACAAACGTTGACTTCAACTTCGCCGACTACGAGGATTTCACCAACCAGCTGGGATTCATGCCCGACGTGCTTGAAGGCCAGACCTTCGACGGCAACTACCATTATATCTCCAATCTGGGATGCCCGCTGTTCAGATACAACTACGGCACCATCGCCAACGTCGGTATAAAGACGGCCAAGATCAACGCGGTATCGGAGGAATATTCCTACGGCAACGTGGAAAGAGATGAAGACCGAAGCCGCCACGGCGCGATCTGCATGTGGAACCGTCCGGGCGGATTGGTTAACAACGTGCGTGTGTCAGACGTCACGATGACCGTCCAGGTGAAGTATACCAACGATGAAGACGACGGCGGCGAGGTGCACAACATCGGCGCCCTTGTGGGCTCCAACACCGGCCAGCTCACCGCTCTCTCGATGGGTGGCACCTACAAGCTGAGGGTATGGAGCTCCAACGTGGAGAATGCCCAGGTGCTCATTGGCGGCGTGGTAGGGCAGAATGCCGGCGGCGGTACGATAAGCGACGTCACCATGCTCGACGATGACTTCAACATGACCATCACCAACGACTGCATCGGCGCTCTCGGCGACTACTCCGTGGGCGGCATCGTAGGGTTGTCGTCGGGGTTCATTTCGGGCGTGATTCTGTCTGACGTAGCCATCAAGGCCACGGCGAGCAGCGGCGTGGTTTCCAACATCGGCGGCATGGCCGGGAAGCTCGACGTCTCCGACAGCTCCACGGGCTATATGACATCGTGCATCCTCAGCGGCTCCGTGGAAGCAGGCACCACCAGAGCCGGCGACTACATCCTCGGCCAAGCCTATACAGGCGGCATGGCGGGTTACGACAACAACGTGGAGGTAACCGACTGCCGCTCGTCTGTTTCAGTTACGGGTGCCTCTTCGGTGCAAGACAGGGTGACCTACGGCACCGGCGGCGCGTTCGGCAAGATAGCACGTCCTACACGCCTTATCAGCCTCATTGCCTACGGTGCGAAGCTTCAGGCTCCCGAGGGCGAGTCCGGCACGGGCGCAAGTTATGTGGGCAACTTCGCCGGAATTGGACCTGCAGGCCAAACCTGGGCTGACTACGAAAACAACAACATCATATTCCGTTCCTTCAACCAACTCCGGCCTATCGGAACGTTTATGCAATAAATCTATGGCAAGAATAAAACCTATATATAGCGTTATCGGCATCTCGGCATTGTTGTTTGCAGCTGTGTCGTGCATCGACGAGTACGTGCCGTCGGATCCCGGTGCGGGCTCAGGCATGGCCGTGACCTTCGCCGCCTCGATCGAGGAGGATAACGCGGTACACACTCGGAGCCTCACCAGAGGGAACCCCGGGCTCGACTCCATTTATATGGCATACGACCCGTGGAGCCAGGATTTCTATCTCGAGCTCAACACAGAGAGCGAAACCGGCACCCCTGAAACGGAATACGCCGTGTATCACGTGCCTTCAGGGTTTGAAGGGAGGCTTGACCCCGTTGATCCTGATCATGTCCTCAACTGGCAAAGTCTGAACCGCAACCACACTTTCTACGGCTGGACCGTCCCCTGGATGCAGACCGATCCGGCTGCTATAGGCGGAACAGCCGGCGCTGACAACAACGGCAGCGCCTCGTCGCCGGAGTTGTACTCTCCGTCAAACGACACTATCCCGGTGTATTTCTACAATTCTTCGGAAGAATGGGGCTACAACCTCAACAAAAACAACGCCATCTACGAAGGGTTTATCGGCGCCAAATCAGGAACTTACTCGTATGACAAGCACGGAAAATACGTGGAGATGACGTTTCATCACCTCGTATCCAAAATCTATATCGAAAGCCTTATCCTGCTGCGCCCCGACGGTTCGGTGGAGAAAGAACTCATGGCCGACATGACGTTTATCGGGATGCCGATAAAGGCTACGTTCTATCCCCATCCCACCCCTGGCGACGGCAGCGGCGCGCCCGCAGGATGGCGCCCCTATGTGGGTGAGCCTTACATAGAGTCGCCCGACACTGGCGTTACATATTTCATCAACAACAAGGCCGGCATCGAAGACGTGTTCTATATCTGTCCCGAGGTTGACTTCTCCCAGATAGACTATCAGATTAAAATCAACTCGAAAAACTACGAGAATCTCAAGACCTACTACGGCAGCTTCAACGACGTGGTGTTTCAGAGGACGACCGACTGGGGTTACGACATAGGCCCCGACGAGAAGGGCGACACCATAGACAGCAAGATTCTGCATGCTGGCGAGGAGATGCACCTCAACATCGTGCTCATCCCCGGTGTTGGTCCTGGTATCAAGGTAATTATCCAAAACTGGAGTACCGACAAACCGGTAGACTCTCAATATCATTCCCATCAGGGGTTCTACTCCGACGCCGAGCTCCAGGAGTTGCTCGACATGCTCTACAACTTCGATGCGGAAAGCTACGACGATCCTCCCGAAGAGCTCGAGCTGCTCTTTGAGATGTACGGATATACGGATGAGGAAACCGGCATCAAGTATTTCCCGATATATGAGAATTTGACGCCCAAGAAAGGGACCAGTGTGAGCAACATCTTCCCCATTCCGCCCGGCTACGTGATCGACGGTATGGGACACACGGTTACGCTGAAAACCAACACCGGTAGCTATTGGCCGGGAGAGGGATCGTCAAGATACTTCAATATCGGCGGCCAGTGTCGTGACATTTATTTCTCCGACGAGAACGGCGAGAACACCATCTACATCGACAAGCAGGGATACGTATGGATCACCGGCGAAGACGGCCAGATGGTACAGACCACAAATCAGATTCCTTATCCCACGCCGCCGAACTGCAGAGGCTTCGACATAAGCTGTAAGACAGGTTCAATCCGCGAAACCACCTACTACAACGACAAGCTCGGCAGCTAACTCGGCCCCTTAAATAGCAAATCAAATCCCCGGCGGGGAGCCCCCTCATCACCCGAGGTAGCTCCCCGCCGCTCCCATCCCCCTTGACCGCCTCCCAGCCCGCTCCCTTTCCGTTTGGCCGCCATCCAGCCCGCTCCCTTCCCCCTTGACCGCCTCCCCGCCCGATTCCTTCCCGTTCGGGTGGCTTCCCGCCTCACGTAGGGGCCGCCCGTGGCGAAGGCACTGAAAAAGTA